>JAZNWJ010000058.1:0-30213 GCA_045593245.1 Acutalibacteraceae bacterium | reverse complement strand
GAATATACCTGTGTTTACAAGTGGACATACGATTGCCGATGCAAATACGGCTACATATTTATTGAATTTTGCGAGAAGTTTATAAACTAAACCTGCAGCGAGTCCACACATAGTGCCTTTTAGAAGTACGGTTATTATTGTTCCGGGAACGTCAAATGCAAAAAATAATGCTGCCCCACCCGAAAGGATAACCACCATACTGAACACAAAACCAAGCCAAGCACCAACGGCTGTGCCACACATTGCAGCACCTAAAACAATGGGAATAAGTGCTACGGCTGTGGAAAATGGTCCGAAAAAGGTTGTGAAACTACCAACCAATTGCAAAATAATAACAAGAGCAGTCATTATTGCGCCAAGGACCAGTTTTTGTGTTTGTTGATTTCTTTTGTTTGTCATAAAAATTACCTCCGATACTGCCCGTTATGGTGCAGTTCATAAAATTTTGACATATATATTTACTGACTGTGTCAGTTATGTCTGTGAATACGCATAAATTCTATATAGTTATGCCATGCGTGACGTGAGAGAAAATGTGTTGTAGGAGTCATACTGTAACCGACATTGCCTTGAAGAAGTTTTTCACTCGGTTCAAGATAGTGGTCACATTCTTCAAGTCCATAAAGACCCATATTCTCCCAAGCCTCAGCAGCAGCCAAGCAACAAAGCTGTTCACCTTTTTGGTCTGCCCAGTAATCAAGCTCTGCGGATGTGACACATACATTACGGGGAGCGATACTTGCCAAAAGATAGTGTTGGTCAAAGTCGGTGCCGTAATTTTGCTCTGCGAATTTTAAATAATTTTTGCAGAACCAATAGGGGAATACGCTTGTGATTCTTTCGACTGTTTCGCCACGATATTGTTTTTCGACTTTAAAGTTACCATCGGCGTCTGGAAGACCTGAATTACCGCGAGACAGTGTATCACCGCTACAGCCGGCATTGTTTGAAAGTGAGAATGCAAATCTTTCATCTAACATTCCGGTAACCAAAGCGGTTTTACCAAGTCTTGATTGACCAACAATAGCAATATTTTTAGTGTCAACACAATCTAATGTCAGCAAATAATCAAGAACACGCATATTGGCAAATGCCCATAAACCGATTTTACCGCAATCTGTGTCATTTTGACGACCGTTTGGAAATACAAGTGGAGCAATACCTGTGGTAAAATCGCCATCGTCACTTGTTATGTCTTTATAAACAAATATAATTAAATTATATCCGTTTTCAACAATTTCCTCTTCCGGAACAAAATTACCTGGGTATCTACCTGCAATATGAACTATTGTAGGATATTTCTTACCGTCGGTATGCAAAAATTGGTTAATGGGGAAGGTGTGCGAACCATTTTTATTAGTCAATGTAAAATCGACTGTTGAATAAACAACTTCACCCTTTGCAAGACGACCGTCAACACGTTTATAATTAGAAACTGCCCACTCAAAATCGTTGTTCGGCAAGTAACCATATTCTTCACGTTGTAAAATTTCAATCATTTTTTTACGTGATAGCAGCGGGGGAAGTTTACGATTTAATAAATCTTTTTTCAACATGATGTAACCTCAAATTATTTATTTAAATGTTTGCGCATAAACTCCATATAACCTTGCCAAGCGTGACGAGACAAGAAATGCATTGTAGGTGACATAAAGAAGCCAACGTTGCCTTCGAGTAATTTTTCACCGCCTGTAAGGTAATGGTCACATTCCTGCATACCGTAAAGACCCATCTTTTCCCAAGCCTCAGCCGCTGCCATACAGCAAAGCTGTTCGCTTTTTTGGTCTGCCCAGTAATCAAGTTCAGCAGCATTTACACAAACGTTACGTGGCGCAATGCTTGCCAAAACATAATGTTGGTCGAAGTTATCACCATAGTTTGAATCACCATGTTTTTTGTAGTTTTCACAAAACCAACAAGCTGCCCAGACTGTTGTGAGGTTAGAAATTATTTCACCGCGAAATTCTTTTTCAACCTTATAATTACCGTTTTCATCAGGAAGACCGCTGCCACCTCGAGCAATAGCATCGCCGCCACAACCTGCATTGTTAGATAATACAAAGCTAAAACGTTCGTCCATCATTCCGGTAAAGAGTGCAGTTTTACCAAGACGTGAATGACCAAGTATTGCAACGTTTTTACTGTCTGTGTTAGGTAGTGTAAGTACATAATCTAACACACGCATATTTGCAAATCCCCATAGGCCTATTTTGCCGCAGTCAGTATTGTTTTGACGTCCATTTGGGAAAACAAGAGGTGCAATGCCTGTTGTAAAATCAGTATCATCACTTGTTATATCTTTGTAGCAATATGTAATAATATCAAATTCTTGTTCAGCAATCTCTTCAATTGGAAAGTATTTATCAGGCACGTGTTTATCAATGTTAATGCAAAGAATAACAGGACGCTTTTTATCATCTTGATGAAGAAGTCGATGAACAGGGAAGGTGTGACTACCATTTTTATTGGTAAGCGTAAAGTCAACGCATGAATGTACCACGTTGCCTTTTGCAAAGCGACGTTCAATAATTTTTTCATTTGATACCGACCACTGAAAATCGTTTTCGGGAAGATATCCATACTCTTCACGCTGCATAATTTCAATCATTTCTTCACGTGATAACAGCGGGGGAAGATTACGATTTAATAATTCTTGTTTTAACATAGCGGTTCACCTTGAAATTATTAGTTTAAATGCTTGAGCATAAATTCAATATAGTTATTCCAGGCGTGACGTGATAAGAAATGTTTGGTTGGCGCCATAAAGAAACCAACGTTACCCTGGAGTAATTTTTCACCGCCTGTGAGATAGTGATCACATTCCTGCATACCGTCAAGACCTAAGTTTTCCCAAGCCTCAGCAGCAGCAAGACAGCAAAGTTGTTCACTCTTTTGGTCAGCCCAGAAGTCAAGTTCTGCTGCGTTTACACACACTTTGCGAGGGGCAATGCTTGCTAATACAAAATGCTGATCAAAGTCAGTGCCGTAATTTTGCTCTGTGTACTTAAAGTAATTTTTACAAAACCAGAATGGGAAATGGTCGCAAATGCGCCAGATAGTTTCACCGCGATATTGTTCTTCGACAGCAAAGTTGCCATCAGCGTCAGGAATACCTGAACCACCACGAGCGATTGCATCACCTGCGCAACCCGCATTGTTAGAGAATACGTGAGAGAATCTATCATCTAACATACCTGTAACCAATGCGGTTTTACCAAGACGTGAATGACCTAAAATAGCAACGTTTTTGGTGTCGGTGCCATCAAGCGTAAGAGCATAGTCAAGAACGCGCATATTTGTAAACGCCCATAGACCCAATTTACCGCAATCAGTATCATTTGTACGTCCATTCGGGAAAACAAGAGGAGCAATACCTGTTGAAAAATCGCCGTCATCACTTGTTATGTCTGTATAGCAGTATGTAATAACGTCACAATCTTGTTCGGCAATTTCTTCAATTGGAAAATATTTATTTGGAACCTGTTTATCAAAATTTATACAAAGAATAACAGGGTGCTTTTTGCCATCCTGATGCAAAAGTCTGTGAACAGGGAAGGTGTGACTACCGTGTTCATTAGTAAGTGTAAAATCTACACTTGAATGTATTGCATTACCTTTTGCAAAACGGATTTCAATGTTTTTTTGGTTAGAAACCGTCCACTCAAAATTGTTTTTGGGTAAATAACCATAAACCTCACGCTGCATAATCTCTACCATTTCTTCACGTGACAAAAGTTTTGGTAAATTACGTTTTAAAAGTTCTTGCTTTAACATAAAAGACACCTCTTGTTATCTATTCTTTTCATATATTTCACGCAAACCGTCAAGCAATAGATTTGCGTTATAGATAATATCATTTTTACAATGAGTAATGATTTCTTGGGATAAGCCACCGGTAGCAACAATCGTAGGAATTTCACCAAGTTCCTCGGTGATTTTATCAAGTAAACCATCAATCATTGCGGCAGTACCGAAAATAAGACCTGATTTCATACAGTCTACGGTATTTGAACCAATAACTGATTTTGGTGCGGAAATTTCAATAGACGTAAGCAGTGAGGTGTTTTCGCAAAGTGCTTTAAGTGTAAGACGAACACCTGCCGATATTACACCACCAAGATATGCACCGTTACGGTCGATTACACTTATAGTTGAAGCGGTACCCATATCTATTACAACACAGGGTAGAGTGTATTCGCTTATGGCGCCAACAGCTCCTGCGACAAGGTCTGCGCCGAGTTGAGCAGGATTGTCAATTTTTATATTAAGACCTGTTTTTACACCCGGTCCTAATTCAAGTGGTACAATATTGCAAAGAAGGGATACAGCATTGCATATTGCGCCACCGACAGATGGAACTACCGACGATACAATACAGTCTTCAATTCTTGTATGACTTACACCACGTAATTCCAAAATGTTTTTAATTTCAACGGCATATTGATCAGACGTAGTGCCATGAACTGTGGCGAGTCGCGCTGTAAAGCGCAAAATATCATTATCATATGCGCCAAGGGTGATATTTGTATTGCCGATATCTATAGCGAGTAGCATAAATCAAACTCTCCTTTTTGCTTTTTCGCGTATATTATATTATAAATGAATATAAAAATCAATTAAAACGTAAAAAAAGTTGACATTTTAAAAAAATATGTTATAATGTTAAGCGCTAATTGAGAATTTGCTCAAATTTAGCTCCTTGCCCCGTGTGAAACGCACGGAGCCATTAGACCAGAAGGAGGTGCAACGAAATGACCAACAAGTATGAGGTGGCACTTGTTCTTTCAGTAGCAAACGGTGATGAAGCCGTTAACGCTCTTAAAGAAAAGTTTAATGACCTTATGACAAAAAACGGTACGGTCGAAAATGTTGACGAATGGGGTAAGCGCAGACTTGCATATCCTATCAACGACGAGACCGAAGGTTACTATGTTTTCACAACTTTAACCTGTGAACCGTCAGTACCTGCAGAGCTTGAGCGTATTGCAGGCATTACCGAAGGCGTTCTTCGCATTATGGTAATAAGAAAGTAATGGAGGAATATTAAAATGTTCAATCTTGTAGTGTTAACAGGTCGTCTCACAGCAGATCCTGAATTAAAAACAACACCAAACGGTATACCCGTTACCACATTTTCCATTGCTGTAAACCGCAATTATCGTGCAGGTGAAGAACAGCAGACTGATTTTATCAACATTGTTGCTTGGCGTCAGCGTGCTGAGTTTATCACCAAATATTTTAAAAAGGGCAGTATGATTGGTATTGAAGGTTCAATTCAGACTCGTAAATATCAAGATAAAAACGGCAACAACCGTACAGCATTTGAGGTTGTTGTAAACAACGCACAATTCGTTGAGTCAAAGCGTGAGGGCGGTACAGCTCCCGCTGCAAACGAACCGGCAGCTTTTAGTAATGCCGATGTAAGTGACTTTACCGAAATGGGCGGAATGGATGACGATTTGCCCTTCTAATTTTATTAAAGGAGGAACTTTTCGATGGAAAAGACAGATAGACCGCTTCACAGAAAGCCTCGCAAAAAGGTTTGTCATTTTTGCGTTGATCGTGTAGAAGAAATTGATTATAAGGATGTAGCTCGTCTTCGCAAGTATGTTTCAGAGCGTGCAAAAATTTTACCACGCAGAACAACTGGTACTTGCGCAAAGCATCAGCGTGCTCTTACAACCGCTATCAAGCGTGCTCGTCAGATTGCTTTACTTCCTTACAGTAATGACTAATTTTAGTAACCGACAGAATTTTCTGTCGGTTATATTTTTTTGACAATAATTTTACGCTTTAAAGTGTTGATTTTTTGGAACAACTGTGATATAATGGCAAATATTTATTATAAATGGGGGCTATTTATGGATACCAACATACTGCAAATTCTTATTGCAATGATAATATATATGGCTGTTGTTATTGTAATTGGTGTTTTGTTTGCCAAGCGTGCAAATAAAAGTTCGGAAAACTACTTTTTAGGTGGTCGTTCTTTGGGGCCATGGGTTACAGCTATGAGTGCTGAGGCTTCTGATATGAGCGGATGGCTTCTTATGGGACTACCCGGTGTGGCTTATTGGTGTGGTCTTGCGGATGCCGCTTGGACTGCAATTGGTCTTGCGATAGGTACATATCTTAACTGGCTTATTGTTTCAAAGCGACTTCGCCGATATAGTATCAGAGCAAATAATTCAATCACTTTGCCTGAATTTTTTTCAAATAGATTCCGCGAGAAAAATAAGGTTATAATGATACTTGCGGCTTTGTTTATTTTGATTTTCTTTACGGTTTATGCAGCAAGTTGTTTTGTAACCTGCGGTAAACTGTTTTCAACGCTCTTTGGTGCGCCATATATTGCTATGATGGTGGTTGGCGCAATATTTGTATTGATTTATACGGTTCTTGGTGGTTTTTTGGCAGAAAGTGCTTCTGACTTTATGCAGGCTATTGTTATGATTTCAGCGCTAACAATAATTGTTATAATTGGTGTTATAAATGTAGGTGGCTTTGGTGCAGTTGTTGATAATGCGCGTGAAATACCCGGATTTTTAGAATTCTTTGGTATAGCACAGCCTACGAATCTAAATGGAGATGTTATATCTAACGTTTCTGCAGCCGACTTGAATGCTAATCCAATACTTGGTGAACAATTTGTGGATGCCGGCAAACCTACATTTGGTACTGCAGGTAATTATGGTATATTAAGTATTTGCTCTTGTCTTGCTTGGGGTCTTGGATATTTTGGTATGCCACAGGTTCTCTTACGCTTTATGGCTATACGTCGTGAAGATGAACTTAAGCGTTCAAGACGTATTGCTATGATTTGGGTTGTATTTTCGCTTGCTGTCGCTGTAATTATTGGTATTATCGGTCGTCAGATTTTCCCGACAGAGCATCTTACAAAAGCAACTGCTGAGAACATATTTATTACTATGTCCACAAGTTTCTTGCCGCCAATACTTGCAGGATTTGTTATGGCTGGTATTTTGGCTGCAACAATTAGCTCATCTGACTCATATCTACTCATTGCTGCATCTGCAGTTGCAAAAAATATCTATCATGGTGTTGTTAAAAAGGATGCCAACGACAAGCAGGTTATGTGGGTAACAAGAATTACATTACTTGTTATTGCAATTATTGCAATTATTATCGCGCTTGACGAAAACAGCGTAATATTTGAAATAGTTTCATTTGCTTGGTCCGGTTTTGGCGCAACATTTGGTCCGCTTATGATATTCTCGCTTTTCTGGAAACGTATCAATCGCGCAGGTGCTGTTGCCGGTATGGTAAGCGGTGCGGCGAGCGTGTTTATCTGGAAACTTGTTATTGCAAAACTCGGTGGTGTGTTTGCAATTTATGAATTGCTCCCAGCGTTTATTATTTCATCAATTTTCATTGTTATAGTTTCACTTTTAACAAAAGCTCCTTCAAAGGAAATAGAAGAGGACTTTGAAGCAGTTATGGCGGGAATAACAGAATAATTTAAATTTAATCGGTCTGATTATAAATATCAGGCCGATTTTTTCTGTTTTGTAACAAAAATATAATTTTTGCTTATTATGTAATATCGGAGGGATGAAAATGCGAAGAAAATATAATAACACAAACAAGGGGCTCATCGCTATAGTTTTTGCGTTAGGTTTATTGATAAGTTGTTTTTGTCCTCCAAAATTTTTAGTAGGCATACTTGCAATATGGGTAATTATACTTGGAGTATCCTGTTGCAAGCATTGACGGAGGTATTTTTATGAAAGTTGTTTTAGTTAAAAGTCCGAAGATTTTGAGTGGAATTTTAAGAATGATTTTTGGTATAAAAAAACAAAATATATAAATACATAAAACCCCAACCAAACGGCTGGGGTTTTGCTTTAGGATTTAATTTATTTGATTGTACCAAGTGATGTTTCTTTCTGGATAACGTCGTGTGCTCCACCTTCTACAATACTTGTAGCAGAAACAAGTGTAAGTTTTGCCTTATCGCGGAATTCAGGAATTGTAAGCGCGCCGCAGTTACACATTGTTGATTTAACCTTGCTAAGTGATAATGCAACGTTGTCTTTTAATGCGCCTGCATAAGGAACGTAGGAGTCAACGCCTTCTTCAAATGAGAGCTTTTTATCGCCGCCAAGGTCATAACGCTGCCAGTTACGTGCGCGTGCCGAACCTTCTCCCCAGTATTCTTTATAATAACTACCATTTAAGCGAACCTTGTTAGAAGGGCTTTCGTCAAAGCGAGCAAAGTAGCGGCCAAGCATTACAAAGTCAGCACCCATAGCAAGAGAAAGTGTAATGTGGTGATCGTGAACGATACCGCCGTCAGAGCAAACAGGAACGTATATACCGGTTTCTTCGTAATATTCATCACGAGCCTTACATACTTCAATAAGTGCTGTGGCCTGTCCGCGACCAATACCCTTTGTTTCACGGGTAATACAAATTGAACCGCCACCGATACCAACTTTTATAAAGTCAGCGCCGCAGTCAGCAAGGAAACGGAAGCCTTCGGCATCTACAACGTTGCCTGCACCAACTTTAACACTGTCGCCGTAATGTTCACGAATCCAGGCGATAGTAAGTTTCTGCCATTCGCTGAAACCTTCTGAAGAGTCGATACAAAGTACGTCGGCGCCTGCTTCTATAAGTGCCGGAACACGTACGGCATAGTCGCGGGTATTTATACCGGCGCCAACAACGTAACGTTTTTTATCATCAAGCAATTCGTTTGGATTTTCCTTGTGCGCCTCGTAGTCTTTTCTGAAAACAAAGTACATAAGATTACCGTTTGAATCAACTATTGGCAGGGAATTCAGTTTATTGTCCCAGATAATATCATTTGCTTGTTTTAGTGTTGTGTTTTCATCACCGACAACCAACTTTTCAAATGGTGTCATAAATTCAGAAACAGGTGTGTTTCTTTCCATACGGCTAATGCGATAGTCGCGTCCTGTAACAATACCAAGAAGTTTACCGTGAGCAGTGCCATCTGATGTAACAGCAACTGTTGAAAAACCATTTTCTTCCTTTAAATTCAATATATCCTGTAAGGTGCTGTCAAGTGAAACATTTGAACCACTAACAACAAAGCCTGCTTTATATGCTTTAGCGCGGGCTACCATTGCGGCTTCATCTTCAACGGTTTGTGAACCATAGATAAAAGAAACGCCACCTTCGCGGGCAAGGGCTACTGCCAACTTTTCACCTGATACGGCCTGCATAATTGCTGATACCATTGGTATGTTCATACTAATTGATGGTTCTTCGCCCTTTTTAAATTTTACAAGGGGAGTTTTAAGTGAAACGTTTGCAGGTACACACTCTGCTGACGAATAACCGGGAACCAAAAGGTACTCGTTAAAAGTGTGTGAAACTTCGTTGAAAAAATAAGCCATTTTTGGTACATCACCTTTCGATATTTTATATTTAAACAATTATATCTTTTTTGTTTCAAAATGTCAATGTGTTTATATACAAAAAAGTATAATAAAATTATAAAAAAATTTATAAAAATTATGGAAATTTGTGCTTGACAAAAAGGGGGACGATATATATAATATAGTTCGTGACTTAAGGTCATTTTGTGAGGTGCAATATGATTCTTGATTTAAAACGCATCTTTGCTACCGAAAATTCGGTTTTGGAAATTAACCATTCACTCGATATGAGTGAAGTTGATTTTATGGGAAACTATCCGCTCAAAGCTCCTGTAAAAATTGTTGGTACGGTTTCTAACAAGGCAAGTGTTGTGTATTTGAATTTAAATATTGAATATACTTTTGCGGCTGACTGTGACCGATGTGGCGTTTTTGCCCAACACAACCATACCGTCATTATTGATAAATTGCTTGCCACTGCTATAGAGAGACAGGAAAGTGACACAATTATTACTGTGCCGGATATGAAATTAGATGTGGACGAGTTTGTGTATTCTGAAGTCATTTTGGATTTGCCCAGCAAACACTTGTGTAATGAAACTTGCAAGGGTATTTGTTTTAAATGTGGCAAAAATCTGAACGAAGGTGAATGTGGCTGTTCTACAAAAGAAGTGGATCCGCGACTTGCCAAGCTTATGGAATTACTTGATAATTAATTCTTTGTGAATCTAAAGTTAAGGAGGTGCTGAAAATGGCAGTACCGAAGAGAAAAACATCTAAAGCAAGAAGAGACAAGAGAAGAAACAACTTATGGAAGCTCGATACTCCTGCATTGGTAAGATGCTCCGATTGTGGTGCGTATAAGCGTCCTCACAGAATTTGCACTGCTTGCGGCAAGTATAATGGCCGTCAGGTTATTGAAGTTGCAGAATAATTTGTTTTATTGAGAGGAGGAGTAATCCTCCTCTTGTTTTTTATTGTAAAATATTGTATAATATTTATTTAGGTGGTGAATTGTATGTCCGTTGTTATTAAAGACGTAGAAAAAGGCAGCGTTGCTGCCAAAGCACATATAAAACAAGGTGATATACTTGTATCTATTAACGGCAATATAATAATGGATGTACTTGATTATCGCTTTTATCAGAACAATGAAATAATTGTTGCAGAGATAATTAACAACAAAGGCAAACCTAAGAAGCTAAAAATTAGGAAGCATGAATTCGAGGAACTTGGACTTGTTTTTGACACTTATTTGATGGACGAAAAACGTTCTTGTAAAAATAAATGTGTATTTTGCTTTATAGATCAGTTACCCAAAGGACTTCGTGACAGTCTTTACTTTAAAGATGACGATTCTCGACTCTCTTTTTTATTTGGTAATTATATTACTCTTACCAATATTACTGAGCACGAAATTGAACGTATTATTAAAATGCATATCAGTCCGATAAATATATCGGTTCATACCACAAACCCCGCACTGCGTGTTAAAATGATGAGTAATAAAAATGCCGGCAGGGCTCTTGAAGTTATGAAGCGATTCGATGATGCCGGTATAAAGATGAACAGTCAGTTGGTACTTTGTCCCGGACTTAATGATGGTGACGAATTACGGCGTAGTTTAAATGATTTATTAAGTCTTTCAAATATGGAATGTATAGCTGCAGTACCTGTAGGACTTACAAAGTATCGCGAAGGGTTAGCCAAGCTTACACCTTTTAACAAAAAAACAGCATCTTGCGTTCTTGATATTATTGATGAATATGCTGAAAAATCTCTTCAGAAATATGGTGACAGACGTATTTACGGCTCAGACGAGTTTTATCTTTTGTCGGAACGTGAAATACCATCTGCCGCATTTTACGGTGATTTTTTGCAGCTTGAAAACGGTGTTGGGCTTTGGTCGCTTTTAAAGTCTGAGGTTTCAGCAGCGCTTAATGATTTTGATAACGTTGCGCTTGACCGTCACATTTCTATTGCAACAGGTGTTGCGGCATATCCTTTGCTAAAAGAAATCGCAAATTTGTGCGAACAAAAGTGTAAAGGTCTTAAATGTGATGTTTACGCTGTTAAAAACGACTTTTTCGGAGATAGAATAACGGTTGCAGGTCTTGTTACCGCTACTGATATATATAATCAGTTAAAAAATACCGATTTAGGCGATACTTTACTTATACCGTCAAGTATGCTTCGAGCCCAAGGAGATATGTTTTTAGATAGTATTACGGTAGAGGAACTTTCTAAAAAACTTGACGTGAATATTAAAGCTGTTGATAATGATGGTTACGCATTAGTAGATGCGATTTTGGATATTTAGGAGGCGATTTTATGGCAAAACCTATTATTGCGGTTGTTGGCAGACCAAACGTTGGAAAATCTACTTTGTTTAATAAACTTATTGGTAAACGTCTGTCAATTGTTGATGATACTCCCGGTGTTACACGTGACCGAATTTATGGCGATACCGAGTGGCTTGGTAAAAAAGTAATGCTTGTTGACACAGGCGGTATTGAACCTAAGACAAATGATATAATTCTTTCTGGTATGCGCTCTCAGGCACAGCTTGCAATTGACACCGCAAACGTAATCGTTATGGTGTGTGATATGCAGACGGGTGTTACTGCAACCGATGCCGAGATTGCTTCTATGCTTTTAAAAAGCGGTAAACCTATTGTTCTTTGTGTAAACAAGTGCGATAAAATCGGTGAAGTTCCGCCTGAGTTTTATGAATTCTATAACTTAGGTCTTGGTGATCCTATTGCTGTATCGTCGGTACACGGTCACGGAACAGGTGACCTGCTTGATGCCGCTTATGAATTCTTGCCTGATATTGATGAATCTGAGGATGAAGATGTTATAAATGTTGCGGTTATTGGTAAACCAAATGCGGGTAAAAGTTCGCTCATAAATAAAATTACGGGTGAAGAACGTGTTATTGTATCTGATATTGCTGGTACTACACGCGATGCGATTGACTCGTTGGTTGAAAATAAATTTGGTAAATTCAACTTTATTGATACTGCAGGTTTGCGTCGTAACAGCCGTGTTGAAGATAAGATTGAAAAATACAGTGTTATACGTGCAAAAATGGCAATTGAACGCTCTGATGTTTGCGTTATAATGATAGACGGTGTTGATGGTTTTACCGAACAAGATTCTAAAGTAGCGGGTCTTGCGCTTGAAGAGGGTAAAGCGTGCATAATTGCTGTTAACAAATGGGATATTGTTGATAAAGATGGCCATACAATGGACGTTTATCGTAAAAAATTGATGAATGATTTTTCATTTATGCCTTATGCGCCCATAATTTTTATATCTGCAAAAACAGGTCAGCGACTTGACCGACTTTTTGAGCTTATAAATTACGTACGCACACAAAACACTATACATATTTCAACCGGTAAACTCAATGATATTCTTGCAGACGCTACAGCGCGTGTTCAACCACCTTCTGATAAAGGTAAACGTCTTAAAATTTACTATATGACGCAGGCTTCAACCTGTCCACCGACCTTTGTGTGCTTCTGTAATAATGCTGAATTATTCCACTTTTCATATCAGCGTTATCTTGAAAATCAGATACGCTCAACCTTTGGTCTTGAGGGTACACCCGTAAGGTTTGTTATCCGTGAGAGAGGAGATAAAAACGCAAAATGATTTATGCAGTACTGACCGTAATTTTAGCTTACTTACTTGGCAGCATCAGTTTTGCTGTTGTTTTTTCAAAAATATTTATGAAAAAAGATGTCCGCGAGCTCGGAAGTGGTAACGCAGGTACTACAAATGTTATGCGAACAGGCGGAGTTAAACTTGGTGCTTTGACATTTTTATGTGATGTTTTAAAGGGTTTTGTTGCATGTTTTATTGGTAAGTTGGTGTTTGACTTAGTTTTTGAAAGCGGCGAAGTATGGGCTGTTTATGGCTCTTTTATATGTGGACTTGCTTGTATGCTCGGTCATGTTTTCCCAATATTCTTCCAGTTTAAAGGCGGTAAAGGTATTGCCACAAGCGTAGGTATTTTTGCTATATGTTGCTGGCCTGCAATTTTAATAGGGCTTTCTGTTTTTGCTTTGGGCGTTCTTATTACACGTATTGTGTCGGTAAGCTCTATTGCGGCGGCAATTACAGTTGTTGGTTGTACAATGATATTTAGTTTTATTAACGAACCTGCACTTTTCTGGCCGCAGGCAGTTCTTGCTATAGCAATGGGAATATTGGTTATTGCAAAACACTCTGAAAATATTAAAAGACTTATAAATGGCACCGAAAAGAAGCTTACAATCGGAGGTAAAAAGTAATATGGCAAAGGTTACTGTTTTAGGCTCAGGTGGTTGGGGAACTGCACTTGCTATTTCTGCTTTTAATTGCGGTCACAAGGTTACTCTATGGTCTCCGTTTGAACAAGAGGTAAGCGATCTTGTGAAAAATCGTGAGAATGTTAAACTCTTGCCGGGTATAAAAATTCCTGAAGAGATTGATATTACTTGTGATATCAATTGTGCTGTTGATTCCTTGATTACAGTTATAGCTTGTCCTTCTGTTGCAGTACGCTCTGTAGCAAAGCAACTTAGCTGTGTTGAAAACCACGGTATCGTTGTGAATGTTGCAAAGGGATTTGAAAAAGACAGTTTAAAAAGGCTTTCACAGGTTATTCGTGAAGAACTTCCAAACGATAAAATTTGTGTTTTATCCGGTCCTTCACATGCCGAAGAGGTTGCTCGTATGATACCAACATCACTTGTTGCTTCTTCAAAAAGTTTTACTGCGGCTTCCATCGTTCAGGACGTTCTTTCAAGTGAATTTTTACGCATATATACTGCCAATGATTTAGTGGGTGTAGAACTTGGCGGCGCACTTAAAAACGTTATTGCTGTTTGCGCAGGTATAAGTGATGGCTTAGGTCTTGGTGATAATACCAAGGCGGCGCTTATTACCAGAGGTCTTAGTGAGATGGCAAATCTTGGTGTTTGTATGGGTGCAGATGAGCGTACATTTATGGGTCTTACCGGTATTGGTGATTTGGTTGTTACCTGTACTTCAAAGCACAGCCGTAACAATCGATTTGGTAACAAAGTTGGCAGTGGTGTTCCAGTAGAGCAAGCTCTTAAAGAGGTTGGTACTGTTGAAGGTTATTATGCAACACTTATGGCTTACCAGTTGGGTGAAAAGTATGGTGTTGAGTTACCTATAATCAATTCTTGCTATAAAGTATTATATGAAGGCTACCGAGCAGATTTGGCTGTTAAAGAACTTATGACCAGACCTAAAGGTGCAGAGAGATAAAATTTAAAAAAGGACTTAGCTAAAAGCTAAGTCCTTTTTTGGAGCTGCTAACCAGATTCGAACTGGTGACCTCGTCCTTACCAAGGACGTGCTCTACCACCTGAGCCATAGCAGCATTTTTGCGACCACACTATTATATTATAAGAATTAAATATTGTCAAGTTTTATTTTTATTATTTTGATATTATTTTCTAAATGTATATTATTCCATTTTGTTGCATTTTTACTGCATATATGATAAAATGTTCTTAATTCAATTATACATATATAAAAGAAATAGATGTATTTTCTTATAAGAAAGGATATAATATGAATTCAATTTTAGAGTTTTGGGGTCAGATGACGGCAAATCCGCTCTTGTTTGTCGCTGTAACGCTTACACTCGGCGTTATACTGGTAAATGGTTGGACAGATGCGCCAAATGCAATTGCAACTTGCGTGGTAACGAGATGTATGCCACCAAAGATGGCTATACTTATGGCAGCGGTGTTTAACTTTCTTGGTGTTTTTGTTATGACCAAAATCAGTAATGAAGTTGCTGTAACCATCACTAAAATGGTAAACTTCGGTGATACCGATGGAAAAACCGTTATTATTGTTTTGTGTGCTGCAATGCTTGCAATCGTTATATGGGCAACACTTGCCTGGGTGTTTGGTATACCTACAAGTGAAAGTCATGCTCTTATTGCGGGTCTTACAGGTGGTGCGATGGCGCTTCTTGGTCTTGATGCTATTGTGTGGAACCAGTGGCTTAAAGTTATTTACGGTATTGTAATTTCTGTTACTTTAGGTTTCGGTTTCGCATGGGTTATATGTAAACTTGTGACCCAAATATTTTATAAAGCAAATCGTCCTAAAACCGAACCGTTTTTCCGTGGCGCTCAGATTGTTGGTGCGGCATCTATGGCATTTATGCACGGTGCTCAGGACGGTCAGAAATTTATGGGTATTATTTTGCTTTGTGTATTTACTCTTCAAGGCGCAGGAACTTCAGATTCTACATTTATAATTCCAACCTGGCTTATGATTCTTTGTTCCGCTGTTATGGGCTTAGGTACCGCAATGGGTGGTAAAAAGATTATTAAATCTGTTGGTATGGATATGGTGAAACTTGAAAAATATCAAGGTTTTTCAGCCGATATTGCATCCTCAATTTCGCTTGTATTTTGTTCGGTATTCGGTTTGCCTGTTTCTACAACTCATGTAAAGACAACGTCGATTATGGGTGTTGGTGCTGTGAAAAGACTTTCTGCAATTAACTTTGGTGTTGTTAAAGAAATGGTGCTTACTTGGGTTCTTACGTTCCCAGGATGTGGTCTTCTCGCATTTTTGGTAACAAAATTATTCTTGTTGATTTTTAACTGATAGAAAGGAATTTATAAAATGGCTAAAGGTGATAAATTTTATTTTGACAATTTTATTTCAACAACTGAGCTTTCTAAAAAAGCGGCTGTGTATCTTGTAGAGTGTCTTGAAAACTATAATCCGGATAATATTGAAACAATGCTTAAAGAAATGCACGAGATTGAGCATTCTGCAGATAAAAAGAAGCACGAGATGAACGAGGCTCTCGCAAAGGCGTTTGTAACTCCTGTTGACCGTGAAGATTTGGATATGTTAAGTCGTAATCTTGATCAGGTAACCGACAAAATCGAAGAAATTTTACAGAAGTTTTATATTTATAATATTCAAACTGTTGACCCTGAAATTATTGAATTTGCAAAAAAGATTGTTAAATCCTGCGATATATTATGCGAGCTTATGGGTGAATTTGAAAACTTTAAACGCTCTAAAAAAATACAGTCACTTATTATTGCCCTTAATGACGTTGAGGAAGAATGCGATACTCTTTATCTTGCTTCAATTCGTAATCTTACCAAGGACCAGACTGACATTTTAAAGATAGTTTCACTTGTTAAAATTTACGACTGCTTTGAAGCTTGTGCAGATGCTTGCGAACACGCAAGTGAATGCGTTGGCGCAGTTATTATGAAAAATACCTGATTGTAAAAACCGTTCTCGGGAGAGGACGGTTTTTATATAAAAATATTGTTTTTAATTATAATTAGTGCTATAATTTAGATATCAATTATAGTATGTGGTGATATTATGAGTGTTTATGTAAAAGAAATATATCCAAGAGTTTTTAAAAGTAACGAGCATCAGACGTTATATATTAAAATTTCGGGGACAGATATAAATTCTGAGTTAGTCGAGGTTAAAATTCAACCTATGGAAAAGTATTCTGTTCTACATACTGCTAAATACCGAATTGATGAAGAAGAACGATACAGTTATGTCTCACCATATTCCCTCGGTGACGGTCTTTTTGCCGTAGAGTACGATTTTACTTGTGAACAACAATATAGTGTTAAAATCAAATATAACGGCTCATATATTCGTTCTACACACATTTATGCTGTTGATACAGATCTTGCTCAGTTAAAAGCATATAAGGGCGATATACATTTGCATTCTTGTCGTTCTGATGGCAAGGGAACGCCGTTTGAAGTCGCTTGTGATTATCGTGCTGCGGGTTATGATTTTATAGCTATTACCGACCATCATAAATTTGCTCCGTCATTAGAGGCACAAGTGAAGATAAAGGAACTGACTAAAGAGTTCATTGTTTTCCGCGGTGAAGAGGTACATAACAAGGATATGGGATATTTTCATATCGTTAATTTAAACGGTGAAAGCAGTGTTAACGATATAATTGAAACTGATGATGATTACGTTGAGTCAGAAATTCAAAAAATACTTAAAACACGTGATTTTACCGGTCTTTCAGACCCACGCAGTGTAGCATACCGAATATTTGTTGCCGAGCATATCCGCAAAGCAAACGGCGTTGCAATTATGGCGCATCCATATTGGGAATGTTACGGTGAGTACCATATGCAGACCGAAGAATTTATTTACCATTGGCAAAACGGAGACTTTGATGCTTTGGAGGTAATTGCAGGATGCGATGGTACGGGTAACGGCAATAATCTTCAGGAGATGCTACGCTCAGATATGTTGGCACAGGGTTATAAAATACCTATTGTTGGTTCTTCTGACGCGCATACTACAGTGCCAAAGGTTGCTACCGACCGCTTCAACAAGCAGTTTACACTTGTTTTTGCAAAGAATTTTGATGAAATTCCCGATGCTATTAAATGTGAGCGTGGTGTTGCTATAGAGCGCCGAGATGATAATGATTTTCGTGCTATTGGTAAATTTCGCTATGCAAAATATGCACGCTTTTTAATGTCATATTTTTACCCAACATACGCTTCGCTTTGCAAGCTTCACGCTAAAGCGCTTGCTGATAGAAATGCCGAGCAAATCACCAAAACGGAAAAAGAAATCAATGAATTCAAAAGCAAATTTTTTGCACTGTAATAATATGCTTAAAAAGGTTATTCACCCAATAAAACCATTGTATGATAAAAATTCAATAATACTTATTTTAGGTAGTTTTCCGTCTCTTAAGTCGCGTGAGCAGATGTTTTTTTACAGTCATCCGCAAAACCGTTTTTGGAAGGTTTTAGCCGCAGTTTTTAACAGTAATATACCGCAAACAGTAGAGCAAAAACGTCAGTTTTTGTTATCACACCATATTGCTGTTTGGGATGTAATCGCATCTTGCGAAATTGTCGGCAGTTCTGATAATTCTATTAAAAATGTTGTTCCAAACGATTTAACTGAGATACTGTCGAATGCCGATATAAAACAAATTTTTGTTAACGGTAAAACCGCTGAGAAATATTACAATAAATATATAAAAGTGCAAATAGACAGGTCGGCAATATGTCTGCCGTCAACCTCGCCCGCGAATGCAGCTTGGTCGCTTGAGCGTCTTATTGATGATTGGAAAATCGTAAAAACTTGAGGAGGTAATTTTATGTTAATCAGCAGAACCTGTCACGGTGTGGATATTGAATATTGCAAAATGCTCGCAGATGCTGGCTATCAGGCTGTTGATATAAATGATACTTCGTATAAGCCTGAAATATTTTTAGCAAGTGCGGATGAGCAATTTGCATTTGTGAAAAATGCAGTTGATAATATTCACAGTGTTGGTCTAAAAATCGGTCAATGCCACGCGCCGCACGCAGGGTCTTATTGGTGTATGACACCCGAAGAGGTAGAAAACAGAATAGTGTCAATTGAAAATTGCGTTAAGGTTGCAAGTAAGCTAAAAATACCTTATACAATTGTTCATCCGATAGTTTACGCTTTTAACAAGCCTGATGAAAACCCCGATAAAAACTGGCAGATGAATATTGATATGCTGCGTCGTTTACTTAAATATGCTGAAAACACCACCGTTTGTCTTGAAAATATGCCCGGTGTTGCGGGTGTTATCAAAACGGGTGAGGATATGGCGCAAATGTTGTCTGACGTAGGTGATGATAACCTAATGGTGTGTCTTGATACAGGACATCTTATTTGTCAAAGCGGTAAATCCAGCGACTTTTTTGCGGCAGTTGGCGACCGTGTAAAAACATTACATATTCACGATTCAATACCTGGTCAGGATTTACATCTTCTTGCTGGCACAGGACGTTTTGATTGGGAAGATTTTAAATTGGCATTAAAGCAATATAATTATCAGGGCACTATCAATAGTGAAAGTAATTTTGTATATAATACACCAAAAAAATTACAACTTCAAGGTCAGATTTTAGAGTGTGACATACTTACAAACTTAATAAAATAAATACAAAAAAGGAACGAAAAATCGTTCCTTTTTTATTTGTTAAAAGCTTGTAATTTTTTATCTGTTTTTATCACAAAGTTGTAAATATTTGTAATTTAATTGTAACTTGAATTTGTATAATTTCCATTTTATATTTTAATTAGAGAATATTAAATGGGGATGGGTTATGAAAAAAGAATTTGCAGTATTTTTAGTTTTAAATTTGCTTTTAGTATTACTTTGTGGTTGTAATAATACCGATACAGCAAGTAACAATTCAAGCACCAGTGATATTCCCGAACAGGTTGACCACAACCAGCTTTATATCCAGTTTTTAAATGGTGAGATTACTGCTAAAGATAGTGATGGTGGTTTAAAGTACATTGATGAATACGCAATTTACGGAAAATTACCACAAGATTACCGATATACTTTTTTTGATGTGAATAATGATGGTGAAAAAGAGCTTTGTGTCAGTGAGTATAAATACATACTTTGTTTTAGAATTATTGACAGTGATATAAATTATTATCAAACACTTACAGATACAAAATTTTTAATAAATGGCGCGGTATTATATGATCATTCAAGTCTTGGATATGAGCAGTATGTTTATCGTGCACCTGACGAATTTGAAGTGAATTTTGAACACTTAACATATGAGCTGGATGGTCAGATTGGATATTTCATAGGTGCTGCGCTGGTTTCGAAAGAAGAATATGATAAAAGGCTTGGTGAGTATTTGTCAATTCCTGAGGTTGATTGGTATGACCAATATGGCAACGTTGTTGTTAACTCGCTCGAAGTTCACGACAAAATGCTTTCGATAATGCGTAATGAGTCAACCTATATCAGTAAAAGTGGTAAAAGTATTTACTTTAGTGAAAGTGCGTCGGATTATTATGTTGAAGATTTGATTGTACGCCCAAAACAATTTGTATACTTCGACGTTGACCGTGATGGAGAAAGAGAAATGGTTGTTGGCATCACGCTTGGTAGTGAGTACGTTGATCACTATGTAATCCTTGACCATGACGATGGTGATATCTACGGGCATCTGCTTGGAATGCGCAGTTTTCAGATGTTGAAAAAGGATGGCACTTTTAATCAAAGCGGTGGTGCATTCACGAATCAGATTGCATTATTAAAACTTGATAAAACAAAAATTGAATTTATCGTACTTGCCGAAAATTTTTACTCGGAAGGTATTTACACAATTGATGGTAAAGACGTTTCAAAAGAAGAAATCGACACTTATTATAACAAATTTAACGCCAAAGAAGATTGTGATTGGACTGATTTTGAAACATTTAATTTAATTGAACAATAGGGAGGTAATTATGAGATTCAAAGCTTTATTACTATCACTTATTATAATATTTGCGGGTTCTTTTGTTGGTTGTAAGCAAAATAACGTCACTTCTGATAATAATGTTTTCTCACAAAACAGTTCAAGTAATATTTCTGATGTAGAAATATTAGATAATACCGCTATTTATAATCAATTTATAAATGGTGAAATTACTGCAAAAACCGACGAGGGTTATTTTTTATACGTAAATCAATATGATTATCTTGATAAAGGCTTTTCGTATGCATTTTGTGACGTAGATTCTGATAATGTCGATGAGTTGTGCGTTAAAAATTTACAGTTATATATTTTTGATGTAAAAGACGGTGGACTGTATAATCTTTATACCGAAACATTAGCAGACTCCACAGTATTAAACGATGGTGGATTGTTTCAAGTTAAATATGGAGCAGAACCCGACCATATCTATTATGACTATAAAAAAATAAATCAGAATGGGGAAATAGATAAACAACTTTATTTCTCTTGGTGGGATGCTGCAACAGCTGATGACACCGAATCATATTACATTGGCGAAAATAGTGTTACCAAGCAGGAATATGAGGAACTTTGGGCAGAATATTCTAACTTTGCTGATGATAAAGTAATATGGACAACGGTTGAATCAAAATCTGAAAGCACAACTTCGCAAAATACACAAGCTGAAAAAATTGATATTTATACCGAACTTGACAATACAATTAACATTCCTTATGAAAACGCTTTAAAAGAAGCATGGTCAACGGCTGAAATATGTGATGTTCATTCGTTATATAGTGAAAAGTGGCAGAGCGTATCCACCAAATATTATAATGAATTAATAAAAGATGAAAAACTTAAAATACATATAATTAAACTAAAAAATGATTGGGAAACATATTATACTTCGCAAATAGAAAGTTATCGCAATATATATGGTGTAGTTTATGAAGGAGGTTCATTAACAGGAATTATACTTTGCAGTCGTGAACGTGAATTGCAAAAGGAATGGGCGATGCAACTTGTAAATATATATGAACACAGCTAAATTAAATACAGATAGTATTTGCTATCTGTATTTTTGTATGATATAATTATATTGGTGATTTACAATGAAAAATAATCTTAAAATTTTATCATTGCTATTATGCGTTGTGGTTTTTCTTTCAGGCTGTGGGGTTTGGTTTACCAACGATATTGGTGGGCAAAACGGGTTGTTTATCGGTGTTACAGATACCCGTGTTGATACTCTCGAGGATATTCCGGAGTTCGGTGATGAACCATACGTAATACTTAACGATAATAAGCCTGGGTTTACTGATGATATGTTATCGGATAAAGCGTATGAGTATTATTCCGAGCTTGATGATTTAGGTCGGTGTGGCTACGTTATGGCGTGTGTTGGCACAGAGATAATGCCAACGGAAGAACGTGGAGAAATAGGTATGGTAAAGCCTACAGGTTGGCATACTGTTAAATATGATAACGTTGATGGTAAATACCTTTATAATCGTTGTCATTTAATTGGTTATCAATTAACAGGTGAAAACGCTAACAGAAAAAATTTGATTACCGGCACGCGTTATCTTAATATGGATGGTATGTTACCTTTTGAAAACCTGATTGCAGATTATGTTACTGAGACCGAAAATCATGTTTTATACCGTGTAACACCTATTTTTGAAGGTGATAATTTGCTTGCTACAGGCGTGCAAATGGAAGGTTATTCGGTAGAAGATAATGGTGCAGAAATTTGTTTTAACGTATTTGCTTATAACGCTCAACCGGGTATTACAATTGATTACGCAACAGGTGTGAGTAGCCTGAAAAATGATTCTAACGGTGAAAAGCAAGATGAAGAAACTGTTGTTACCTACATAATAAATCGCAATACCAAAAAGTTTCATCTACCAACTTGTTCTTCTGCAATTGATATGAAGCCACAAAATAAGAAAGAAAGCGATAAAACCCGCGAAGAACTTGAAAAATTAGGTTATTCACCCTGTAAATCGTGCATAAAGTAATTATTGTTGACAAAATATGAATTTTATGTTAACATACCATATATCTTGAATATTGATAGAGGCGCGGCAACCATAAGTAGCGTAGCAACACGGTTCGGATAAACCGCAATGCAAAAGGGGAGGCCGCCGAAATCGTATTACAGTATCCGCTGTTTTACGGTTGGTATATTGCAAAATATGTAATATACTGTCACATTTTATGTGGAGTGCTATCTGTGTTGTAATTTTCACGGTAACTCTGCGTTACCGTGTTTTTTTATTTTAAGAATTTTTTGGAGGAAACTTTTATGACAGCAAAAAAAATTATCCCTAAAGCGCTCATATTAGCTTTCATTGTAGGTTTTGGTGTGCTTTGTGCATTTACAGGCAGCATCACAAGCCCTGTTGGAACTTTATGGTCACTATTCCCACCGGTTATAGCAATCGGACTTGCTCTTATTACTAAAGAGGTTTATTCTTCACTCTTTATCGGTATTCTTGCAGGCGGCTTACTCGCTACAAAATTTAACCCTATACATACCGTGGGTGCCGTAGTTAATGACGGCTTTATTTCAGCGGTATCGGGCAGCGCGGGTATTTTTATTTTCTTGGTAATACTTGGCATTATTGTTGCGCTTCTTAACAAAGCGGGCGGCTCACAAGCATTCGGTCGTTGGGCAGCAGCACACGTTAAGGGCAAGTTTGGCGCAACAATCGTTACTTTCCTTTTTGGTGTTCTTATTTTTATTGATGACTATTTTAACTGCCTTACTGTTGGCGCTGTTATGCGCCCTGTAACTGACAAGGCAAAGATTTCACGCTCGAAGCTTGCTTACATAATTGATGCTACAGCAGCACCTGTTTGTATGATAGCACCGATTTCTTCTTGGGCAGCGGCTGTTTCATCCTATGCACCCGATGGTCAGGGTATTAAGCTGTTTTGTCAGGCAATTCCATATAATTTCTATTCGCTGCTTACTTTTGTATTCATTATTGCAATTGGCATAATGAATTTTGACTACGGCTCAATGAAGTTGCACGAATTAAATGCTGAAAACGGTGATTTGTTTACAAGCGGTAGTGACGATATAGCTAAAGAAGAGGAATTGCCCGCTACAAGCAAGGGTAGGGTAATAGACCTTATCCTTCCTATCATATTCCTTATTGGAGTATGCGTATTTTCTCTGTTTTATGTTGGTAGATGCATGGGTGAAGAATGGGTATTTGATTATAAAAATTATGATGCTTCATTAAGCTTTATTGATGCGTTTTCTAACACCGATGCTACGGTAGGTTTACCTTGGGGCGGCCTCATTGCACTTATTGGCATTATAATTTACTTTGTTGCGCGCCGTTTAATGAGCGTTAAAGAGGCTATGGCTTGCATACCAAAGGGATTTATCGCAATGGTGCCTGCAATTCTTATTCTTACAATGGCTACAACACTCAAAAACACAACAAGCTTGCTTGATTCTGACACATTTGTTCAAAATCTTTTAAGCTCAGCCGGTTCATTGCAAAACTTCTTACCTGCAATAATATTTATTGTTGCTTGCCTTATTGCTTTTGCTACGGGCACATCTTGGGGAACATTTGGTATTCTTATTCCTATTGTTATCTCAATTTTCCCTGTTGGAAGCGAGCTTGGTATTATTGGTATGTCAGCTTGCCTTGCAGGTGCTGTTTGCGGCGACCACTGCTCACCAATTTCTGACACAACAATTATGGCTTCTGCAGGTGCACAGTGCAATCATATTAACCATGTATCAACACAGTTGCCATACGCTATTACAGTTGCGGTAATTTCATTTGTTGCATACATAATTGCGGGCTTTGTAAATAATTGGCTGATTGTTTTACCAATCGCTATTGTTTTGACGGTTGCTACCTTGTTTGTTATTAAGTTAATAACAAACAAAAAGACCGCATAAATAAAAAATATTGAAATTAAAAGTCGTTACCTGTATAATATAGGTAACGACTTTATTTTTTAGGTGATATTTTGGCAAGAGTTTTAGAAAAAGCTCAGTTAATAGAGCGTAGTATAATAAAAAAATACCGTAAATCAATATGGAACAGTTTTATTGGCGCAGTACAGGAGTATGAACTTATAAAACCTAATGACAATATTGCTGTTTGTATTTCGGGCGGTAAGGATTCAATGATTTTGGCTAAGTGTATGGAACTGTTACAGCGACACAGTGAAATACCTTTTGAAATAAAATATATTGTTATGGACCCCGGTTATGCAAAACCAAATCGTGAACTTATTGAACAAAATCTGAAAACACTTGGTATAGATGCCGAGATTTTTGTTAGTGACATTTTTGATGTTGCTTTTAATGCAGGCGGCTCGCCATGTTATTTGTGCGCACGTATGAGGCGCGGAGCACTATATGCTAAGGCTCAATCCCTCGGATGCAATAAAATCGCATTAGGACACCATTGCGACGACGTTATAGAAACGTTGCTTATGAGTATGCTTTATTCTTCGGAAATAAAAACAATGTTACCAAAACTTCATAGTACGAATTTTGAGTGTATGGAGCTTATACGTCCGTTATATAAGGTTAAAGAACGAGATATTATTTCCTGGGCAAACTACAACGAATTACACTTTTTACGTTGTGCTTGTAAATTTACTGCCGATAGCGCCGAGGATGAGATGCTTTCAAAAAGGCAAGAAATGAAAGAACTTGTAAAAGAGCTGCGAAAGAAGAACCCCGATGCCGATGATAATATATTCCGTAGCCTTCATAATGTAAATATGGCAACAATACCCGGTTGGCGTGACAGTGACAGTGGAGAAAAACATAGTTTTATTGAGAAATATTAAGAGTTATTATATTATAAATAATTAAAAAACCTATGGTAACAAATTGCTACCATAGGTTTTTTAAAATTCTAAATGCGTATATATCATATTGTGGTCACTGTTGGTTGTTTTGTTCACAAAGATACCTGTATCATTTTACTTGTCATAATAGTATTTAAATGATTTGGACACTAATATATTATCAATCGGCATTTGTGAAAAATCGCCCTCAGGATGTGTGTTAATAAAATTGTTATAGGTTTTACCACCGTTTAATGATATTATTTTTTCGCTATTAAAGCAATAATTATAGGTGATAGGTGAACAGTTCATATCCCCAGTTATAACAAAATATTTATCTTGGCACGCAAATTTAAAAATTTCAGAAATTTGTGTCGATTGTATATCGCCTAAAAATTCAAGATGAGTGTTATAAAAAGCAATTTTTTTACCATCGATTTCAATTTCGGAACGAGAAAAGCAACGGTTTTCGCTGTATTGTGATTCGAATGGAATGGTTTGAAAATTTGTAATGGGGTATTTACTCATAATACCGTGACCGTACTCGCCATCGTCACAATCAATCGTTTTTGAGAAATAATAATATTTATATCCACACGATTCGGCAAGCTCTTTAATTTGGTCGCTCTTTCCGCTACGATTTGTAAAACTATCAAGTTCCTGAATTCCAATAATGTCGGGATTGATGTCTTTAATTTCCTCGGAAATTAATGTTAATTGCGTGCCATAGGACAGGCACTGTACGTTGTATGATGCAACTGTAATTTTTGTTTTTTCATTCATTTTTTCACATTTGTATCCTATAAACAAAAAAATATTTTCCAGCAAGAAAGGCACTACCAATACGAAACCATATAATGAACCAATTATAATGCCAAATATCAAGAATATCAAACTTAAAATATAATATGTATTTATTGCTTTAATCTTGTGATTATTTCTTAATATAATTATTATGTTAAAAGTATTAAAAACTGTGTTTGCAAGTATATATACAACGATTGGACTTAATGGGATTAATATAGCAGCAACAGTACCCCAATATCCCCAAACATTGTTTCCATCATTTGAAAATGTTACTATTGAAACATATATAAGTGTAATTAACTCGATAAATACAAAAACGGTTTTAATTATGGTGTATAGAAATGAGGTAATAAGTAAAAAAAGCAAAGAACTTAAGTACTTTGCTTTTTTGGCTGGGGTGGCAGGGTACACTGCGCTGCTTGATTTTTTGACCGCTGCGGCTGGTAGCAAAAAATCTTCACCGCTCGCGACTTCACAGTCCACAAAGGCTGACGCGCCTTTGTGGCTGTTACGACGAACCTACGGTTCTCATCCTGAAACACATAACAAAAATATAGAAGGCATTACAAAAGTAATACCTTCTATATTTGGCTGGGGTGGCAGGATTCGAACCTACGAATGCAGCAGTCAAAGTGCTGTGTCTTACCGCTTGACGACACCCCAATATATTAAATTTTAAAAAAGCAACCTCGGTAGCGTTATTTGTACCGAGGTTAACTTGTGGGGTGGTAGATGGGATTCGAACCCACGGTCTCCAGTGCCACAAACTGGCGCTTTAACCAACTAAGCTACAACCACCGTAACGCAAACTATTATATCATAATAATGTAATTTGTCAAGTAATTTTTTGATAATTTTATTAAAAACCGCTGCATTTTTAAAGCAGCGGTTTTATCATATCAAATTAACCAATAAATGCGTCGTGAACAGCCTGAACAGCCTTGTCAGCGAGGTCTGTATCTATAAGAACAGAAATTTTGGTTTCGCTTGTAGAAATCATATGGATATTGATGTCAGCGTCATAAAGTGCTTCAAACATTTTTGATGCAACACCTGGGTTGCTTTCCATACCTGCTCCAACAATTGAAATCTTTGAAAGACCATTGTTAACCTTAAGATCAGAATAATCAAATACTCCTTTCATTGACTCCATTGCCTTGATTGCATCATCCTGCTGTTCGTGAGATACGGTGAAGGTGATGTCCTTTGTACCGTGACGACCTACAGACTGCAATATGATGTCAACGTTTACCTTGTATTGTGCAAGCTTGTTGAAAAGTTTGAATGCAACACCAGGTTGGTCCTTAAGTCCTACTACAGCTATTGTTGTAACGCTTGTATCTTTTGCTACGCCGCGAATTAAAGTTTTTTCCATCTTAACATGCTCCTTTATAATAGTGCCCGGTTTTCTTTCAAGACTTGAAAGAACCTCAAGCTCAACATTGTATTTCTTAGCCATTTCAACCGAACGGTTGTTAAGTACCTGTGCGCCAAGAGTTGCCATTTCAAGCATTTCGTCGTATTGTACTTCATCCATCTTTACTGCGCCCTTAACTTTGCGGGGGTCAGCAGTATAAACACCGTCAACATCTGTATATATCTGACAACGGTCAGCACTCATTGCAGCAGCAATAGCTACAGCACTTGTGTCTGAACCTCCGCGACCCAAAGTAGTAAGATCGTCATATTTGTTAAGACCCTGAAAACCTGCGACAATAATAATATTACCCTTTGAAAGCTCAGTTTTCATACGTTCGGTGTTTATTTTTTTAATTCTCGCTTTACCGTGGTGAGAGTCAGTACTGAAACCTGCCTGCCAACCAAGAAGTGAAATAACGGGACAACCAAGTTTATCAATAGCCATTGCAAGAAGAGCAATCGAAATTTGTTCACCTGCGGTAAGTAGCATATCCATTTCGCGCTTGAGTGGAGTTGAAGGATTTATTTCCTGTGCTTTTTCTATTAAGTCATCTGTTGTATCGCCTTGAGCTGATACTACAACAATAACGTCATTGCCACGCTTGTATTCATCAACGACAATACCTGCAACGTTTAGTACGTGTTCAGCGTCTTTTACAGACGAGCCGCCAAACTTTTTAACTATTAGTGCCATAAATTGAGAACCTCCTAAAATAAGGTGTGCATAACCTTAATTGTATCGCATTTGATAGAATTGATTTTTTCCATCAATGCGCTTGTGTAATCCAAATCGGTAATAAATGCAATTTCTTTTTTATAGTCATTTTTAATATGCCAAGTGTTATCTGAGAAAAGGGTGGTAAATTGATCACAAAGCATATCATAGTTATCTGACTGAATATATACGTAAAGACGAGTCATTTCATCAGGAGTAACAACATAATCAGAAGAGCCATCTTCCCATTCTAAATATTTGCGTGCGTTCAGGTGTTTTGCACAATCAATAACATCGGCAACAACTGCGCTGGCAGTTGGTAATTTACCTGCTCCTTTACCGTAGAACATTACATCTCCAACAGCGTCGCCTGTAACCATAATTGCGTTAAAAACACCATCAACATCTGAAAGGATATGACTGCGACTTACAAGCATTGGTCTAACACTTGCGGTTATTTTACCATCTTCATACTTTTTGGCGCTACCGATAAGTTTAATAGCGCAATCAAATGAATCGGCGTATTCAACATCGGTGAGAGTAATATTTGTGATACCTTCGGTTTTAACCTGATCGGGATAAACGTGCTTGCCAAAAGCAAGAGCCGCCAATATGCATATTTTACGACATGCATCGTGACCTTCAATGTCGGAAGCAGGATTTTTCTCGGCAAATCCCATCTCCTGAGCAAGAGAAAGCGCCGAATCAAAATCCATATTATCCACTATCATTTTATTTAAAATGTAGTTTGTTGTTCCGTTAAGAATGCCTTTAACTTCAATAATTTCGTTTGCAGAAAGACACTGTGCTATAGGACGTAATATAGGTATACCGCCGCCAACACTTGCTTCAAAAAGGAAATTTACGTTCTTTTCCCTTGCAATGCTGATAAGTTCAGCACCCTTTGCCGCAACAAGTTCTTTGTTGGATGTAACAACACTTTTGCCCTCAAGTAACAAACGTTTTACAAAATCATAAGCAGGATTAACTCCTCCCATAACCTCAACAACGATTTGTACATCTTTATCATTAGCAATAATTTCGAAATCTTTAATAAATTTATCAGAATAGGGTAGGTTATCAAAATCACGTAGATCGAGTATATATTTAACGTCTATTTCATCCTTGATCTTTTGGCTGATGATATTATTATGACCAAGTAGTAATTCTGCCACACCCGAACCTACGACACCGTGCCCCATAATCGCGGTATAAATCATTTTTAACCTCCTGAATTTACGCATTTATTCACATAAATTGGCATTTTGATATTATACTACACGTATTTTGAAAAATCAACATTAAATTATATATGTATTTGATTTTTGGTGATATTATTATTAAAGGCGGTGGATAAATGCAATGAATTTAGAGAAAAAGAAAAATTTTATTATAAATTCTGTATATTTTATTTTATGGACATCCTTTTGCTACTTGATTTTCAAGGTAGCTGCTGTATATATAATGCCCTTTATTATAGGGTTGATTATCGCTTGTCTTGTACAAAAGCCTGCAGAATTTATATCAACAAGAAGTATTTTAAAAAAACAAATTTGTGCAGCCGTCTTATCAGTGTTTTTTTATATAGTTGTTGCTTTATTGGCAGGACTTATGATTTGGTTTTTATCTTCGCAATGTATTAGGTTGTTAAGGAATGTGATTAGTAGCAACATTATAAACAGTTTTCTTGAAAATGTTTTTTCTTTTTCATCACGTTTTTTTGACAGAATTAGCAATAATTTTGGTGAAACGATAAAGAAAG
>JAZNWJ010000057.1:0-9887 GCA_045593245.1 Acutalibacteraceae bacterium | reverse complement strand
ATGAAAATTATTGTCGTAGGTTGTGGAAAGATAGGTCAAACCTTGTTGGAAAGCCTTGAAAGTGAAGGTCATAATGTCACTGTTATAGATAGAAATCCTAAAGTTATTGAGGAAGTAAGTAATATTTATGATGTAATGTGTGTTTGTGGCAATGGTGTTGATAATGATACTCTTAATGAAGCAGGGGTAGCAAATGCTGAGTTGGTTGTTTCTGCAACAAATTCAGATGAAATCAATATGCTTGTATGTTTCATTGCCAAAAAGATGGGTGCCGCGTATACTGTGGCACGTGTTCGTGACCCTGAATTTAACGATAAACGAATGGGACAGGTTAAACAATACCTTGATTTATCGCTTACGATAAATCCTGAATATCTGGCTGCGATGGAAATATTTAATATATTAAAACTACCTGCCGCTATAAATATTGAAACTTTTTCAAGAAGAAATTTTTCTATGATTGAGTTGATACTTAAAGATGGTAGCCATTTGGATGGTATGAGTCTGATTGATTTGCGCAAAAAGTATAATTTGAATTTTTTGATTTCGGTTGTCAAGCGCGGAGAAAACGTGTATATTCCAGACGGTAATTTTGTGTTGCAGAATGGCGATCACATATATCTTACCGCGAATTTTACGGAAATTCAAAAACTGCTTAAGATGTTGGGACTTGCTAAAAAACAATCAAAATCTGTTATGATTTTGGGCGCAACGACAACAGGTTATTATCTTGCTAAAATGCTTATCCGTTCAGGAACTGATGTTACAATAATTGATAAAGATATAAACAGATGTAACGATTTTGCCGAAAAACTGCCCGAAGCTGTTATTATAAATGGTAACGGTGCCGAGCAAGAGGTTCTGATGGAGGAGGGAATAACCTCTGTTGATGCATTTGTTGCGCTGACGGGTATGGACGAAGAAAACATTCTTATTTCATTTTTTGCGCAATCACAAAATGTTCCACGCGTTATTGCTAAAGTAAACCGAAACGAGCTTGCGTCTATGGCAGAAAAGCTGGGACTTGACTCTATTGTGTCGCCTAAAAAGGCGGTATCAAATGTTATAACCAGTTATGCGCGCGCACTACAAAACTCGCTCGGCAGTAATGTTGAAACAATGTATAAACTTATGGATGGCAGTGTAGAAGCACTGGAATTTAACGTTCAGTCAGATTTTAAGAGTCAGCATATTCCACTGAAAAATATGCAACTTAAAGACGACGTTCTTATTGCGGGAATAATTAGAAAACGCAAAGCCTTTGTTCCTACCGGTGACGATGAAATTATTGCGGGTGACAAAATTATTGTAATTGCAAAATCTGATGATCAGAAAATGAATGACCTTGCAGATATTTTGAGGTAAACTGAAATGAACAAAAAAATGGTATTCAGAACGGTTGGAAGACTGGCTCAGATTGTGGCGATTTTGTTGCTTATTCCTGCGGTGGTGGCGATTATATACGGAGAAACAAAGCAGCTTTTTGCATTTGTTATAACTGCCGCTTTGGCTTTTGGCGCTGGTGCTTTAATATCTTTGCTTACCAGAACCCAAAACCGTGTAATATATGCAAAGGACGGTTTTGCAATTACCGCTCTTGCATGGATTGTTATGGCTCTTATAGGCGCGGTGCCTTTTGTGATTTCAGGTGATATTCCTTCCTATGTAGACGCTGTGTTTGAAACTGTAAGCGGATTTACTACCACAGGTGCATCTATACTTGCAGACGTAGAGGCCATGAGTCAAAGTATGCTATTCTGGCGCAGTTTTACCCATTGGATAGGCGGTATGGGTGTGCTTGTATTCGTTATGGCGGTTATACCTAATTTTACCGACCGTTCGATTCACATTATGCGCGCGGAAATGCCGGGACCAATAATAGGTAAACTTGTTCCGCGTGTTAAAGATACGGCTAAAATACTTTACCTGATTTATATATTTCTTACACTTTTACAGATTGTACTGTTATTGGCAGGCGGAATGAACTTGTTTGACAGTCTGGTTCATTCGTTTGCAACGGCTGGCACAGGTGGATTTGGCATCAAATCGGACAGTATTGCCTCTTATAATCCTTATTGCCAATGGGTTATAGCTATATTTATGCTGATATTTGGCGTTAACTTTAACCTTTATTATTTATTGCTGTTGCGACGCATACGAACTGCGCTTAAGAGCAGTGAATTGTGGTGTTATATTTCAATAGTTGCATTAAGTGTTGTTGCAATTACGGCAAATATTATGCCCATTTGTAAAAATTTTTCAATCTCGCTTCGAAACTCGGTTTTTCAGGTTGCATCAATTATATCAACAACAGGTTTTGCTACGGTTAATTTTGATTTATGGCCAAGTCTTTCAAAGGCTGTTTTGTTTCTGCTGATGATTTCGGGCGCTTGTGCCGGTTCTACGGCGGGCGGTTTAAAGGTTTCGCGTACGGTTATGCTTTTTAAATCGGTTGCAAAAGAAATAAAAAAAATGATTCATCCGCGTTCTGTAGGAAAAATACATTTTGAAGGTAAACCTATGGAGGAATCGGCATTAAATAGCGTAAGTACGTATTTTGTTATATATATGATATGCTTTTTCGCTATTTTTTTGCTTATCGCTTTCGAACCGTTTGGTTTTGAATCGAATTTTTCTGCGGTAGCGGCATGCTTTAATAATGTGGGACCGGGTTTTGGCGCTGTTGGTCCTGCATCAAACTATGGGTCTTATACTGATTTTTCAAAGATAGTTTTATCGTTTGCTATGCTGCTCGGCCGTCTTGAAATATTCCCGATTATTATATTTCTTTCTCCGCGCAGTTGGGTTAAGAAAAAATGACATCAGGTGACGTTATAAATGTTTAGGCAAAAGATTTTTTCATCTTCAAGAATAATAATATTTGGTTTTGCTACAGTAATCCTTGTCGGAACGTTACTGCTTATGTTGCCTTTTTCATCTAAAAGCGGTATGGTGACTCCGTTTTTAGATTGCTTATTCACGGCAACTTCAAGCACTTGTGTAACAGGTCTTATTGTTCGTGATACCGCAACTCACTGGTCAATTTTCGGTCAGGTTGTTATTATGCTTATGATACAGATTGGCGGCATGGGAATAGTGACTATGGCAATACTTGCTACTATGTTGTCCGGAAAAAAAATAAATCTTATGCAGCGAAGTACAATGCAGGAATCAATTTCTGCGCATAAGGTTGGCGGTATAATCAGACTTGTCAGATTTATAATCATAACAACTATTATAATCGAAATTTCAGGTGCCATAGCTTTTAGTTTTGTTTTTTGCAGAGAGTATGGCTTTTTTAAGGGACTGTGGATGTCGGTTTTTCATTCTGTATCTGCTTTTTGCAATGCAGGTTTTGATTTAATGGGTGAAAAAGCGCAGTTTTCTTCACTTACGTGTTATGTGTATAATCCTGTTATTAATATAACCGTAATGATGCTTATAATCATTGGCGGTATCGGATTTTTAACATGGGACGATATAAAAACGAATAAATGGCATATAAGAAAGTACCGTATGCAAAGTAAGGTTGTTTTTGCCGTTACTGCGGTTTTGATATTGTTGCCCGCGATTTATTTCTTCTTTTTTGAATTTAAAGAACTCAGTTTAGGTAAAAGAATATTGGTTTCACTTTTTCAGGCTGTAACACCGAGAACTGCCGGATTTAATACAGTAGATGCATCAGAGTTATCTGAAACAGGTAATGCTGTGGTTACGGTGCTGATGCTCATTGGTGGTGCGCCGGGGTCTACCGCCGGAGGTATGAAAATAACAACCGTTGCCGTTTTGTTTTCTGCGGCGGCATCGGTGTTCCGCAAACGTGACAGCGCTCATATTTTTGGCAGAAGAATTTCCGACGACACGGTAAAAAATGCGGCTACTGTTTTTGTTATGTATATAACTTTATTTGTGTTTGGTGCAATGGTTATAAGCAGAGTAGAAAATATTTCTATCGTTAAAAGCCTTTACGAAACGGCATCTGCTATAGGTACGGTAGGTCTTACGATGGGTGTCACACCGGACCTTAGTGCCATTTCAAGAATAATTTTAATTTTCCTTATGTATATGGGTAGGGTAGGCGGACTCACGATAGTTTTTGCAACAATCAGCGGTATGCAGAAAAATCTTGTTAAATTCCCTCAGGAAACCATTACTGTAGGTTAGAAAGGTGATATATATGAAAAACGTATTGTTGATAGGATTAGGCAGATTTGGAAAAACCGTAGCGCAAGAACTTGATAAACTGGGTCATCAGGTTATGGCAGTTGACCGCAATGAAAGATGTGTAAACGATGTGCTCGATTTTGTTACGGGTGCGCAAATCGGTAACAGTACAAATATGGAGTTTCTTAAAGGATTGGGTATAGATAATTACGATGTTTGCATAGTTACTATTAAACAGGATTTTCAAAGTTCGTTAGAGACTACCGCGCTTCTTAAAGATTTGGGTGCAAAGTTTGTAGTTTCGCGCGCTACCAGTGATTTCCACGAAAGATTTTTATTACGTAACGGTGCAGATAAGGTGGTATATCCTGAAAAACAGATGGCAAAGTGGACGGCGGTACGTTATACTTCTGATCATATGCTTGATTATGTGCAACTTGACGAAAACATCTCGATATTTGAATTGGATGTACCGAAAAACTGGATAGGCAAAACGGTTGCACAGGTCGACGTTCGCAAAAAATATAATATTAACATATTAGGAATGTTTACGGACGGAAAACTATCGGTAACAATGGGACCGGACACAGTTTTCACAGAGGAACATCCAATTTTAGTGCTTGGTAATTATAAAGATGTTCAAAAATGCTTTAAATTGTAAATGATATGCTTGACAAATTTTACAAATAATATTACAATATATAGTATGTGGCGTACAAGTTTCGCCATAGCAAGAAGTAAAATGTTTTTTGGAGGAAATAATAATGATTAGTGCCGGCGATTTTAGAAATGGCGTTACTTTTGAAGAGGATGGACAGGTTTTACAGGTTGTAGAATTCCAGCACGTAAAACCCGGTAAGGGCGCTGCTTTTGTAAGAACAAAGACCAAGAACGTTATTACAGGTGCAGTTATTGAAAAATCTTACAACCCAACTGCAAAGTTCCCAACAGCATTTATTGAGCGTAAGGATATGGAATATTCTTATCAGGATGGCGAGCTTTACTACTTTATGGATCAGGAAACTTATGAGCTTGAGCCTATCAATGCTTCTGAACTTTCAGACAACTTTAAGTTCGTAAAGGAAAATATGGTATGTAAGGTTCTTTCTTACAAGGGTAAGGTTTTTGGTGTTGAACCACCAACATTTGTAGAACTTACAGTTACTGCTACCGAGCCCGGTTTTGCAGGTAACACCGCTACTAACACTACCAAGCCTGCAACACTTGAAACAGGTTGCGAAATTCGCGTACCTCTCTTTATTAACGAGGGTGAGGTTGTTCGTATTGATACTCGTACAGGCGAGTATATGGAACGCGCATAATTTAAGGAGAACAAAAAATGGATATTTGTGAAAAGATTGCTTATATTAAAGGTCTTGCAGAAGGACTTTCACTTGATAATGACAGCAAGGAAGGTAAAATTCTTACAGCAATTATTGATCTTTTAGGCGATATCACCGAGGAAATCTGTGATATTGAAGATGCTTGTGAGGATATGAGTGAGCAAATTAACGCAGTTGACGAAGATCTTGCTTCTTTGGAAGATATTATCTATGAAGACGATGATTGCGACTGTTGCGATGATGATTACGACTGTGATTGTTGTGACGGCGACTGTGATTGCTGTGATGACGAGCTTTACGAAGTTGAGTGCCCTGCTTGCAATGACATTATTTATCTTGATGCTGAAATGCTTGAGGATGAGGGCATTGATTGTCCCAACTGCGGCACACACTTAGAGTTTGAATTCGATTGCGATTGTTGTGACGATGACTGCGATTGCTGCGATGATGCAGAATAATATTTAAAATAAAAAAATGCCGCGCCTGTTTCGTGATTTACGACGGCGCGGTTTTTTTAAAGGATTTTAAAAATGAGTAAAACTGAAGTTAAATTACAGTATGATATATGTGAAAAAAATGATAATGCAATACCCGCAATAATTGTTGCTGCGGGTGCTTCTACGAGGATGAAAGGCATAAATAAACAGTTTATGCCGGTACTTGGCGTCCCCGTAATTGCGCGTACTCTTATGACTTTTGAACGATGTGCCGATGTGTCAAAAATAATAATTGTAACATCTGGTGATAGTATACCTGATATGCAGCTCATATGTGAAAAATATATGTTGAGTAAGGTGTGCGATATTGTAGAGGGTGGAGCTAACCGTCACCAATCGGTTATGAAAGGTATAGCGTGTTTAAGTGCCGAAGATAAAAAGGTGCTTATTCATGATGGCGCACGTCCTTTTGTTGAAACACATACAATAAGTGAGGTTGCAGGAGCTTTGAATTGTTTTGATGCGGCGCTTTGTGTCAGCAAAATAAACGATACTGTAAAAAAAGTTTCAGAAGATGGAACTGTGCTGTCTACGATTGACCGTAGTATGCTGTATGCTGCTCAAACACCGCAGGGTGTTGACGTTATAAAATACAAAATTGCCTGTGATAGTATCGATAATGTTGAAAATTTGACCGATGATGCATCGGTCATGGAAGCGTCGGGTTACAGTGTAAAGGCTATTATTGGCAGCAATAAAAATATTAAAATCACTACACCCGATGACATTGCAATTGCCGAAAGTCTTGTAAGAGGGGAGAGCGAAATATGAGAATTGGTCACGGTTACGACGTTCATAAGCTTGTAGAAAATCGCAAACTCATTTTAGGTGGCGTTGATATTCCTTATGAAAAGGGTTTGCTTGGACACTCTGATGCCGACGTTTTACTTCATGCCGTGAGTGATGCTTTGCTTGGCGCCGCAGCACTTGGAGATATAGGTAAGCATTTTCCTGATACTGATATGGCTTTTAAAGATGCTGACTCACGGGAACTGTTGCGTTGTGTAGTGGCTATTATAAAAGAAAAAGGTTATAAAGTAGGAAATATAGATTGTACTGTTATTGCGCAGCGACCAAAATTAAAAGATTATATTGAAAAAATGCGTAAAAACATAGCAGATGACTGTGAAGTTGATATTTGTTGTGTAAATGTAAAAGCGACTACCGAAGAGGGTCTCGGGTTTACGGGTAACGGTAGCGGCATATCTGCACATGCAGTTTGTATAATAGAATAAAACATAAAATTACCTCATAAGATTTATGGGGTGATTTTAATTGAATACCTACATAACCTTTACTAAAAAAGGACTTTTTATACTGTTTGCTTTGGTTGTTTGTATTGGCTTCATATTTTGCGAAACAGCGGCGGCAAGTAACATGCATACCAACGCCCGTACAAATGCAGACCGATTGGTATTTGTTGAAAATCTCGGGTGCGACGTTACAGATAGTGAACCTACTACAAAAACTGTTAACATACCTGAAGTTTTTTATGATGTGTATAAGAATTATAACGCTTTACAACAGGCGGCAGATTATGATTTGTCATTATACAAGGGCTGCGAGGTAACAATATATACATATACTATAAATCCACCTCCCGATTATACGGGGGAATGTGTTGTGAATTTAATAGTATACAAGGATAGAATAATAGGCGGAGATATTTCGTCCACGGCATTAGGTGGATTTATGTTACCGCTGAAACAGGTGATAAATTGAAAAAACAAAGGCTTGATAAATTCATTTCCAATCAGTTAATACTTTCAAGAAGTGTGGTAAGAACAGGTATTCAAAGAGGAAAGGCTACTGTAAACGGTGCCGTTATGCGTGATGCAGGCATGCTTATTGATGCTGATAGCGACAGTATTTCTTATGAAGGAAATGTTATAGGTTATAAGGAATATGTATATATACTTATGAATAAGCCTAAAGATGTATTATCGGCTGCAACCGACAAATCACGCGAAACGGTAGTTGATCTGGTTCCTGAGCATTTGAAGCGGCAGGGGATTGCGCCTGTAGGCAGGTTGGACAAGGATACAACCGGATTATTACTTATTACCGACGACGGTATTTTTGCGCACAATTGTATTTCTCCTAAAAAAGAAATATCAAAATCATATATTGTTACTCTTGACGGAGATATAAACGATGAAATGATATTTAAATTCAAGGAGGGTGTAGTGCTGGTTGACGGTACAGTATGTAGGCCGGCGGCTCTTGAAAAAATCGGCGAAAATAAAGCGCGTATAATTATTACCGAAGGTAAGTATCATCAGGTTAAGCGTATGTTCGGTACGGTTGGCTTAGGTGTTAATGAACTGCACCGTGAGGCAATAGGTGGACTAACCTTACCGAAGGCTTTAAATAGTGGTGAATGTATAGAAATGACGAAAGAGCAGCTTGAAAAGTGCATTTTTAACAAATAATATCAAAAGGTTAGATACTTTTACCAAAAGTGTTTACAAAACATTGTAGGAAATATTTATAGCATTTGTCAAAAAAGTTTGTTATAATACTAAGGTAATTTAGGAAATTTATCAGGAGGTCCATTTTATGGCAAGTTTATCTCTTCGCAACGTTTATAAAAGATACCCCGGTGGCGTAACCGCAGTATCTGACTTCAACCTCGAAATCAAGGACAAGGAGTTTATCGTTTTCGTTGGTCCTTCAGGTTGTGGTAAATCTACAACTCTTCGTATGGTTGCAGGTCTTGAAGAAATCTCTGACGGTGAAGTTTACATCGGCGATCGTCTTGTAAACGACGTAGCACCTAAAGACCGTGACATCGCAATGGTGTTCCAGAACTACGCACTCTATCCTCATATGACAGTTTTTGATAATATGGCTTTTGGTCTTAAACTTCGTAAAACACCGAAGGATGAAATCAAACGTCGTGTTGAAGAAGCAGCTCGCATCCTTGACATCGCTCATCTTCTTGAACGTAAGCCAAAGGCTTTGTCAGGTGGTCAGCGTCAGCGTGTAGCTTTGGGTCGTGCTATCGTTCGTGAACCTAAGGTATTCTTGCTTGACGAACCTCTTTCAAACTTGGACGCTAAGCTCCGTGCACAGATGCGTACCGAAATTTCTAAGCTTCATCAGCGTTTGGGTACAACCTTTATCTACGTTACCCATGACCAGACCGAAGCTATGACAATGGCTAGCCGTATCGTTGTTATGAAGAGCGGTGTTATCCAGCAGGTTGATACTCCTCAGAACCTTTATCTCTATCCTTGCAACCTCTTCGTTGCAGGCTTTATCGGTTCACCTCAGATGAACTTTATTGAGGCTAAGATTCTTAAAGAGGGTAATGACTTCTTTGCTGAATTCGGTTCAGAAGACACCAAGACCCGCGCAGGCGTTAAGTTTAAGATTAAGCTTCCTGCTGAAAAGAATAAAAACGATGCTCTTGTTCCTTATATTGACAAAGAGGTTATTATTGGTGTTCGTCCTGAGCACGTTCACAATGAGGAAGAACTCCTTGCTGCAAATGCCGATGGTATTGTTGAAGTAGACGTTGAAGTTACCGAACTTATGGGTGCTGAAACATATCTTTATACAAACTGTGAGGGTCAGCCTATCAACGCTCGCGTTGCTCCTACCAACACAGCTCGTCCAGGCGACAAGATCAAAATTGCTCTTGAGCCCAGCAAAATTCACATCTTTGATAAGGATACCGAAATTACAATTTGTAACTAAGGTACTCATAAGGCTGCACCGCAATAGCGGTGCAGTTTTTTTGTATAAAGAAAACCACACGCTAAGCGTGTGGTTCCAAAAAGGCTTTTGCCGATGAGTAAAAAAAGAGGCTCCTATGGTATAATGCAAGAGGTCTGCCAACCACAAGCGTTAAAACATAGGAGGTCAATTATGAAAATCG
>JAZNWJ010000056.1:0-25713 GCA_045593245.1 Acutalibacteraceae bacterium | reverse complement strand
CTTTATTTATAATAATTTTATGTGTGCACTTGGTGTCTACCAGTTCATTTGAAACAATTAGTTTGTACGAACTTAGAAAAATTTTTGATAAATATTTAATTTACCAGATAAAGTTTTCTGATGATTTGAGAAAACGATTTGATTTACTTTGCGATATTGAGGATAAAACTTATTTTGAGAGAAAAAATTCATATAACTTTTTATGCTTTGAATTTGTGAAAATTAAAATTGACCAAGTGAAAAGTAATACAAAAAACAAAAAATCCTTGAAATCAATTTATAATGATGGTGTTAATTTTGTTAAGAATAGCATAATGATAAGAGGTTATTCCACATTAGAAATGCAGTTGGTAAGAATTCTTGCTGTGAAAAGTGATTATGGAAAACATGTTTTTCGTAGAAAAATTTATGAGTTGGTGTTCACAAGGGTGTTTTTTAATTCTTTAAAAGAAGAATACGAGAAATATATTTATTTAAATCGCAAATATTTTAAAGAATATTTATTATATGTTTATTGCAAAAATGTTACAACTTTTGTTGACGGCAAAAGACGAACAATGGTAAAATATTTTAATAATCAGAAGAATATCGCTGAATGGGAGCTTGAAAAAATGTTTATTGCCTGCATAGGTTTAAGTGGACGAGTTCTTAGTAAGGAAAATATATATTTATATGATGATATAATAAAAAAATACAACCTGGATAAACAACGATTGTTACATTTAATTAAATAAAGTAATACCACCCATTTGGGTGGTATTACTTATATATATCACTTTTTCCATTCTTCTCTCAAAACTGCATACAACCTTTTATCGCCTATACTGCCGTCTTTTTGATGATAATATCTACGTAAAGTGCCTTCGTGTTTCATACCTATCTTTTCCATAACCCTGTATGAGCCGATATTTCTTTCATCACAACCTGATGAGATACGGTCAAAGCCTACTTTGCTAAAAAAATAATCAACAACTGCCTTTGCAGCTTCGGTCATAATACCTTTATTCCAATATGGAATATCTAACTGCCAACCTAAGTGACAACTAAAACAATGATTGTCAATTTCAACCACACTGATACTACCGACAAGTTTTCCTTCATATTCAATTGCCCAGTTGTATGTCTGATTGGATTCATATCCCTTTACCCAACTTTCAAGCAAGGTGCGGGTGTGTTCGGGTGATTCGTGTGGCTTGTATGAAAGATACTTAACAACTTCGGGGTTGCTTGCAAAGATAAACATATCTTTATAATCGTCTATGACAAACCTTCTTAATGTTAAGCGTTCTGTAACGATAGGTTTGGTTCCTATGTGGTTTAATGGTTTCATAGATTCGTGTTCAGTCACAATAATCACCTCGTATAAAAATTTTGCTCATTATATCATAATAGTACCATCAAGTCAATATATGTTAAATTTGATTGAGTTTTACATAATAGTATAGTATAATTATATAAAACAATATAATTGAGGTGTAAATAATGAAAGCTATCCTTCTTGATTTTGATGGAGTTTTAACTATTGATAAATACGGTTCGGACTCTATTTTGAGATATTTGGGCGAAAATACTGATGCACCGATTGATGTTTTAAAAAGAGAATATTACAAGATAAATCGAGGATTACTTAATGGTGAATACACACACAAGGATGTTTGGGTAGATTACTGCAAAAATGTTGGTTGCGACATTGATTTTCAAATTCTCATTGATTCATTTATAAACACTCCTCTTGACAATGAAATGATTTCGCTTGTTCGTGAACTGAAAACAAAATATAAAATCGGTATGATTACCGATAACAAGGTTGATAGAATTACCGAAATTCTTAAATATCACAATTTATCCGATTTGTTTGACGTTGTAACCATATCGGCAGAGTGCAAGTGTGGTAAGAGTAACCGAATGATTTTTGATATAACTCTTGAATCACTTAATGTTGAGCCAAACGATTGTGTTTTTATAGATAACTCTGATAAGAACTTGATTGTACCACGAGAATTAGGGATACATACCATTTTATTTGATGATGAGAATCGTGATATAGAAGAATTTAAAAATCAGCTTTATAAATTATTATAGATATAAAACCATCCATCAGGGTGGTTTTTTACTCTTTTTTGCTTGATATTTTCACCATTTATGGTATTATAAAAACATAGATTCTAAAGGAGTATTGTTATGTTTAAAGACTGTTATGCTTATTATGATGAAAGTACCGGTTTTATACGCCTTGGCAATAGCAAGATTGAAAAAGTTTTGCAGGTAAAGGGCGCAAGTGTTCGCACCGACAGTGTACGTGATACTGCGAGTGATTTCGAGTGGTCGGGCGACAAGGGTTTATGGCAACGCTGTCCAGTATTAGATAAAGACGAAACTCCTACTATTACTTTTAATACTGAGATTATCGAAAATCCATACGTTATGAAACCTCATTTAAAGGCTTCGCTTTGTCTTGAAGGTAAAAACGGAACTGCATGGTACGAGTTTTTTATTTTTCCTGAAGTTGCTTTTATATATAATCAGAACTTTGTTTCCAAGCAGGGAAATATTGAAATAGCCGAAGAAAGCAATAAATCAAACGCTCCTACGGGTATTGAGGAAGAGCAAAACAAGGCGTCTGCAGGGGCGGTTAATTTTGACGTGCTCGATTGTATTCCTTTAGGTTCTCGTCACGTAAACGTTAAAAGCTTTAAGTTATATGACAAAACCGACTATAACGATATGCTGGTAGAGGAACAAAACGCCAGCGTTTACATATTCCGAAACGGCGAGCTCAAGCGTGACGGTAACGTATTTTGCATAAATGATTATACAAGCGATAATTCAATTATGATGATAAAACATTCTCCTACCGAAAGTTCGGCTCTTAACCGCAAGGGACCCGATTTTACTATGCAGGGTAGTGTTTATGCAACACTTTATGGTACGGGTATTGACTTTAACGATATTCCCGAAGGCAAGGTGCCGTATTATGCATCGGCTGTGGGTGTAGGTAAAAGTGAAAATATATATGAAGAAATGTGGCGTTATAACACCGCGTTTTGCACCGACGACCCACGCGGGGCACTCTTTACAATGTCAAACACCTGGGGTGACAGAAGTCAGGATATGGCGGTTTGCGAGTCGTTTATGTTAAAAGAACTTGAGCGCGCAAAGCATATGGGCGTTGATATAATCCAGATTGATGATGGTTGGCAGCTTGGTATCACCGCAAACTCACGCAGAAAAGCAGGCGGTGTTTGGGAAGGCTACTATGCCGACAACAACGATTTCTGGCTTGTTAACCCCGAGCGTTTCCCGAATGGCCTGAAGGTAGTTGTAGATAAAGCAAAAGAAAATGGCATTGAATTTGGTCTGTGGTTCAGCCCCGATTCATCCAAAGATTTTGAAAATTACCAAAAAGACGTAGAGACACTTATTAACCTTTATAATACATACGGTGTCCGATATTTCAAGCTTGACGGAGTAAAAATACGCAACAAGCTTTGTGAAATGCGTTTTATAAAGATGCTGCAAGAATTAACTGACCGAACTCACGGCGACATGCGTTTTAACCTTGACGTTACTGCTGAGGATAGATTTGGTTATATGTACCAGTCACAGTTTGGTAGCTTGTTTGTTGAAAACAGATATACCGATTTTCCAAACTATTTCCCACATAATACTTTTAAAAATGTGTGGAATTTAGCTAAAGTTGTACCTACCCGTCGTTTGCAAATGGAACTGCTTAACACCCGTCGCAACACTGAAAAATATGAGGGAGTACTGTTTGCGCCAAACACCTATAAACCTGATTATCTTTTTGCAACCGTTATGGTAGCAAACCCGCTTTTCTGGATGGAAATGAGCAATCTTCACGATGATGATGCCGAAAAACTTGCAAAAATATCGGCGATTTATAAGGATTACAAGGCAGAGTTGTTTGCTTCACGTGTAATTCCTGTTGGTAATCGTCCCGACGGTATGAATTTTTCAGGTTATTGTTGTGTAAGCGAGGATAAAAAATCTGCTCATTTGATTTTGTTCCGTGAAGCGACAAACGAGGATACATATACCTTTAAGTTGCCTGTTTGCGTAGAAGGTGTAAAGGTAGAAAAAATTTATGAAAGTGCACTCAGCGCGATTGACGTTAATGGTGATAGCGCAATGGTTAAATTCTCAGAAGAAAGGTCATTTGTTTGGGTGAAGTGTTATGAAAAGTAAAAAAATAGTTGCGTTTTTAATGGCATTGCTTGTTGCGGTTTCGTTTATCGGATGTAGCAAACCCGATACTTTGCAATCATCAGCGGATGTTGAAATTATAATTGAGGAAGAAACTATAATTCAGGGTGATAACAGTATGACATCACAAAACTCAAGCGTCAATTCTGAAGTTACACAAGATAATTCAAGTGAACAGATTTTATCAAGTGATGTAACACCATCCGATGAAAACAGTTCTGTTGATAATACCTCGTCGGAAACCGAAACTCTTAACATTGATTACGATTGGAAAAGTCACTCCGAGGACTATAAACTATTGGCGTTTACCTTTGATGATGGTCCAAAGGATTTGATGGCATCTTACGTGCAATATTTTGCAGCGTTTGAAGGCGCAGGAACATTCTTTGTAAATGGTCATAATATCAAAAGTGATTATGATTATAGCAAAATGCAAAACGCTATTGATTACGGTTGGGATATAGGCAATCACGGTGATACTCATCTTGTAGCCACAACCGGCGGTACAGGTGGCACAGAGGTTACCTACGATGTTTTGCGCGCCGATATTTGCGACCTTATACATAAGCTTGAGACAAATCTTAAAACACGCGATGGCGCTACTTATCAGGTGAATTTCTATCGTCCACCAAATATTAAACCCACCGAAAACACTTTTAAGATTTGTGGGGAAGAAAATCTTGCTGTAATATGGCTTGCTCAGGACGCACTTGATTGGGGTAGTAACACAAGAGATGACAGCTATAAAGTATTTAAAAATGGTATAGGCACCTGGAGAGACGGAGATATTATTCTTTGTCACGAAACTTCACAGAATACATATGAAATTATTCAAGAGGTTTTACCTGATTATTTCAGAGCAGGCTATCGTTTTTGTTCTATAAGCGAACTTATGAAATTGCGCGGTATTACAATAGATCAGATATCAGGCGAGCTTAAGGATTACGCTAATAACAAGGGTATGGTTACCAATATTATTGATGCCGGCAATGGCGGAAAGTAAGGGAAATTTTTTATGAACGGCTATAAAAAACAGGTTGAATTTTTGGATTGGGAATACGGTATGTTTTTTCATTTTGGCATTCGCTCCTTTTACCCAGGTCACGTTGATTGGGACAACAAGGATATGCCACCCGAAAAGTTTAATCCAACTGAGCTTGACTGTGAACAGTGGATTCGCACAGCCAAAGAAGCAGGTGCTACATACGCTATACTTACCACCAAGCATCATGATGGATTTGCTTTGTGGCCCAGTAAGTATTCAAACTACAGCGTAGCTCAAACACCTTGGAAAGAGGGAAAAGGTGACGTTGTACGCGAGTTTGTTGATGCTTGCCGTAAGTATGACCTCAAGGTAGGTCTTTATTATTCACCTGCGCAGTGGGGTAAATATTCTATACCTTTTGAAGATGCAAAGGCGTATGATGATTATTTTATAAATCAGATTAGTGAACTTCTTACTAACTATGGCAAGATTGACTATTTGTGGTTTGATGGTTGTGGTAGTGAAGGTCACGAATATGATAAGGAGCGTATTGTTAAAGCAATGAACCAGATGCAACCCGATTTACTTACCTTCTGCGACCCCGAATGGACACCGGGTGTGCATTGGGTAGGCAATGAGGATGGTTACGCCTCGCTTAACAATCCTTTGGTTGTGTCTTCAACCGATTTTTCCGAGCTTGCGACAGAAAAACAAGAGTTATCCGAGGCGGTATTTTTACCATCTGAGTGTGATTGTAAGCTTCGTGCAACATGGTTCTATGACTTAAACGAAGATACAATCAAGAGTACTGAAGAACTCTTTGGTATGTATGAAATGTCGGTAGGTCATGGTTCAAACTTCCTTATCAATATTGGTCCCGACAACCGCGGTCTTTTGCCTGATGCCGATGTTAAGCGTATTTTAGAGCTTGGCAAACGCATTAAAGCCGCTTACGGCACTCCTGCTAATTTCAGTGATTTTGAAAAAGACGGCGACGTTTATACAATAACGCATAATGAGGCGGGTCCAACTGACGAGTGGAAAATGCCACAGGAAAAAAATCTTACCAACTGCGTTATGATTAAAGAGGACCTTACAAACGGTCAAAAGGTTAAATCGTTTAGTATTTACGGTTATCTTCCTGCATATCGACACGTAAAGGTTTTACTTTTTGAGGGTAAAACAATAGGTCACAAGGTGATTTGCAAATTTAGCCCAATGAGAGCCTCAAAGTACGAGGTTGTAATAAACTCGTATGATGGCGATTATACACTTAAAGATATAAAAGCTTATTATGCAAAATAAATGTAAAAAACCCCTTGAAATTTCAAGGGGTTTTTATTGCATTAGATTGCAAAATATGCTATAAATAAATTGGTATCTTTTTAAGGGTGTGATTTTATGGGCGTTACTCACGATAACAAATTTGGTATGTTTATTCATTGGGGTCCGTATGCCGCGCTCGGTCTTCATGAGCAAGCGCTTGCCCGCTATAATTTACCACACGATGAATATGAGTCTATGGCGATGCAGTTTAATCCCACCGATTACGACCCTGAAAAATGGGTGTTACTTGCTAAAAAATGCGGTATGAAATATATTTGCTTTACTGCAAAGCATCACGACGGATTTTGTATGTGGGACACCGAGCAAACCAATTACAACATAATGAACACACCTTATGGCAAAGATGTTTTAAAAATGATAAGCGATGCGTGTAAGAAGCACAATATGCTCTTGTCGCTTTATTACAGTAATCCTGATTGGCATTATGAATACGGGTTTAACCCCGAGTGCCCTACGCATCAGTGGGGCGCTAAGTACAAGACTCAAGTAGACACTGTGAAATTGCGAGAATTTATAAAGGCGCAAATCACCGAACTTCTGACGAATTATGGTGATATTTATACATTCTTTTGGGATATACCGCCTGGTATAGAAGACCCGTCAATTAATGAGTTGGTACGTAAACTTCAAACGAATATTTACATAAATGACCGTGGTTGGAGCGAGGGCGATTTTTCTACTCCCGAGCGTGAATACGAATCGCCAAACTCGGCGCATTTTACTCGTATGACCGAGGCATGCAATTCGGTGGGTCAACAAAGCTGGGGATTCAGAACAAACGAAGATTTTTACAGCAAGCGACATCTTTGCTGTGCGATAGACAGATATATGTCGGCGGGAGCAAGTTATTTGCTTAATGTAGGTCCTGATGAAAATGGCGTAATAACAGACGATTACGAAAAAAATCTTATAAAGGTTGCCGATTGGTATAACCGTATGGAAGGGTGCCTCGAAAACACGCAAGCCGACACTGTCGATTACGGTATTCGTCATAACAAGTATATTGCTAATATTAAAAACGGCAAGACCTATCTGCATTTTTATGAGGGGATTATTTCAAGTTCAGTGGCTATTAAGAATTATCCTAACACACCGAAAAGTGTAAAATTTATGAATTCGGGAGAGAATTTAAAGTTCGACTTGATTTTGTTGCCTGAATTTATAGATATGAGCAAGCAAACTCAGGATAAGTTGCTTCATATATACGGAATTGATGTAGATAAATATGCAGATGAACCTATTGTAATTGAAATTGAGTGGTAAAAGGGTGAAGTTGATGAATTTTGAAAATCTAAAAAAATGTATGGATGAACATGTATCGCACGAACATAGACCAAGCGTAGACGTACTTGTGTATCGCAATCACGAACTACTGTTTCGCTATTTTACAGGTGTTATGGATATAGAAAACGGTGGGGATATAAAGGGGGACGAGTATTACTTTATATACTCAATGACCAAAATGATTACTTGCTGCTGTGCCTTACAACTTTTGGAACAGGGTAAATATAATCTTGATGACCCTATTTCTAAATGGCTGCCGGAATACAGTAAAATGAAGATAACTGCTGAGGCGCTCAATACCGAAAATGCCGCAAAAATCGCTAGTGGACAGACCGCGGGCGAGGATGTTAATGTAGCTGACGATGGATATGCCCAAACACCTATCACTGTAAGACACTTGTTTACAATGACAGCAGGTCTTGATTACGCTATATATTGTGACGAAATACGAAATGCAAAAGCAAATGGCAAAACTACCACAAGAGAGATTGTGGCATCTTTTGCCGAGAAAACACTTGGCTTTGAACCCGGTACCCGTTTCAGATATAGCCTTTGTCACGATGTTTTGGGTGCGCTTGTCGAAATATGGTCGGGCAAAAAGTTCGGCGACTATATGAAAGAAAATGTTTTTGAGCCTCTTGGTATGAAGAACACCTTCTTTGGTTTACCGCAAGACATAACAAAAATGCCGTCTCTTTATTCAAGATATGTCAATCAACCTTTCAAGAAAGAGGAATTGAGATGCGTATATACTATTACCGATGAGTATGAAAGCGGGGGCGCAGGACTTACCTCTACAACCGAGGATTATGCGCTGTTTTTAGATATGGTTGCTTGTGGCGGCGTAGGTAAAAGCGGTAATCGTATATTAAAACAAGAAACCATAAATCTTTGGAAAACCAATCAGTTAAGTGGACAAGCGGCAGAAGATTTTGATAATATGCGCCGCGGTTATGGTTACGGTCTTGGTGTTCGTGTGCATATAGAGCCAACACGTAGCGGCACTATAAGTCCTGTAGGGGAATTTGGTTGGGATGGTGCTGCAGGTGCATTTGCGATGGTAGACCCAGTAAATAATATTTCTCTTACATATTTTCAACATGTTTGTGGATTTGCCCCCGACCAATGTGCTGTTAGAAACGCACTGTATAAGGATTTGGGTTTATAAATTATATTTGTATAAAAAAGCACTTGGCTATTAAGCCAAGTGCTTTAATTTTATTTATTAGTCAGCGTTGTATTTCTTACGAGCAACGTAGCTGGTGTGGAGGTCGTGGTGAGCCTTGTGGCCGCCAAAACCGTCATACCATTCGCTGTAAAGTGCCTTTACAACAGGTGACTCGTGTGATTTACGGATTGCACTTGCAGCATCAGCGTCATAAAGAGCCTTTGCACGAACTGCTTTAAGATCAACAGTGTCGCGAACTGACTGAGGCTGAATTGGCTGACCGCCGCCGTTTACACAACCGCCGGGGCATCCCATGATTTCAACAAAGGTCCAACCATCTGGGTTGCCTGCCTTCATACGATCCATAACAACCTTTGCAGCAGCAGCGCCACTAGCTACAGCTACCTTAACTTCCATATCGCCAAGTTTAGCTGTTGCTTGCTTGAGACCCATTGTGCCACGAACTGCGGTGTAATCAACGTCAGCGTTGTCTTTGCCACTAATCCAGTCGTTAGCTGTACGTAAAGCTGCTTCCATAACGCCGCCTGTAGCACCGAATATAACAGCTGCACCGGTATCTTCTCCGAGCGGATTGTCAAAGTCTTCATCGGGGAGATTTGCGAAGTTAAGACCTGCGCGTTCAATCATTCTGCCGAGTTCACGTGTTGTGATAGCAATATCAACATCGGGAACGCCTGCAGCAGACTGATCGTCACGACCAATTTCAAACTTCTTAGCAGTACAAGGCATAACTGATACTGAAACGATGTCCTTAGCGTCAATGCCTTCTTTTTCTGCCCAATATGTCTTGATAACGGCACCTGCCATCTGCTGTGGAGATTTACAACTTGAGAGGTGGTTAATCATATCGGGATAGTAAAGCTCGCAGAACTTAACCCAACCTGGTGAGCAAGAAGTAATCATTGGGAGCACGCCGCCGTTCTTAACGCGGTCGAGAAGTTCGTTTGCTTCTTCAACGATTGTAAGGTCAGCAGCAAAGTCGGTGTCGAAAACCTTAGCAAAGCCAAGACGGCGAAGAGCTGCTACCATTTTGCCTTCAACGTTAGTGCCTATTGGCATACCGAAGCATTCGCCCAAAGTAGCGCGGATAGAAGGAGCTGTCTGAACAACAACGGTCTTTGTAGGATCGGAAAGTGCTGCCCAAATCTTATCGGTATCATCTTTTTCGGTGAGTGCGCCTGTAGGACAAACTGCAGTACACTGACCGCAAGAGATACAAGGAGTGTTGTTAAGAGAAAGTTCAAATGCCTGACCGATGTTGGTGTCAATACCACGGTCGTTTGCGCCGATAACGCTTACATACTGCTCTTGGCAAACTGCTACGCAACGACGGCAAAGAATACACTTGTTGTTGTCACGTACAAGGTGAGGAGTGCTGTAGTCGAGCTCATATTCAGGCTTGAAACCTTCAAATGCGCCTTCATCTACACCGTAGTCACGGCAGAGCTTTTGAAGTTCACAATTTGTAGAGCGTGCGCAAGAAAGACATTTTTTATCATGAGTTGAAAGAATAAGTTCAAGTGTAGTCTTACGTGACTTCTGAACCTTTTCAGAGTTTGTGATAACTTCCATACCTTCTGAACAGGGGAATACGCAAGCGGTAACAAGACGGAAACCGCGACCTTCGTTAACCTCTACCATACAAATACGGCAAGCACCGATTTCGTTCTTTTCTTTCATAAAGCAAAGGGTAGGAATTTCTACACCAGCTACACGGGCAGCCTCTAAAACAGTGGAGCCCTTTGGTACGCTTACAGCAATACCGTTAATCTTTACATTTATCATATCCATTATATTTCGGCTCCTTTCTTATACCTTAGAAATTGCTTTAAACTTACAGTTACCGATACATACGCCGCACTTAATGCACTTGGTGGTATCGATTTCGTAAGAAGCAAGTTTGTGACCGGGTGCTATGTAATCGGTCTTTTCGATAGCACTTACAGGACAGTTTCTTGCGCAAAGGCCACAACCGATACACTTATCTTTATCAACAACGAATGTAAGAAGATCTTTACATACGCCTGCAGGACACTTCTTGTCAACAACGTGAGCAATATACTCGTCGCGGAAGAACTTGAGTGTTGCAAGTACTGGGTTTGGAGCAGTCTGACCAAGACCACAGAGAGAGTTCTGCTTGATGTAGTAGCAGAGTTCTTCAAGCTTGTCTATATCTTCAAGATTTGCCTTACCTTCGGTAATCTTATCAAGCATTTCAAGAAGACGTTTTGTACCAACACGGCATGGAGTACATTTACCGCAAGATTCGTCAACGGTAAATTCAAGGAAGAACTTAGCCATATCAACCATACAGTTGTCTTCGTCCATAACGATAAGACCGCCTGAACCCATCATACAACCAATGGCTGTAAGGTTGTCAAAGTCAACCTCGGTATCAATGAGTGACTCAGGAATACAACCGCCCGAAGGACCACCTGTCTGAGCAGCCTTGAACTTTTTGCCGTTAGGAATACCACCGCCGATGTCTTCGATAATGTGACGAAGTGTAGTACCCATAGAGATTTCTACAAGACCTGTGTGCTCAATCTTACCACCAAGAGCGAATACCTTTGTACCCGGAGCCTTTTCAGTACCCATTGTCTTGAACCAGTCAGCACCCTTGAGGATGATTTGTGGAATGTTAGCAAAGGTTTCAACGTTGTTTTCAACGGTTGGTGAGTTGTAAAGACCCTTAACTGCAGGGAACGGAGGACGTGGACGAGGCTCACCACGGTTACCTTCAATAGATGTCATAAGTGCAGTCTCTTCACCGCAAACGAATGCACCTGCGCCAAGACGAATCTGAAGGTCAAAGTCGAAGCCTGAACCAAATATATCTTTACCAAGAAGTCCATATTCGTTAGCCTGATCAATAGCTTTTTGCAAACGAGCAACAGCGATTGGGTACTCAGCACGAACGTATACGTAACCCTTTGTAGCGCCTACTGCATAACCGGCAATTGCCATTGCTTCGATAATACAGTGCGGGTCACCTTCAAGAACTGAACGGTCCATAAATGCGCCTGGGTCACCTTCGTCGGCGTTACATACTACATATTTCTGAGCAGCTTTATTGGGAGCGCAGAATTTCCATTTAAGACCGGTTGGGAAGCCACCGCCACCACGACCGCGAAGACCAGAATCCAAAACAGTCTGGATAACATCTTCAGGTTTCATTTCGGTAAGAACCTTACCGAGTGCTGCGTAACCGTCCATAGCGATATATTCGTCTATGTTTTCGGGGTCGATAACGCCGCAGTTACGAAGAACAACACGGTTTTGTGACTTGTAGAATGCAGTATCGTTAAGTGATACGCTTGCAGCCTCTACTATTTCTTCAGCGCCTGTGTCGCTGTAAACCAAACGCTCAACAGGACGACCTTTTAGAAGATGCTCTTCTACGATTTCTTTTACGTCATCTGTGGTAACACGGCTATAGAAAGTACCGTCAGGATAAACGATAACAACAGGGCCCAATGCACAAAGACCAAAACAACCTGTCTGAACGAGTTTTACTTCCTCGCCCAAGCCTGCAGCTGCAATGTTCTGCTCAAAAGCCTCCTGAATTTTTTTACTACCTGACGAGGTACAGCCTGTACCGCCACAAATAAGTACATGTGCACGAATCATAACTTTACCTCCAAATTATTCACAGTTAGCAACGGTGTATTCGGTTACAACCTTGCCACCCTTAAGATGCTTTTCTACAACTTCTTTTGCTTTTTCAGCAGTCATCTTCACATAGGTAACCTTGTCTTTACCTGCTTCATAAACCTCAACAATAGGTTCATACTGGCAAAGGCCTACGCAACCTGTCTGTGAAACGGTAACTGTCTGTGCGAGTCCACCCTCGTTTACTGCTTCTACAAAAGCACCGAGTACCGGACGAGCGCCTGCTGCAATACCGCAGGTAGCCATACCAACAACAACGCGGGTAGAGCTTACGCCTTCACGGATTACAACCTTGTCTTTCATTCTGTCTTTGATTGCCTGAAGTTCAGCCAAAGATTTCATTTTAATAACTTCCTTTCTTGGAATTATTTATTTGTTTATCTATTATCTAACAGTTGGTACTGTTCATTAAGATACTCTTTTATCCATACGATTACTTCGTATGTGTCAAGTGGGACACCCTCAAGTACCACGCGAAGTTCACGGGTGTCAAGTTTTACTTCGCTGTTGCCAATCTTGTGAGTAAAAAGAAAATCCGTATCTGGGTGACCTTGTATTAAAGTCACTATTGTTTCTTTTACGTCACCAAGTGGTGTAAAGTCCAGATGATTTTTAAAGAATGTAGCTGTCACGGTTGTACCGTGATTGTCGGGCTTTGTACTTGAAACTATTTTTACCTCACCGCCTGTAAGTTCTGCCGCCATTTTAAGCAGCGGTATACCAAGACCAACCTTTCGTGTCGTGCGGGTGGTATAAAACGGATTTTCAACCGTCTTAAGTATTTCATCACTCATACCGCAACCATCATCCTTTATTGTAAGGGTGAGCGTGTCGCTGCTTTCAATAATGGAGATTTCAGTAAGAGTAGCGCCCGCTTTGACGGAATTTTCGGTAATATCAAGAATATTAAGTGATAACTCTTTCATAATATTACCTCAATAATTCAAAAAGTCTTTGACGAACAAGAGCACTGCTGTAAGGCTCGTCGTCCAAATCAAAATAGTTTTCGCGGTCGCGCATATCGGTAAGGTTATGCGCATCTGAACTAACAATGATTTTTTTATCCTGCAAATTATATTTCTGTACGTATTCTTCTGTTTTTTCTCGGTCGTGAAGTTCGACACAATTAAAATGCGGAGATGCGGGGAATGTACCAAGTATTGAAATAATACCATTTGACTGTCGGTCGATATGAGCGGGGTAACATATACCGCCAAATTCACTGACCAAAGCAGGTACATCCTCTACAGAAATAAGAGTTGCATTTATAAGCAAATTATCCTCTTCGCCGATAACGTTATCCTGACCGTCTAATATAAATTGAGATCCAAATATATCAGGTCGGTTTTTGTAGGGAATACGAAATTTTTTTACTTTTTCGCCAAAAGCCATAGCACCGTCAAGCGTTTCAAAAAGACAAACAATATGTATGTCTTCACTTGTTGTAAGTTCCATACCTGCAATCGGTATAATTCCATATCGCTTTGCTGCTTCAAAAAAAGCAGGACAGTTTGCTGTTGTGTTGTGGTCGGTAAGGGCTACAATGTTAAGCCCGCAGAGTGAAGCCATACCCACGATATTGTTCGGGGTGGTATCATCATCGCCACAAGGGGACAGGCAGGAATGAACGTGCAGGTCATAATAATACCTGTTCATTATATCATACCTGAAATTTTCACAGCTGCTTCAAAGGCTGCCAGTGGAGTAGAAAGAATATTTATACCCTTTGCTTTGGCGGTAGAAAGTACCTCTTCATCAAGAGTGACATCCTCCGCTAAAAGAACACAGGAAACATCGGAAAGAGAAGCCACAGCGATAACATTTATGTTGGACATTATTGTAATCCACAGGTTATCGGCACGGGCTCTACCCATTACCCAGCTGAGCAGGTCGCCAACATAAGCACCGTTTATCTCGCGCTCGGGCTCGGGCAAGCACAGAACATTAAACTGACCGTTTTTACTTAAATCATATACCGTCATTTTAATCTTCCTTTTTGTGTAATTTTATAAGACAATCGTCTATATCTGCATTACCTTTTACCACGTCTTCGGCAAATGCACGGCAGGTGGGTGCGCCACAAGAACCGCAGTCAATGCCGGGGAGTGTCTCACGAAGTTTCTGTATATCCGCCATCATGCGCATTGACTCTGCCATACTGCTGCTAAGCCGCGATATAGGCTGATATTCAGGTAATTCGTTAAAAAGGTAATAATCGGGAATGTAGTTTGCCTCTTCACCGGTTAAAAAGTTTTGTGAAACCGGTAAGTACCTACGCAGTGTCTGCAATCGCGCTTTTGCGATAAACGGATTCTGCATTGTAAGCACACCGCCTACGCAACCGCCCGTACAGGCGTTAAGTTCTACAAACTCAAGTTGGGGAATATTGCCGTTTTCTATCTGGTCAAGAACTCGATTGACATTTTCAATGCCGTCAGCAGCGAGGTAATTTTCATTAAAAATTGCCGTTGCTTCGCCGCCGCTACGCGCCCAACCTATACCAATCATACCCGATTCCGAAAGAGTTTCGACGTTATCTTCTTTTTTCATTGCATTTATAAGCAGGAAATAGATGTCACTTATCGATACAACTTCATCAACCTGACTTTTATAACCCGCAAATCCGTTTTTAACGTAACTTGCTTTGGCAGGGCAGGGAGAGATGAAGCATACACCGATATCTTCGGGTGTAAGGTCCGGATGGTTTTTAAGTGCGCGTTCACGCGCAAGGCGTGCCGCAACCTCCATAGGAGGCAGCATATGAATAATATTTTCATCAAGTGACGGGTAGCGCAACGATATAAGTCGCATTACCACAGGACATGCCGAACTGATAGCCGGCTTTTTAACGCCGTCGGTTTTAAGATAAAGACGTGTATAAGCAGATACAAGCTCAGCAGCTTTTGAAACTTCGTAAACATCGTCAAAACCGATGTTTAAAAGTCCACCAAGCACACAGTCTATATCGTCAAGATTATCAAACTGACCATAAAGCGTAGGAGCGGGAAGAGCAATTTTCCACTTAAAGCGGTCCATGCTTTCGAGTTTGCTGCAAACAGCCTTTTTGGCTTTATGAGGGCAAACTCTGATACATTCGCCGCAATCGATACACCTGTCACTGTTTATAACAGCGTGACCGTCTTTTATGCGAATGGCTTCGGTAGGACAGTGGCGCAAACAGGTCGTACAGCCGGTGCATTTATTGGTATCCAATAATACCGAATGTTCATAAGTTTGCATAATATCCTCCTTATAGATTTACTCGCATTGTAACGGTAGTGCCGACACCTACTTCTGATTCAATTCTCATATCGTCGGTGTAGCGTTTCATATTCGGAAGACCCATACCTGCGCCAAAACCGAGCGAACGAATCTGATCGGGTGCGGTAGAAAAGCCTTCTTGCATTGCCTGTTCAATGTTTTTAATACCGGGACCACTGTCCTTAAGTATTATTTCAATATAGCTTTCGCACACTTTAACGGAAGCCTTGCCGCCGCCTGCGTGGATTACCATATTGATTTCGCCTTCGTACATAGCGATAGACACTCGTCTGATGGTTTCAGGGTCGAGCCCTAACCGTCTTAGATTTTTTTTGATTTGTATTGATGCTTGACCGGCCGATGTAAAATCGTTTCCGTCAACTATAAAATGGAAGTTTAATACTTCGCTCATTCTTTAACCTTATTTCCTACAAGGCCATTTGTGTACAATAGTCCACAAGCCTCGTAAAGTCTTTTGTCAGAAACCATAAGAACGATTCCGCTCTCGCGAGCTAAATCAATCATCTCCTGAGTAGGTACTTTAGAACGGACAAAAACAACACAAATCATATCCATCATTTCGGCTGTACGAATAACCTGAGGATTAACAAGTCCCGTAAGCAAAACAGCCTGATCCTTAACAAAGGCCAAAACGTCGCTCATAAGGTCACAACCGCACGCAGAATGTATCTCGTGCTCGAGGTTTTCCTTGCAGCAAAGAACCCTTGCTTCAAGAAGCTGTTGCATTTGACTTATTTTCATAAGTAATCTATCCTTTAAATCAGTTAAGAATTAGTCAGCGTATTTAGCGAGGATGCTGTCAACATCGTCAACAGTAAGACGACCGTAAACTTCTTCGTTAACAGTAAGAACCGGAGCCAAGCCGCAAGCGCCGATACAACGGCAAGCGGTAAGTGAGAATTTACCATCTTCGGTACATTCGTCGGCACCGATACCAAGCTTTTCACTGAGTTTGTCAAAGATATCGCCTGAGCCTACAACGTAGCAAGCTGTACCAAGACAAACAGAAATGTTGTACTTACCCTTAGGTGAGAGTGAGAACTGAGCATAGAAGGTAGCAACGCCATATACTTTTTCAAGTGATACGCCCATACCTTCAGCAATCATTTCCTGAACCTCAATTGGCAAATATCCGTAGATATCTTGTGCCTTTTGCATAACTACCATAACGTTGCTTTTGTCGTGGCAGTTTTCAGCAATAACAGCCTTGAGTTGTGCTTCCTGTTCGGCAGTGCCTTTAAAGGGAAGTTTGCTGATTTTCTTTTTCATAAATTTATCCTCCTTACAGATTTCAACAAGATATAACAAATAGATTGTTAAAATTGTATCAATATGTATAATAACATATATTTTTCATTTTGAAAAGGGGTTTTATCAAAATTTTTTAAGATTTTTTACAAAAAAATTTGGTATTTTAAAAAGCAACAATACCCAAGTTGTATAAACAACCTGGGTACATCAAAACATTATTCTTTTAATGCGCGTTCAAGCCAAGTAAGACCAAGGTCGAGCGCGGTGAACAAATTGTCTTTCACGCTGTCTTTTTTAATGCGGTCTTTTATTGGCTTATCAGTATTGCTGTCAAGTAATTGAACAGATACTTTGTCGGCAATTTCTAATTTACCATCTTTTTTTGCAGAAAGAATTTCAAATTTTACGATGTATTTTTCACTCATATCGCCATAGTAAATTTCTTTACCCTTTCTTACAAGTGGTTTGCCTTTATAGGTTAAAAAGTTTGATTCAGACATATTAATTATCTCCTAAAAAATTTATTCGGGCATTTCTCCATAAAGATTAAAGCGGAACAACATGGTTTCATCATCTTTATTGGTGCATCGCACCCAAGCTTCCTCAATCTCGGTATGTGAAAGAATGGTGTTAAGACCAAGCATTTGACAAAGACGAGATTTTAAGTTTAGTGAGTCGCCGTCAGAAGTTTCTAGAAAAACATCACCGACACATTTATTTATCACCTTTATAAGATCTTCAAAATCAACATTGTGAATTTGAATTTTTTCAAAATTCATACAAACCTGCCTCCAATTTTGAATTATTAAATAAAATTATAAACCATATATATAAATATGTCAAGAATTTAAAATAAACAAAGTTGTTGACTTTTGGGCGAGTTTTTATTACTATAATATTTGTAAAATTATAGTTTTCCGAAGGGATGTAAAAAAATGGACAATTCACAAAAAACAATGGAAACAATAGTAAACCTTGCCAAAGGCAGAGGTTTTGTATATCCGGGCAGTGAAATCTACGGCGGTCTTGCAAACGCTTGGGATTACGGCCCGTTGGGCGTCGAGCTTAAAAACAACATCAAGCGCGCATGGTGGAAAAAGTTTGTGCAGGAAAATCCGTACAACGTTGGTCTTGACAGCGCAATTATTATGAATCCTGAAACATGGGTGGCTTCTGGTCACTTGGGCGGTTTCTCTGATCCACTTATGGACTGCCGTCAGTGTAAGACACGCCACCGCGCTGATAAACTTATCGAAGACTTTGTAGCAGAGAACGGTCTTGATGATAATCCTGCTGCTATGACCGATGCCGAAATGATGGAATATATCCGCGAAAAGGGCATTGCCTGTCCTGATTGCGGCTCGCACGACTTTACTGATATACGTAAGTTTAACCTTATGTTCAAAACTTTCCAGGGTGTTACCGAAGATAGTTCTTCAACACTCTATCTACGTCCCGAAACCGCACAGGGTATATTTGTAAACTTCAAAAATATTCAGCGTACAACACGCCGTAAGTTGCCTTTTGGTGTAGGTCAGATTGGTAAATCTTTCCGTAATGAAATTACTCCCGGTAACTTTATATTCCGTATCCGCGAGTTTGAACAGATGGAGCTTGAGTTCTTCTGTAAGCCCGGTACTGACCTTGAGTGGTTTGATTACTGGCGTAGCTTCTGCCGTGACTGGCTTATAAATCTTGGTATGGACGAAAATGCTCTTCGTCTTCGTGACCACGATAAGGATGAGCTTTGCTTCTATTCAAAGGCTACAACCGACTTTGAGTTCTTGTTCCCGTTTGGTTGGGGAGAACTTTGGGGCGTTGCTGACCGTACAGACTATGACCTTTCTCAGCACGCTGAACATTCGGGCGAACCAATGGAGTATTTTGACCCTGAAACAAATGAAAAATACGTGCCTTACGTTATTGAGCCGTCACTTGGCGCCGACCGTGTAACGCTTGCATTCCTTTGCAATGCTTATGACGAAGAGGTTGATGAAAAGGGTGACAAGCGTGTAGTTCTTCGTTTGCATCCGGCTCTTGCGCCGTTTAAAGCTGCTGTTTTACCGCTTTCTAAAAAGCTTTCTGATAAAGCAATGGAAATTAAAAACGATTTGGCCAAAGAATTTATGGTCGACTTTGACGATGCGGGTTCAATAGGCAAGCGTTATCGTCGTGAAGATGAAATAGGTACACCGTTCTGCATTACCTATGATTTTGAGAGCGAAGAAGACGGATGCGTAACAGTTCGTGAACGTGACAGTATGGAACAGGTTCGTATTCCGATTGCTGAACTAAAATCGTATATTGCTGAAAAGATTAGATTTTAAATTGTGTGACGTATAACTTCTGGAGGGAAATATGGCAACACAAATACTGACAATGTTTGCAATGCTTGTAGGCGGACTTGCGTTCTTTTTGTACGGAATGAGTATAATGTCATCAGGCCTTGAGCAAATGGCAGGTGGCGGTCTTGAACGCACAATGAAGAAGGTAACTTCAAATGACTTTTTAGGTTTCTTTTTGGGTGCGGGTATAACTGTTGCAATTCAGTCATCATCGGCTATGACCGTAATGCTTGTTGGTCTTGTAAACTCGGGTATTGTTGAATTTGGTAATACCTTTGGTATGATTATGGGCTCTAATGTAGGCACCACACTTACTGCCTGGATATTAAGCTTAACAGGTATAAGTGAAGGTAGTTTCTGGCTTACGTTATTGCAGCCTATGACATTTGCACCTATACTTGCGTTTGTTGGTATAGTGCTTCGTATGATATCAAAAAGCGAAAAGAAGCATAACTTAGGCATAATTTTTATAGGATTTGCGGTGCTTATGTTTGGTATGGATCTGATGAGCGATTCTATGAAGTCGGTTCGTACCTTACCGGGGTTTGATACGTTTCTGGCAAGCCTTACAAGTCCAATAATCGCACTGTTGGTTTCTACTGTATTTACAGGTGTTATTCAGTCTTCCGCTGCTACAATCGGTATTGTGCAGGCGTTGGCACTTTCGGGCGGTATTACCTGGCAAATGGCAATACCCTTGGTGCTTGGTGCTAATATTGGTACCTGTGTTACTGCTCTTATTTCGAGTGTTGGCACCAACAAAAACGCTAAACGCGTTGTTATAATGCACTTCTTTGTAAACGTGTTCGGCTCAACTCTTTGTATGGTTATTATGTATGCTTTAAGGGCATTTGGTGTTAGTTTGCTTGACGCTGAAATAAGTATGGTTGGAGTAGCGATTGTTCATACGTTATTTAACGCGGTTACTACAATTGTTTTATTTCCGGTTAAAAAATACGTTATTAGATTTTGCAAAAAACTTGTTCCCGATGACAAAAATGAAAAGCAACACACTGTATTCTTGGACGAGCGTATATTTAACAACACTCCGCTTGCTATCAGTGAGTGTCGTCGCATAGCTAACGAAATGGCAGATTATACCCGTCAAGCAATTATGACTTCACTTGAGCTTGTTGGTAGTTATGATGAGGTAAAGGCTCAGTTTGTAAAAGATACCGAAACGCTTACCGATAAATATGAGGACAAGCTTGGCACGTATCTTGTTCGTCTTAGCAGTAATAATCTTACCGAAGACGATTCTCACGCAGTATCACGTATGCTTCATTCGCTGAGCGACTTTGAGCGTATAAGTGACCACGCGTTGAATCTTTGCGGAACTGCGCTTGAAATAAAAGAAAAAAATATTGTTTTCTCTGATGATGCAAGACGAGAACTTGGTATCACAATAGAAGCACTCAGAGAGATTGTGAATATAACAGTTGACTCGTTTGTTACTGACGATTTTGAAAAGGCTGCTCACGTAGAGCCGATAGAACAGGTAATTGATAAGCTTAAGGATGAGCTTAAGGCGCGTCATATTGATCGACTTCAAAAGGGCGAATGCACGGTTCAGATGGGATTTGTATTTTCTGATTTGCTTACAAACATAGAACGTGTGTCGGATCACTGCTCAAACATCGCGGTATATACCATTCAGCAGGATTCTCCAAAACTTGATACTCATAAATATTTAAGAAATGTAAAAACCGAAGCGGTTGGTAATTTTGTTGAGGAATACTACACATACGAAAAGAAGTATTCTTTGGATTAAGGGGAATGTACAATGTTAAAAAGAGTTTTAGCGGTACTTATGGCTTTGATTATGGTGTTAGGTCTTATTGGTTGTGATAAAAAGTACGATTTATCGGATCTTCCCGAGTATGCCCAAAAACAGTTCGAAATTTCGGGTTTCTGGGCGCCGTATGACATTAGTGAAGAGGGTTTAAAGCAGTATAAGGATGTTGGTTTTACAACACTTGCAATGATAAATCATTCTTTGGGAAACACAAGTGAAGAGCAGTTCTATCTGGGTTCTGACCGCACTATGACCGCCCTTGAAAACTGCAAAAAGGTAGGTCTTAACGCTATTCTCAACTATAATGACTGGATGGCAGAAAGGGTATCTGGCGACGAGAACTATAATGGTGATACACCGTTCAGTAAATATGATCTTTACGATGAATATAAGGATATTATAACAGGCGTTCATATTTGTGACGAACCATATAAAGACCGTCATTTTCCATTGTATGGAAACAAGACACTTATTGAAGATTTTAAAAAAGTTTATCCGAATGCTGATTTTATAGTAAATCTTATACCCATAACAGCTCTTTCAAGCCGCGGCTTTGATAGCTATAGCGAAATGATGGAACTTTATGAAAAGACTTTTATGGAGCCGTTTGGCGATAAAGCGTTTGTATCGGTTGACGTTTATCCTTTCCATGAAGGTAGCAGAAACGATGACGGCACATTGCTTGAAAATTATCGATACATAGCAAATTCGGCAAAAAAATACGGCGTAAAACCAGGTTATATCCTCCAGTCAAGTGTTGGCGGCGCGGATGAAGGCAAAAAAGAGTTTGAAATGAACCTTAGCGAAAATGATTTGCGTTGGGAGATATATAACGCCCTTGCATTTGGCGCAGATACGTTACAGTATTATTGCTATTCTGTTCCGAAAAGCTTTGATGAAGACGGAAACGAAGTATTTATGTACGACGAATGTATATTAAAGCGTGACGATACCCCGAGCGAAGTGTATTATAGTCTGCAAAAGTTACATAAAGAAATACAGTCATTTGCAGATGTAATTTTGTCATACGATTGGGATACAACCGTTGGCGTGTCCGGTAGCGAGGATTCGACATTCAGGGTGTGTCCAATAGAACTTGACCCGATGACTTTTGAAAAAATAAAATTAGAAAACTGTGAAAAATACGTAGATGCAACCGGTACACAGGATATGATTGTAAGCCGTTTTACAAGCGAGGAGTACGGTGAAGCGTATATGTTCCTCAACTGGGCAGATCGCGACGACGCAAACACGGTAACCGCAACCTTTAAGGAATGTAATGCAGTGGCAATCTATGGTGGTGCAGGATATTCAGGTACACCCGAAATAGTTACTCTTGACGAAAACAGTCAGATAAAAATTGAACTTGAATATGGCGAAGGCGTATTCGTTACACCACTGGCATAAAATAATGGGTCGGCGATTTTTCGTCGACCCATATAAAAAAGGTGATAATATGTTAAAAAGATTATTGGCAATGGCAATAGTGTGTATTATGGCATTTTCAATTTCGGGTTGCGATAAAAAGTATACCGAAAAAGATTTGCCGCAATATGCTGCACAGGAGTTTGAAATATGCGGTCTCTGGGCTCCTCACGAAATAAGTGAAGATGCTTTCAGGCAATATAAGGATGCGGGATTTAACATTATGTCTTTTACAAATCACGACGATGTTCCGCGCAGTAGCGAAAATCAATATTACATAGGTTCAAAGCGCACAAAGGAAGCGCTTGAAATTTGTAAAAAGATAGGAATAGATGTTTATATAGCGTATGGTGCATCGTGGTTTAATCGTAAAAATGAGGGCGACGAGTATTTTGATAACAACCCTTTCAGCACATATGATTTATATGGTGAGTATAAGGATATGATAAAGGGTGTACATATAAACGACGAGCCAAACAAAGAAACTATGGCATCACTTGCCAAAGATGAGCTTATTGCTGATTTCAATAAGGTTTATCCCGATACAAAGTATATGATAAACCTTATTCCGGCAACCGCAGTAACAAGTAGAGATTTTACTAATTATGATGAAATGCTTGAAATTTATGGCGAAACAATAATGTCCAAATTTGAAAAACCATATATTTGTGTTGACGTATATCCTTTTTCAAATTCCAAGAATCCTGAGAATATGATTCTTTACAATTACAACGAAATTGCTAAATGTGCAAAAAAATACAATGCCGAAACCACAATGATTTTACAGTCGAGTACAGGCAGTGAATTTTTAGATGCGTTGAGCGTGAACGATATGCGTTTTCAGGCGTATACAGCAATAGCATTTGGCGCTGATAATCTACAGTATTATTGTTATTCCGTGCCACGAACAAAACAGGACGACGGTAGTGTAGAGTATCTTTATAACCATTGTATGCTCAATCAGGACGGAACACCAAATCAGTTATATTATGACGTAAAAGAGGTTAACGGAGAAATACAAAAACTCGCAAGCGCGGTATTGTCTTATAACTGGGAACAGGCAATAGGTATTTCGGGCACCGAGGACCAGACCTTCCGCGTGTGTACGATAGAGTACGATGAAAACCTTGAAAAATTGAATTTAGAAAATACAAAGCATTACGTATCTGCAACCGCTACATTGGATATGGTTGTAAGTCAGTTTAAAAGTGATAAGTATGGCGAAGCGTATATGTTTGTAAACTTTGCTCGAGCAGAAAGTGACAACAATATTGTAAAGGCTACATTCAAGGATTGCGGTGCCGTGGCTATTTACGGTGGCGCCAATTACAGTGGTACTCCCCAAATAGTTCCGCTTGATGAAAACGGACAAATTGAAATTGAGCTTGAATATGGCGAAGGCGTTTTTGTGACACCGCTTGTTTAAACAAAAGTTCCCCTTTTTTGAGGGGAACTTTTAAAGTTTACCATATTCCAATAAATGTAAAAAAGAATATTGAAATTAAATGAATACATCGGTATAATAGGATATATGTTAACGACAAACAGAGGTGTTTATTATGTTTAAGAAAATTTTGATTTTGTCCTTAGCGCTTGTTATGATACTTTCTACTGTAGGATGCAAAGCCGACGAGTTACCCAATTACCCCGAACAGTCTTTCGAAATTTCGGGTTTTTGGGCGCCATACGAATTGACTGAAGAAACCTTTAAGCAATATAAGGATGTTGGCTTTACCACCTTTGCGATGATAAATCATTCACTTGAAAAAAACAGCGAAAATCAGTTTTATCTTGGTTCTGACCGTACTATGAAAGCGCTTGAGCTTTGTCGTAAGACAGGGCTTAAGGCTATTTTGCAATATGGAGATTGGCTGGCTACTTGGTCGGAACAAAACGAGGACTATTATAACGAAACACCGTTTAGTCAGCATGACCTATATGGCGAGTATAAAGATATAATTACAGGCATAAGCATTGTTGACGAGCCTTCAAAGGATCATTATGACGGTAGATATAACAGCAAGGCTATGATGGATGATTTTCAAAAGGTTTATCCCGATGCTTATTACATAGTAAACCTTTCGCCAAGATATGCAGGCGGAACATACTGGGATTTTGCCAATTACGATGAGCTTGTCGATACCTATGAAAAAGAGATAATGACTCATTTTGACAAAAAGTTTATTTCGGTTGACTGTTATCCCTTCCGTAATGAAGAAAAAAACAAGTATGCTCGCCATCAGGATTGGCTTTTAGGTCATGAGATTATCGCTAACCTCGCTAAAAAGCACGATGCATACAAAACCGCAATTATACAAAGCAGCGTTACTAATGAATTTGCTTCGGTGCTTACAGAAGGCGATATGCGTTTGCAGGTAAATATTGCTCTTGCATTTGGCTTTGACCATATACAATATTATTGTTACGAGGTGCCAAGAACATATAACGAAGACGGAACAATTGAATATATGTATGAGCATTGTATTTTGAATCAAGACAGTACGCCAAACGAAATGTATTATTGGTTGAAGGATATTCACAAGGAAATACAATCTTTTTCAAACGTAATACTTGCTTACGATTGGGATAGCATTATCGCCAGAAATCCCGTAGGCTTTAGCAGCAATACGGATATGATGCAGATGTTAGACCGTGAATTTGAAAATGCCAAGCATTTCCAAAAAGCGATTTCTTCTTCTGACCTTGCCATTAGCCGTTTTGTCAGCGAAAAGTACGGTGAGGCATATATGCTTGTGAATTATGATGTAAAAGATAAGCCAAACAATGTTGCTACCGTAACCTTCAAGGATTGTAGCCGTTTGGCACTATACGGTGGAAAAGGTTTTGACGGTACACCCAAAATTGTAGAGCTTGACGAAGAAAACAAATACCGCTTTGAATTTGAATACGGCGA
>JAZNWJ010000055.1:0-9347 GCA_045593245.1 Acutalibacteraceae bacterium | reverse complement strand
TTATAAGAAACTAAAGCGGTGATAATGTGGGAGTTTGTGATAAATGTGGCGCATATAATTCTGATGATAGAATGTTTTGTGTTGATTGTGATGAAAAATTAAATGATAACCTATTTGATGGCGAAGATAAAAACTTACAACAAGATGTCCAATCAAAAATAGATGAACTTTATAACAAAAAAGACCCTTTAAATGTAAGTGTATATGATAAAGTTATCGGCTGTATTTCACTTGTGGGTGTTGTTGCCACTATAATAGTTTTTATATCAAACGCAATAACACAAACAAGTTGTGACGGTTTAGGTTGGTCTTTTATAGCCTTCGCGTTATCAAGCTTTGAAGCTTTTTGTCCACGAATTAACTGGGAATTTGAGAAACTTGCTTTAAGTTTTCGCGTAAGTAGTTCTTTCGACCTTGAACCGAGTGATTTATATTTTATAAGAAGAAAAATAGCAATAATTATATTTTCGTTATTGGGAATGTTTTTGCTTGTTATTAACTTGTTGCAATAGTTGCAAATAATTTTAAAGAGCATAATATATGAAAGGTTTATTACAATAATTACAGCAATAATAATTACATCGCAGAGGTTTATTTCATACATAAAAAATAAATAAGACCCACCATAAAGGTAGGTCTTATTTATTTGGTGCGAGTGATGGGACTTGAACCCATACGTCGGTGAACACACGCCCCTCAAACGTGCCTGTCTGCCTATTCCAGCACACTCGCTTATTTTATTGCGCCCGATTATTATATCACCAACATTCGGCTTTGTCAACTACTAATTTTATTTTTTTTAAAATAAATGCGGGCAAGAAAACAATTGCCCGCATTTATCATTTTATTCCGTAAAGTTTTAATACGTTTTCACTTAAAATCATACGACGTTCATCGTCGGTAAGAGGTAGCGCCATAAAACGCTCAAGTTCTATATCGGGTGAGAAAACGGGGAAGTCTGAACCAAATAGTACTCGGTCTGCACCATAAGTACGTATTATTTCGGTTGCACGTTCTATCGGTAATTCGTAAAGGCTTGAGGAACTATCTACGTAGAAGTTTTTATATCCCGAAAGTTTTTCTACTGCTTCGTCCCAAACTGACCAACCGCCTAAATGCGCGCCGATTATGGTAAGGTTTTTATAAATGTCCAATACCGGTACCAAACGGTTAGGATTTGAATAGTCAAATCGGTAATCGCCTGTGTGCATAAGTATGGGCATATTTTCATTTTCACAGAGTTCGTAAATTTTAAGACAACGATAATCGTCAATCTTAAAGCGCTGAATATCAGGATGCAGCTTGACACCGTGAAGACCAAGCTCTTTAATATGCTCTAAATCACCCTTTAAATCGTCGCTTTCGGGGTGCAAGGTGCCAAGACCAATGAGCTTGTCGGGGAAGTCAGAAACCTCACGTGCGATGAATTCGTTGATGCTTTTTACCTGATGAGGAGTAGTTGCCACCGATTGCACAACAAAGCGGTCTATACCCGCTTTTTCTCCAATCTGGAGCAAAGAATTTACAGTGCCGTCACCGAGCGCTGTCATGTCGTAAAACCTGCCGGTACTTTCTACGGCAGGTTTTGCAATTTTTGTAGGGTAGATATGACAGTGTGAGTCGATAACGGTGAATTTGTTATCTAACATCTGTCATTACTCCTCGGCAAGTCCCAAACGCTTTGCGGCATCCTCACGCATCTTGTACTTAAGAATCTTGCCCGCAGCATTCATCGGGAAGGATTTTACAAACTCGATATAACGCGGTACTTTATGACGAGCCATATGGTCGGCGATATATTGCTTCATCTCATCCTCGGTCATACTTTCACCGTCTTTAAGGATAATGCAGGCCATAATTTCTTCGCCATAGCGCTTGTCGGGGACACCGATAACCTGAACGTCCTTAACCTTATCGCAGGTGTAGATGAATTCTTCGATTTCCTTGGGGTAAATATTTTCGCCACCGCGGATAATCATATCTTTAAGGCGACCTGTTATATTATAGTTGCCTTCGGGTGTGCGACAAGCAAGGTCGCCTGTGTGCAGCCAACCGTCAGCGTCAATGGTAGAAGCTGTAGCCTCGGGCATTTTGTAATAACCTTTCATAAGGTTATAGCCGCGTGCTACAAATTCACCATTTACACCGTCTGGACAATCTTCGCCTGTTTCGGGGTCAACGATTTTACATTCTACGTTTGCGAATGCGCTACCAACCGTTTCGGTACGAACCTCAAGTGAATCGTAATAACTGCTCATAGTACAGCCTGGGCTTGCCTCGGTCTGACCGTAAACAGATACGATTTCTTTCATGTTCATAACCTCGGTTGCCTTTTTCATAAGGTCGGCAGGGCAGTTAGCGCCAGCCATAATACCGGTACGAATATATGAAAAGTCGGTTTTTGCAAAGTCCTCGTGCTGCATCATAGCAATAAACATTGTAGGCACGCCGTTAAAGGCGGTAATATGCTCGTTATGAACACAAGCAAGAGCAGGCTTTGGTGAGAAATAGGGAAGCGGATACATCGTAGCGCCGTGTGTCATAGAAGATGTCATAGAAAGCACCATACCAAAACAGTGGAACATAGGTACTTGAATCATCATACGGTCGGCAGTTGATAAATCCATATGGTCGCCGATATATTTACCATTGTTTACAACGTTGTAGTGGGTAAGCATAACGCCTTTTGGGAAACCCGTAGTACCTGACGTATATTGCATATTGCAAACGTCGTCTTTGTCAACTGCGGCAGCCATACGATGAACCTCTGAAAGCGGTACCTGAGCCGCGCGGTCAATCGCATCCTCCCAAGTCATACAACCCTTTTGATTGTAGCCTACGGTAATTACGTTGCGAAGGAAGGGAAGTCTGCGGCTGTGAAGAGGAGAGCCTACCTTTGTTGTTTCAAGCTCGGGGCAAAGCTCGGCAATAATTTTGCCGTAGTGTGTGTCCTTTGAGCCCTCGGTCATAATAAGGGTATGGGTGTCAGACTGCTTAAGCAAATATTCAATCTCGTGAATTTTGTAAGCGGTGTTAACGGTTACTAAAACGGCACCGATTTTAACGGTTGCCCAAAACGCAATATACCACTGCGGCACGTTAGATGCCCAAACGGCTACGTGGCTGCCCGCCTTTACGCCCATAGAAATAAGTGAGCGTGCAAAAGTGTCAACGTCGTCACGAAATTCCGAATAAGTACGTGTGTAGTCAAGTGTTGTATATTTAAATGCGTATTGGTCAGGGAAGCACTCAACCATGGTGTCGAGAACCTCGGAAAAAGTAAGGTCGATAAGCAAATCCTTTTTCCAAACGAATTTGCCTGTGTGACTCTTGTTATAGTAGAAGGTGCGTTCGTTTTTAGAGGTGTCGCCGTACTGCTTCATATAACCTGCGTACTGTGAGAATATGATTTCCATATCGTCAAGCTCTTGGCACCAGCTTGGGTCCCAAACGAGTGATACAAAGCCGTCGTAGTTTACCGAACGCAAAGCGAGCATCATATCACTTATAGGCAATTCGCCTTCACCTATAAGGCAAAACTCTACGCCATCAGCGGTTTTTTCGGCATCGTTAATGTGAACATGCTTAATATATGCACCCAAGTTTTTAATAATTTCTTCGGCGCTTTCGCCACCCTCGAAGTAAGCGGCTGACATATTCCAAAGTGCAGCCAAATTATCACAAGCAAACTGGTCTAAAACGCCTCGAAGCTCTGCGGTTTTGCAAAATATACCCGACGTTTCAATTAAAATTGTTATATTTTTTGCTGTTGCTACAGGAAGAGCTTTTTCTATAAAAGAAATAACGGTAGCGTGAGCCACATCAGCGTCAACAGCCTTTTCGGCCTTTACGCGAATAGCGGGAATATTGAGGTTAGAAGCTATATTTACACATTTTGAAAATTCCTCTATAGCGGCATCGGCCTTGTTAGCGGCAGCAATATCGCAAAGCACGTCAATACAAGGAATTTGTAATTTCTTTTCATAAAGTCTGCGCGCGGTAGCAGCGGCGGTATAATCGTGAAAAGCACCGTCTTTATCGGTGAAAAGGCGGTTGTTTACGTTGTGCAGCTCGATACCGCCAAAGCCCAAATCAACCGCTATATCACAAAATTCATCAAACGAACTGTTGTGCCAGCCCTTTGTAGAAAATGATAATTTCATATTAGTTTGCCTCCTCGTAAACAATCTTGTTTACGGCATTGATATACGCGCGAATACTTGCGCTTATTATGTCGGTAGAAATACCGTTACCCGAATAAAGCTTACCATTATTACGTAGTTTAACAATAGCCGAGCCCATAGCCTCTTTACCTTCGGTAACCGACTGAATCTGAAAATCGTCAAGCTCGTAGTGGTGACCGATTATCTGCTCAACTGCAAGGAAAGCGGCATCAATAGGGCCGTCACCAATGCAAATGCCCTGTATTTGCTCGTCGGATTTTTTAATAGTGATTTGTGCCGATGCGGGAATAATGTTACCTGTGTTGATAACGTAGTTTACGAGTGAATAGGTAGCAGGTACCTGCAATGCAACGCTTGCTATAATTGCTTCAAGCTCTTTATAGCCTACATTCTTTTTGGCGGCTACGCGTAAAAATTCTTCATAAACCTTTGCTTTGTCTTCTTCTGAAAGGTCATAACCAAGCTTTGCAGCGGCAGTAGATACTGCATCAATATCATCGTTTTTATCAAGATGAACGCCTGTATCCTCGGCAGTTTTTATGGCGGTATTGCTGTTTTGTGCAGCACCCGTTACCCAACGGATTTGTTTAACTATGCGGTGAAGCTCGGTTGTCTTGATATTTGAAGTAAAGCCGTAGTCGTTACCACAGTTTTTAATCATATCGGCAAAGGTCTCAAGAGATACGGTTGTGCCATCAACAGCAGTTTTAACGGTATCAACACCCTGCTTCACTGCAAGAATTGCCTGAGCAATTGCTAACCCATTTTTGTTGTCGCATTTAACGCCAACCGGTACTGTGCAGTAGTTGGCAACGCTTGCGGCAAAGGCTGCAAAATCGTCGGGCATCATATTGGCGGCACTGTCGCAAATAGATACGCTTGTAGCACCGGCATTAATTGCGGCGGTAATAGCGTTTTTAAGAAAATCGGCTTCGGCACGTGTTGCGTCAACTGCGCAGAATTCTACATTGGCGATTACTGCCTTTGCTTTTGTAACAGCGTTTTCAATATGTGCCAAAATCTTGTCAGGCTTCTTGTGGCAGGTGTATTCCATACCAACAGGTGACACGGGAAGTTCAATTCTAATCTGCGGATTTTTTGCAGCAGAAAGCGCTGTAATAGCGTTATCTACACTGTCGTTACCAATACCTGCCGCAACCGAAATAACACTTGATTTTACAAAAGAAGATATTGTTTTAATTAGCAGAATGTCCGCCTTTGCATTTACAATCTCGGGAAACTCAATAACATCTACGTTAAGATTTTCGAGTTGTCTTGCAATTTCAATCTTTTCTTTAAAACTGAAGTGACCGTTTTCGCGGCATAAAGTCGCCTCTGCAATTTTAATTTGTTTCATAAGTATTTACTCCTTTCGGCTACTTTTGAGCCTGCGCCGTGTTGGTCGACGTGTCATAAAAATAAAAAACCCGAAGCAAAGTTACAAAAACTTCACTTCAGGGACGAAAAATTAAATTTCGCGGTACCACCCTGTTTGTAGCATAAAACTACCAACTCGGTCAAAGCTCCAACAAGCTTCGTGTCTTGTAACGGGACAAACCGTAGCAACTTAATAACTTATGTGTTCAGTCGCTCTGCTCAGGAATGAGGCTTTCTTTTAATGTTCTTATCGTCTTGCACCAACCGACGACTCTCTGAAAAGAAGGGAAGAAAAGAAATAATTCCTTCAAAGCATTTAAAAAATATTTGCTCGTATTATATCATAATGAAAAACGCTTGTCAAGGGTTAAAATTTAAAAATATGGGCGAGATTTACTTGCCCATATTTTTAAATTTGTTTTATGTGTAGGGCACGTGCCTATGTGCCGTGCCGTAAATTAGCGGAACGACACGCGGGTCGTTCCCTACGGCTTTTCGTTAGTATGGTTTGCGGTTTTATTCAGCTGAAGCAGCATATCAAGGTGAGCTTCGCAGTCAAGATAGTGACCAAATACTTTGTATTCCATTTCACTAGCGTTTGGAGATAGAGCTTTTGCAATACGACCGTGGTATGTATCTCTTTCGCTTTCGCAGTAATCGGCGTACCCTTGTTTATAACTACCATCAATCATACTCTGGTCGAGTTCTTTCATAAGGTTTATGGTCATATCATAGGTTTCGCCTTTTGAAAGTTCAATACCGTTAATTTCTGTGTTTATATTAACCGGAATTCGCTCGATTTCTCCCGTTACGGTATCATAGCGGATAACAATTTCATAAGGCCAATGCGGGTAATGTGGACCCCATTTGCTTACAAAATGGAAATTGCCCTGACCGTAGCAGATAAATGCACCTTTATAATATTCGCTACAACCGATACAATGGCTGTGCTGACAGGTAACAAGGTCAGCACCCGCGTCGACCAGCGCATGGGTAAGCTTACGCATACGGGGGGAAGGGTAGCGGCAATTTTCTTTGCCACCGTGATAGATTACAATAACCTTATCGGCATTTGCCTTTGCCTCACGTACATCAGCGATGGTATCATAGCAATCGTAAAGACGTGATCCCATACGGTCTTCGAGTGCATAGGTGTATTCGCGTTCACAAACACAGATGAAGGCTACCTTTTCACCATTTTTTTCAAAGTAGTAGTTTTTGCGCGCATCTTCATAATTGTCGCCAAAGCCTGTGTATGCAATACCTGCTCGTGTCAGTGCCTCTACAGTATCCTTATAACCCTGAATGCCATAGTCAAAAATGTGATTATTTGAAAGACCTGCAAGATTGATGCCAACATCCTTCATAACCTCGGCGGCCATTGGTGTACCCTTAAGATTGGGACCGAATTTTTCGATAGCGCCGTCCGACTCGGTAAGCGCACATTCAATGTTTACAAAGTTAATGTCGTTGCCTTTAAAAAGTGGTAAAAAATCGCCGAAAAGAGTGTTTATATCTTTTTGTTTAAACAATTCGTTGGTGTTTTCCTTTGGGCACAAGTCACCCATAAGCATAATTTTCATAAAAAGTCACCTCAAAAAATAACTGTGGTATGACTTAATCATACCACAGTTTAAAAAAATTACAAGTAAATTAAAGCAATAATTTGATAAAAAGTCCGCCTATAACACTTCTGTGACGGAACATACTCATTTTTGCGCTGTCGCAGTAGTACCAATCGGTCATTGGGATGCGGTCGGGGGTTTGATTGTACGATTCCCAAAGAGCGTCAACCAAGCAATTAAAATCTTCTTGAGTTGTGGCGAGTGACGCTACCCACAAAGTCCAGTCGGATTTTGTGTATTGTTTGCGAGAGTCAAGCGGCACACCGTAGGGAAGCAATTCTTTTTTGTAACGGGCAATTTCACCGTCATAAAATTCTTGTGGAAAAAGATTTGTGCCCCAGAGTTTATCCCAAACCGAATTGTATTTAAGTGAGAAGGTATCAGGCCGGTCAAAAGCAAGACGATAACTGCCGTCACTATTTTTTGACCTTTCTATTACCGAAGCAGCATATTCACGGGCAATGGTTATCATTTTTTGCGCTTCATCGTTTTCGCCAAGGCGACTTAGTATTCGGCTGTATGCGGCAATGCCCATAATGGCTTTAATAGAAAGATTTACGTTATGAGCGAGGTGACCTGCAAAGTCATCGGTGCAAAGCTGATTTTTGGGGTCAAGACCGTATTTGATAAGATATTTGCTCCACTGCTTTATAGTATCGATATATTCTTTTGCAAAAGATACGTCATTATCCGCGTCACATATAGCGGCAAAAAGAATAATCATATTACCGCATTCTTCAACCGGCATTTGCATGTTGGCGTCAATTTCCACTTTTCCGTTTTCACGTTTAACGCCGTATTCTTGTCCATTTACAAGCGGATATTGTCCTACGTCGTGTGGCGCAAAATCAAAACACCATTCGTCACTTTCGGCATAGCGCATTACAGGGCGGAGCATACCTTTAAGCAGTTCGGTATTGAAAGCCAAAAACATTGGCGCTGACGGATAGGTAACGTCAACGGTAGCGGCGCAACCGTTTGAAGCGCATTCTTTTGAAATGTAAAGGTTGTGACCGTCTTTGTCAACAACAAGCTTGTGCGCCGCCATTACCTGACGGACACCTAGCAGCAGCATTTCGGCATATTTTTTACTACCTTTTTTGGTAGCATCATCTTTTAACTTGGTTGAAAAAGCGTTGCAACGAGTAAGTAAGGAGTCATATTCGTTTGCGGCTTCAGCAATTGCTTTTTCTATGGTTTTGCCGTCCTTTTTCCAATAGGCCTTAAGATTATCGCCAAAGTACTGAATACTGTCTATATCGTCGTAAGCAAAAAGGAATAAAGCATCATTTTCGAGTGTTGCTTCAATGCTTATCGCACTCATATTATCAAGCGTAGTACTTTGTGTTTTTTCGTTTCCTTTTGCGCTAAGATAAAAATAACCCCAGTCTATGCGAATATAATCGTCGCTACGATTCAAAGTGTTTTGATAAGCATTACCAATCTTGATAGTGGTAACGCCAGGAATATTCACATTAGCGCTTTGTGTTGCGTTTTGCCCACGTTCATTTAAAACAAGCTCTTCGCTAACGGTAAATTTTACACTAACGTTATGCTCTTTACCATCAATGCTTTCATACTGAGTTTTGCAGTATGCCACAGGGCGGGAAGCGTAGTATAAATCATCGGGGAGAAGTGGGGATGTAAAATGTACAACCAATCTAACAGCAGCATTTGTATATGTAATTATTGTTGAAAAAGCATCAATTTCGACATTTTCAACCGTCATATCGGGAATGTCACGGTCCTTAAGTCCTAAAAAGTGAAATTCTTTGCCATCTATAAAAACTCTGCCCGACATACTGTTTGGTCGGTCGGTCCAGTGTACTGTGTTTTCTAAAACCGAATTTTTAGCCCATACCGAAAAATAGGGGTCTATGTTTATGATAGGGGTTGCAGGGACACGCATCTTCATAACATTTCCTCCTTGAAGTTATAACTTAATTATATTATAATAAGTTAAAATCATAAATTAAATGCGTATTATAATTTCAAAAGTGAGGAAAATAATTTGAACGAATTTTTAAAGCCCTTTGCCTGTGCACATAAAAAATCACCTTTTTATATATCACTTGCTGGTGTGACTTATCCGAGTGCTAATTACCATATTACCAGAACAAAGGCTGACACGTTTGTTATAGAGTATGTAACGGACGGAGCA
>JAZNWJ010000054.1:0-7622 GCA_045593245.1 Acutalibacteraceae bacterium | reverse complement strand
ACATCTCTTGGTATGTTTGGTTCTTTTCGTATTCAGAAATCATACGATCCAATGTTATTCTATCTGTTTTTATTTCAATATAATAGTTCCAAGATCCCATATTTCACCTCCTTAGTTTCCGGTCCAGTAAAGAATCTCATTAGATACTTGATTCCATGTATAACCTAACATACCAACAGCGGCTTCTTTATAAATACCTAACTTGAAGACAGAGAACCGTCCCCTGTCTCCCCCTGTCTCCTTGAAATTGACACCGTTTATTCTAAACAAGCTGATTTCAAAAATTGAAATTGGCAGTTTAGAAACAGTTGATGGTGAAAAACAGCAAAAGGTTAGCGTGGAATGGAAGATCAAGAATGTCAATTATTGAAATTATCGTGTTCATAATTTTTGCATTTGTTTTTTTGCTTGAAATATCCGTAAAAATAATAAATGGTCAAATAAACACATATTCCAATAATAGGACTAAAAAGAAAAATCTCTTTGTAACTCCAACGAGTAATTATATCTAGGAAAGCTATGGCTGAAAAAAGTACGGTTAAAAACAATGCGGTTAAAGCATTCTCTAGAAGTTTTGTTTTTATATAGTCTAACCTAACTTCATAAAGCAATGACAAATTTTCTTTATACTCTTTTGTACGATACATAGTATAAAAGCACCATTTTGATTTAATGGGGTTTGCACTGTGTTTTGATAATAGAGCGTAATCACAATTTCCCATACTGCTTCCCCTAAAAGATTTATAAGACAGAAAATAGCACATTTGTTTTGATGTTGATTCTTTAAAATAGAACCAATATGAGTGCTTAATTTTTTCTAATCGATACCCCTTTTGTTCCATGCTTTCTAGGTACTTTTCAACATCTTCAATTCTCCATAATGGAAAAAAAACAAATTTCTTCATTGTACTCACCTAAACAGTCGTTTGAAAAAAGACTTGACGGATGTTAAAAATCCTCCGGAAGTTGAGCCTACAACAGATGAGGTTCCTCTGACGGTATTCATCTGCTTAATTCCGCTATTCATAATAGCCGTTCCTTTCTTAATGGCCCCTTTTCCATATCTGCTACCACTAAGTAGGCTCTGCTGCCCTTTTACGACTTTGTTCGCACCCTTACAGATGATTTTGTCTGCTGCTTTTGAAGCATTGCGTGTAACTCCATAAGATAGTGCAGATGTTCCAGCACCAATTGCAGTATCGATTCCGACATCAATCCAATCCACTTCTTGTAAGCTTTTTCCTTCGACCAATGTTTGTGTTGCTAGATTATTTCCGCCACTCAAAAGACCTCCGGCCACAATTTGAAAACCAGCAGGAACACCTGAAGCTGCAAGCAAACCGCCAACTGCCCCAACACCAGCTCCTAAAGCAATTGCTTTCCAATCTCCACCTGAAATAGCAGCAGAAACTCCTCCTACAACAGCGCCTACAACTCCACCTATTACGTAATTCCAAAACTCTCCACTGTGATCTGCACGTACAACAGGGTTGTTGTCACAATAGGCATAAAGATTTTTATCTGTCAATGCCATAGGAGTGGCGGTTATGACATCTGTTGTATCGGGGGATATAAACCTACCAATTTCAGGATCATAGTATCTTGTACCTGTTAGATAGAACCCCGTCTCTTCATCATAGTAATAACCGCGATACCTTAATGGGTTTTTGTGTGCAATGTGACCGCCGTTAATTATGTTGTTATCGTTGCTGTCGGTTATGCTTAATATGTTACCCCACGCGTCATACTGGTATTTTGCAACTATATTGCCATCGGCATCAAGCAGTGCCACTATGTCGCCCTGGGCGTTTTGTACGTAATAATAGTATGTGTTATTATACACAAGGCCATACGGTGTACCGTTTTCATCATAAAGAAAGATTGTATACTTTCCGCCGGTTTTTTCACCAAGCAATACACCGTCTAACCAATAATACTGTGTTTCAAACATACCGTATTGGTTTTTTGATGCGCGCAAACCATCAGCATTGTACGTATAGGTTGTTACAAATGTGTCTTCAGTAACTATTTTAAGCTGTCTACCGTTAGACCATGTAAATTCAAAGTTGTCTCTATACTGTAATGGGTTACCTATTTGATCGTATGTAATGGTTTGCCCGTTAAACTCAGTCAGTTTATCCTTCCACTGACTATCACCGTAGGTATAACTCTTTATTTCGACACCGTTAAGACCTTCGGACAATATATTACCACCGTTATCGTAGGTGTAATAATAAAAGTCATTACCACGTGCTATAAGCGTTAACTGGTTAAGGCTGTCATAGGTATAACTTTCATATACTGCGCCGTTTTTAATAATACTCGTAATATTACCTAACGAATCATACGAATATTCGTATGTATCGTTACCGTTTTGAACGGTTTTTACAAGTGTGGTTGTAGTACCCGCCGTAGCACCCTGATGATAAGTGTACTGCGTTACAAACGGTGTAGTTGTGTTAAGCGTACGAGTTTGTAATCTTGCAAGATTATCATAAGCGTAAGATATACGCTGTGTATCGTTTTGCTTAACACCATAAATAAGGCCGTTCTTTTGACCGCTTACCGTACTATCGCCGTAGATATATTCGGTAACGTTTGAATTATCACCAAACTTGGCAACATACTTTTCTATGCGGTTAAATTCGTCGTAAACGTAGTTAAGACTTGTGTTGTCACTACCAACAATACCTGTTATTCTACCCGAAAGGTCGTAGTTGTAACGGTAGGTTATGTTTGTAAACAAATCTTGCTTTTCGTAGAGATTACCAAATTTGTCATAACGGAATTTAACCTTTACAACATCATTATACAGCTTTTCGGTAATGCGGTCAAGCATATCGTAATGATAGTCTATTCTATGTCCGTTGCCGTATTCCGAATAATCCAATAACCCGCGTGAAATATTGTAATAATTTTCGGTAAGTTCTTGCGAGCCTACGGATATGGTTTTGGTATTACCAAACTCATCATAGGTAAAGTTATACGCTACGCCCGAAGGAGAGGTTATTTTGTTTAAAGAACCATCGGTGTTATAGATATATCCGACAGTACTGTCTCCCGAGGTTACATAGTCAAGTCTATCATTAAGACTATTGTATTCGTATTCCGTAACGTTGCCCTTGGCATCGGTAACGCCTGTTTGCAAGCCACGTGCGGTATCGTAGGTATAGGTCGTGGTATTACCGCGGCTATCAGTTACCGTGTGTGGGTAGTTACCGTTGTTTTGGTAGGTGGCTGATGAGCGTATAGTATCGGACGTGGGTTCCAATACAAAGCGTTGATTACGAGCGCCTGTATCGGTTGCCGCAACTACCGACGCGCTAAGCTCAAGTGACGCGCCATTTACCGTAATACTGCTATTTGGCAAAGATTGCGGTGAGATTATAGCAGTGCCCATTGTTCCTGTAGTTGTTATATTAAATTTACAACTATCGTCAAAAGTGCTTTTGACCGCTATAACGGGATTTCCCGATACGGTCTGTGTTGTGTCAAGCGCTAAATATTTGTCGGGTGAGTCGGCAAGAGTTATGGTATAATAGCCGTCACAATCGGTTATTACAAAACGCTGAGGTCTTGTTTGCAAATATACATATTGCTTTATTAACGAACCGTGCACATCAAGACACATACCGCTGTGTAATGCACGCAAGCGGTAGGCGGTACCCGATTGTAGTGTTTGGGTATATGGTGCAGAAGCGTCTTCAAAGTACCAGCAAAAAGCATCAAAGCCGTTTGTTGTCTGGTCGGTTATCTGCACTCCGCTTGCGGTAGAACCGCTACTTGTGCGTAAAGCATTTGTTTTTTCGGTCGCCTTGCAGACTATTTGATACGAACCCTCGCTGTTCATCTTGAACTTAAAAAGTTGATTACTGTCTTCGGTGTAATCTGCCAACACAACACCGTAATCAACACCCGTAATTGTTGATGTGCGGGTTAAATATTTGCCCGAAGCTGAGACGCAACTTAACCTATAATAACCGCCGCCCGCATCCTCTAATTTCCACGATTTGTTGGCGCTTAAATCATAAGCATACTGTCGCGCTACCTGTGTATCATTGGTAATGTACAGTCCGGAAGCCTTATTTCTTATGCGGTAGGTTTTACCCGATGTAAGCGTTGTGGTGTATGGACTGTTTGTAATGTAACTTTCGGTTGCGTTGCCGTAACTGTCGCGAGCAACTTTTGATTCAACACCTTGTTCACTTTTAGCAGTCTGAACTAAATGATTGTAATAATTATATTCATAACCTGTACCATCAGGGTTTAACACCTTTGAAAGTGTGTTATCGTTGTTGTAAGAAAAAGAGGTTTGCTGAGATGCATAATCTGCTGTAGATATGACATTTCCGTTATCGTCATAGGTATAACTTTGCATAGTATCGCGATATAAGAACATATCATCAAAATATGCTGTGTTGCAGTTAAAATCATAGGAGAAATACACTTCAAGCGCGGTATAATCCTTCTTTAAAATTACCGTCTTTGAAACATATTGCCAATCAGTTACGTATTCATTAAACTTAATTTCAAAACCTTCAGCAACAGTTGTACCATTATACGTTCTAAGATACATTCTAAAGTTTGGTTTTTGAGTAGCACTGCTATAGGTTGTTGCAACAGAATTCGCCTTGCCCCAACCGCCTACCGAATAAACATCTCCCGCTTTACCTGAGATATTTACTTTTTGATAAGTACTGCGGGTCTGTGACGGGTAACCTGCAATTTTACAGGAATAAGAACCGCTTTGCTTTTGTGCGGTCGACGCTCCGTTGCCGGTTGTTGAACCAAAATTGGTTGTAAAACCTGCAGGAGCTGTAGCATTACCGCTGTTGTTTTCAAAACTTGAATTGGATATTAAATTAATCTTATTAGCAGTATCTCCTATTTCAAGTTGAGCACTGTCAATATATGCCGTACCCGTTGAGTTATACAGACCTACCGTTATTCTTGACAATGTTTCGCCTGAATTTAGTTTAAAAGTATAACTAACCTTTTGAAAGCCATTATCAATGGTTGTATCGGTTGTACCTGTTATGAAATCGGAATACAAATAACGATTAGAGGTAATAATCTCTATACCCGCGCCATGAGAGGAGGATTCAACATTATCGGTTTTTATATATGCCGATACTGTATAATCGGTATTCACATTAACGCTTGGGGATTGCGCAATAACCTTTGTTGTGACAGTGCTGTTGTAAATTTTTGCGCTATTGGATGTTATAAGCCCAAATTCATCGGATAATGCAATATCATCTGAAAATTTTGTCCATCCGGTAAAACCGTTTGTAAAAGAACCGTTTGTAAAATAATTATTTACATACGTTACCGTGTTTGATGATGATTCAGCCTTATTGTTTTTGAAACTCACATCGCTCGACTGGTTATTGGTATAGGTTTGACTTACTATATTGTTTTGGTCGTCATAAGCACAAGTCGCTCTACCAAAACTATCAAACTGGTATGTGGTTTTACGGTTAACATTATCTAAAACGGTTGTTTGCTTATGGTCATAGCTAAATGTCAGACTTTGTCCTGTGCCATTAGCGGAGCCTTTACTTGTGACAGATGAAACCCTGTTTTGAGTGTCATAACCGTAATTGAGTGATTTGTTACTATGGTCTTTAACGCTTATGAGTTTGGTACCGTTATAACCAAAACTTGTAACAGTGCCATCAGGTCGAGTTACGCTTGCCAAATTGCCTAAACTGTCATACTCAAATACGGTTGCTCTACCGGCATTGTCGGTTATTTTAGCCAGAGTATAGTCGCTGTTGTATAAAAAATCAAAGCGACCACCCGATGAGGTTGTAATTGAATCGACATAGTTATCTACACCTAAAAACGCCATATAATTTATATAAATAATATTGCCGTACGAGTCTATGATCTGGCGTAAATATTTCCATTTATCAAACTTTAAAACGTTTCCGTTTTTATCAGTGAGTTTGGCGGTAAGTTCGCCGTCATTTTCACTGATTAAGGTATAGGTATACCCCAATCCGTCCTCGTCTGTTACATTGCCGCTGGAATCTTTTACAAAATAGTGATTCGTTCCGTCACCGTCGGTATAAACAAATTCTGCATATGGGGTTACTTTCTTATCTACGGGCAAGAACGTCTGCACCATATTAAGACTCCAACCGTTACCAAAAAGGTTTGCCTTTTTATCTTGGTCACGTAGTTCAGAATTGTATACGTGCGAAATGTCAAAACCTGTAATACCAGAATTAAAACTTACATCGTTATGAATATACGTAAGGTTGCCGTTATAGTTGTTTATATATCCGTTAGAGCGTTCCCCCAGTGTTTGTGTGCTATAACTCCAATAGTCTTCAAGTCCTATGCACGTGCGGTAGTTGACAGATAAAAACGGACGCACGCTTCTGGCTTCTTCTGGACCGTATGTCGCAAAATCCGATGAGGCAAACTGCATAACGTGATTTGCAGCAGTCTCATTATTGGCTTTAAGCATTATGCCGTAATTAGGCGAACCTTCGTACCAATCATTTACAAGATTTGTAATATCGGCGGTAAAATAATCATCGGTATCGTTATATATAAAGTAATCTTCAACAATGGAATCGTAAGTTTCAGCGTAGCCGTTCCATGTGGCGCTTTGTTCAGGCCATAATGTTTTAACACGATGTATATCAACCTGAATATCGTCGGTAGGGCGCGGCCTAAACGCTGGCATTGCAACCGGCGAATCATCCACAAGACCATACCTATAAAAATATACCTTTGCATTTACGACGATTCCGCCTACACCTATATCTGGCAAATCGCAAATTTTAAGTAAGGTTCGATATTTTTGACCGCTTGTATCTGAACCCACCAAAAAGTCATATGCTGCAAATTCTAAAGCTTGGGTTTGTGTGTTTTGAAGCACTATATCCCAAATATTTGTAGCCTTTTGACTGCTTACTGTGGTTGGGTCAATAACAATAGGATAAGCTCTGTCCTCTGACAAAAGCCATTCTTTATCGGGAATGAGGGTTATTTTAAAACCATTATTTGTTTCTGTTATTTGCATTTCAATATTATTTGAATATGCATGTGCAGAATCGTACATATATGGCACGTCTATAGTGAAAACAACATTTTCGCTGTCGCTTTCATCATAAAGCTCAATTTGATTATTTTCATTTGTACGGTAGCTTAGTTTGTTAAATTTGTATGTAAAGCAATACTCTGTTGGTGCATCTGCACTTTGAAGAATAATGTTTTCTTTTATATCCTCACCCGAAACAACATATTGCAAATCTACATCGTTTTGTATTTCGGGATATGTAACCGATCCCGAAAGGTTTTTAAGCACAGAGATATCTTCGGTTTCTGATTCGTCCATTTGACTTACTTGTGCATTAACCTTACTTGCACCATCCAGCATCCACGAAAGTGAATAATTATCTTTGGTTATGGTAACAAGCTTATTACCGTTAGATTTTTTTGAAAACTTAGTTTTAAATCTGTTACTTTTATTTTCAAACTCATTTTCACCGTTTGTAGAAAAACTATTGTCAATATCAGTCCATGAACCATTATCGTCGTAATGCACCGATTGATTGTACATTGCCGCCATAATGCTGCGGTCACTCATCAAAAAGTGTTTTGTG
>JAZNWJ010000053.1:0-26403 GCA_045593245.1 Acutalibacteraceae bacterium | reverse complement strand
GTATTGATATGCTGCTTTGTACGCATATTTTTACGAAAGGTATACGTTTTTTACCACTGTATGTTTTCTTATTTGCAGCAGCAGTTGAGGTGGCACAATATTTTGATTTCGTATCGATTTTACATCTTAATGATATAACTTTTTTTCGCATACTGTTAGGTACATCTTTTTCTTTTATTGATATAATTTGTTATGGGGTCGGTTGTTATTTGTTTTTTATATCTGAAAAAGTAATCAAAAATTTTAGGAGTGATATTGATGAAAAAAATACAGGTTCTATTTGATTTGTTTTTAATTATTGTTGCGGCGGCGTTATCGGCTGTGGGGCTATATAGTTTTGTCAATCCTGCAAACTTTGCTCCAAGCGGTATTGACGGTATAGCAATGATGCTTCAGAAATTGACCGATATAAATATGGGTTACATATCACTTGCTATAAATATACCGCTACTTGTAATCGCGTGGTTTTTTATCAGTAAAAAATACGTAATTTATACAACACTTTTTACTATTGTTTCGTCTGTTTTAATGATTGTAATGGAGCAGGTTGATATGTATCAGTATATATCACAGAACAACGCGTGGATTGCGGTGTTGGCGTCTGGTATAATGCTTGGAGTAAGAACTGCAATTATGATTAAAATTGGCGGTTCGTCGGGCGGTGTAGATATTATTTCTTGCATTATTCAACAAAAGAAACCATATCTTAATATTGAAAATCTAATATCAATTTTTTGTTACATAATCATAGGCATTTCATTCTTTGTATATGGAAATATAGAGAGTATAATAATGTCTGTGGCACAAATGCTGATATTTAATTTTGCTATGAATTATATGCTTAAAACTACCAGAAACGCGGTTGAGGCACGTATAATTACCGACAATCCCGATGCGTTTAAAGAAGATATTATAAATAATTTAAAGCACGGCGCTACCGTTATAGATTGTAAAGGTATGTTTACGGCCGACAACAAGAAAACAATTGTTACGATAATAAACTTAAGACAAATGCATGATTTGATTAAAATCTCAAAAAAACATCCCAACTCTTTTATATATTTCAGCGAGGTAAACGGTGTCTGGGGTAATTTCAGATGGAATAAAACTGACGCAGTAAAATAAAAATTCAAAGCCGCATTTTGCGGCTTTTTTATTGTCATAAAGTAAAAAACTTTTACATAGTATTTATCAGTAAAAATTTTTAAATGCAAAAGTTTCGGAGGAATATTTTATGGCAAATAAAAGTATATATGAGGATATTGCTTTAAGAACGGGTGGCGATATTTATCTTGGTATTGTTGGACCTGTTCGTACGGGAAAATCAACATTCATAAAGCAGTATATGGATAAGCTTGTAATGCCTAATATTTCTGAAGAATATGAAAAGGAACGCGCAAAAGACGAGTTACCGCAGTCTTCTTCGGGTAGAACGATTATGACTACCGAGCCCAAGTTTATACCCGAAAAGGCGGTCAACGTCAGTATTGATAACTGCGCCAATATGAACGTGCGACTTATTGACTGTGTGGGTTATATTGTACCGAGTTCTTTAGGCTATATTGAAAACGACCAGCCTCGTATGGTAAATACACCGTGGTATGATGAACCCATACCATTTAATATGGCGGCTGAAATTGGTACGCAAAAGGTTATTAACGAGCATTCTACAATAGGTCTTGTCATTACAACCGATGGCAGTATCAGCGATATTCCGCGTGAGGAGTATGAGGAAGCGGAAGATAGGGTAATAGGCGAACTTAAACAGCTTAAAAAACCGTTTATTGTGCTGCTTAATTGTCTTGACCCAAATGACGAAAGTGCTCTTGAAACCGCTGAAAGTATATCTAAAAAGCACAAAATACCCGTACTGCCCGTAAATTGCCTTGACCTGACACAAAGCGATATAAAACAGATTTTATCACGTATACTCTATGAATTTCCCGTAAAAGAGATAAACGTCAATTTCCCAAAGTGGATAAACAGCCTGCCTGTTAATCATTGGTTGCGCGGTGACTTGATAAAATCGCTTAAATCTGCAGATGGTGTTCGTCACGTGCGCGATATAAATTTATTTGGCGCCTGCCTTGAAAAAAGTGAAAATACAACAGGTTGCAAGGTAAATAATATTGATTTAGGACACGGTAGGGCAGATATCACATTAGAGGTAAATCCCGAACTGTTTTATAAGGTGCTTGCTGAAAATACTGGTCTTGTAATAAATGATGAAATGGAACTTATGAACTGCATTACAGAGTTATCCACTATAAAAAAAGAATATATGCGGGTTAAAGATGCGCTAAATGAAGTAGAGGCAACCGGTTACGGAATTGTGATGCCGTCTATTGAGGAGTTGACACTCGAAGAACCCGAAATAGTAAAACAGGGCGGCAGATATGGCGTAAGGCTTCGTGCATCGGCGCCGTCAATACATCTTATGAAAGCGAATATTACCACAGAGGTAAGTCCTATAGTTGGCAGCGAAAAGCAGTCGGAAGATTTAATAATGTATCTGCTTAACGAGTTCGAAGAAGACCCTGTAAAAATTTGGGATTCAAATATTTTTGGTAAGTCACTGCACGAATTGGTAAACGAAGGTTTGCATACCAAACTTGCGCGTATGCCTGTTGATGCCCGTATGCGTGTTCAGGAGACAATAGAACGTGTTATAAACGACGGCTGCAACGGCCTTGTATGTATAATACTTTAGCACATATGTATAATACTTTAGCACAAAAAAACTTCTTGCAAAAGCTGATATTATATGTTATTATATAAAAAATGTTTGTTTTTGCGGGGGATAGTATGAAAATAAAATCACTATTAAGACTTATAGTTGTTTTAGCACTTTGTCTGTCAGTATTGTGCGTCTTTACCGCTTGTAAGGATGACGAAATTTACGCAGGCTCAGACGATTTTCAGTCATATCCCGATTATTGGAACGATTTTAATGACGATAGCGGTGATATTTATATCCCTGATACGCCAAATGATACAACATCCGGTGATAGCACTGGTTCTTCAAATGATGGCACGACATCATCAGAAGAAGAGGACTGGACAGCAAACTTTACGGAGGATGAAGACGAAGATACCACATCAAGCGTTGTAGATACCGACAAAGATGGAACACCCGATGATACCGATCCCGACGATAACAATAACGGTACTCCTGATGATGAAGAAAAACCCGATTACGGCAATCAAGGTCCGCTGGTATTCTTTTAAACTATAAATTTTAACACCGTACTTTTCTTAAATGAGAAGTACGGTGTTTTTTTATACATAAATTATGTGGTGGTAAAGCAAAGCGCGAGGTGATTATTATCCCAAAATTCCTTCCATCAGGTCGGTTTCAGAAAGGGTAGCACCATCATATCTGATGGTTTTAATCTCATAAGCGCCAAATTCAACCAATGTTTTTTCGTCAAAAAATGATAAAGTACAACTTTGCACACATTCGGTTGGGTTAAACAATCTTATGATATAACCATTTTGGTCCTCTGCTTTTTTAATAGCAGTTAATGTAACAATGTCGGTATCGAGTAGTCTTATGGGGGAAATAGGTTTTTCGTTGTTTCCTGTCGGGTAGAAGGACAACGACATAGGCTGCATATTAAACTGCTGTGCAATACGCGCAGCGTGTGGTCTTATCTCTTTCGCTTTACCTACGCAGAATTTAAAGCTGAAGTCACGTTCGCCCTGCTCAATATAAGGCATATATCGGTCTTGTGGCATAACAACTCGATTATCGACCGGGTGAGCGCAGTAAGAAGCTGAACGTAACAAGGTATATTTAAGTGCACCTGACTTATCATCAAAGCAGGAACCGTAAATACCATTGTTTACAGCAAGCAGACAATCAATGTTGTCGGTTACGGCGATATATCTTTGCGATACGTTTTCTTCCATATCATCACGAAGCTTTTCTTCGCCGTAGGGCTGTTCGCCTATGCATACGCTATTTTCGAGTGACGTGGGCACATTAAGACGCAAAAGTTTTTGTTTTTCGCCCCAGTTAACACGCACGTCAAGCTTTAATTCGCCCTTTTCATCAAGACAGTATTTGAGTACAGCAAAAGAATTTTTGTAGCCAAACACCGCTTCAATAATGGTGCGCACGTCGCCGTCTTCTATAACGTGAACCGAGGGTATTTCATTATCAAGACACAGGAATTCTTTTGCCGCAGAAGGGGTGAGCAATTTGAATTCGCCAATCTTATCTTTAAAGGCGGTTACCATCATACCCCATGGGTCAAAATCATCATCATATACTTCAAGTCCGAATGCCGAGCCTACTACAAAGTTTTTGCCGTTTTTGGCATAAGTGTCAATTAAACCTGTGCTTTTATTGATTTTAATTTCAGTGCCGCCACGGTTAATAATAAAGTAGTTATCGTCCGACACAACTTCAGTTGCGGGTTTTTCATCCAAATTTTCAAAACCGCAGTCAAAACGGTTGATTGACATTGGTTTGAGTGTAGCTTTAAATACAACGCGTTTTCTCCAGTTAATAGGAATGGTGCTGTATTCTTTTTCGCATTGTGAAGGAATGATATTTCTGTTTTCGTCGTAAACCACGGGTTTCATAAAGTAGAGGTTACGGTCCTGATCCCAAAGATTAAATTCACAAACCATGTTTTCGGTGATTTCATAGGGGTAGGGGTTATAAACAAAAATGGGGATCTTGTCGGGATCTGCCTTGCGCTGACCGCGAGAGAGAGCAAAAAATGCCTTGGCTTTAAGACGGGTTAAAATCTCAACAGCGTGATCAAGCATTCGTATACCCATTTCTTCTGCAGGCTGAATAGAACTACCCGGTAAAACATCATGGAATTCTACCGTCATAATGTCGTACATAGCATCTGAGAGGTCCTTGAAAGGATATTCCATAAGACCTGCGGCACACGCGTGTGAGCACATCATTTCGGTCATATAATATATACTTTCTGCAAGGCGATGTTTTTGTTTTACTCGCACTTGTGAAGTGTAGCAACCAACCGCCCAACACCAAAGACTTTCTTTAAATTCGGGAAGATCGTGGTATTTAGCGATTTCTGAAAGATACTGTTCGGGTGTTGAGTGTATAAGGTCTATATCTTTTTCTTTTAATTCCTTTTTCAGCGCAACAAGATCATCAAGGTCTTTTTTAGATGGTCCGCCACCGTGGTTACCAATACCCCAGAGTCGCATATTTATATCACCATCGGGACATTGATTTACTGTTGCATTTATGTATTCAGCCGCGTGGCCTTTTGGTGTGCTGTACCAACCGTGTGGACGCATTCCCACAATCTTTGAACCGTCATAACCAACCCATGTGTAATCGTTTGCTGGCATTGTTAAATGTTGTGGTTGCGGGCGCATATGTACATAGCCTTTATAGCCGCTTTTGGCCATAATCTGAACAAGGCCGCGACTGTGACCAAAGGAGTCAAAATTTATTGCAACGTGTGGTGCTTTGCCGAATTTTTCTAAAAAATATTTTCTGCCCGAGAGCATCTGGCGCACAAAACTTTCTCCAGAGGGCATATTGCAGTCGGGCTGAACGTGCCACCCGCCCATAATATGCCATTTGCCGCGCTTTACAAGGTCTTGTATACGCGAGAAAAGTTCAGGGTCAAATTGCTCTATCCAGTCGTAAAGCAATACTTCGTTGTGACAGAAGATATAATCTTCATATTCTTCGCAAAATGAAGCTGCAATACGGAAGGTGGAAAGTGCTTCTGCGGCGCCTTCCTCCCATTCCCATTGCCAGATGGGATCTAAGTGAGCGTTACAGATTATGTAGGTCTTTTTTGACATATCGAAATCCTCCCGGGTCGCGTATAGTTAAATGCGATAAATGTAACTTTTATTTCTTTTTAACGTTTGACAATGGATTGGAGTCAATAGCGTTTTTAATTTGCGAATTGGAAATATGTGTGTAAATTTGTGTGGTGCCGAGATTTGAGTGACCTAAAATATCTTTTAACACACGAATATCGACGTCTCCGTGTTGATACATAAGTGTTGCAGCGGTATGACGGAGCTTGTGGGTTGAAAGTCCCTGACCGCCAAGACCTGCCTTTTCAAGATAGGTTTTAACAATATGCTGAACGGTTTTATTGCTAAGACGTCTCTTGTTTCGGCTGATAAACAGCGCATTTCGATCGGCGTAATTTATGGCGTCGTTTGGTCGTACTGCAAGATATGCTTTAATTGCCTCGTCGCAAGCGGCGTTTATGTATACAATACGTTCTTTGTTACCTTTACCAAGCAGTCGCATAGTGCCGTCGCCGCGAATATCGCTTAGATTTAATCCGCATAGTTCTGACAAACGCATACCGCAGTTTAAAAATAGTGTAAGTATGCAGTAATCACGCTCTTTATTTGGTCCGTCTACGACAGATAGCAGTTCAAGTGAGTCTTCAAGACTCAAATGCTTTGGAAGCGCGTTTTTTACCTTGGGTGACTCAAGCATCTCGGCGGGATTTGTTTCAAGCAAATGTATTTGAGAAGTCAGATATTTAAAGAAGATGCGAAGGGTAGATGTCTTGCGCGCACGCGTTGCCGTATTATTACCACGCTCGTCCTTGCAAAAAACAATAAAAGCGTACAGGTCTGAAATGGTGACAGTGCTTATGAGTTCAGCATCGACCGATGTTATTTCAATGCTCTCAAAAGGTGTTTTGGGATCAACCTTTCCGCGAATGAGCAGCAAATATCTGAAAAAGGTTTGCAGGTCAAGGTAATATTCATCAACCGATTTTGAAGACTTTCCCTTAATGGTTTCGTTATAAGTTAAAAAATCGCGTATGATAGGAGGGCAGGACAGTAATATTTCATGTTTCATATTGTAACTCCTCCTTAAAAATGATATAATCATTTTAACATTTAAGTATGTAAAATGCAATATTAAATATTTCTTAATATTTTAATATCTTTTATCTTAAAAGAATTGCTGTTAGAATGTTGTAGGAGGATGAGAAAAATGTATAATATTTTAGTTTGTGATGATGAACGTGACATAGTTTCTGCTTTGCAGATTTATCTTGAATCTGATGGTTACAAGGTTTTTACCGCTTTTAACGGAAAAGAAGCACTCGAAGTCGCCGCTTTGAATGAAATTCACTTAATACTTATGGATATAATGATGCCTGAAATGGACGGTATAACCGCCATGGTAAAGCTGCGCGAGACAAGCAATGTACCGGTAATTTTGCTGACTGCCAAAAGTGAGGATACCGATAAAATATTGGGACTTAACGTAGGTGCTGATGATTACATAACCAAGCCGTTTAATCCGGTTGAGATGTTGGCAAGAGTGCGTTCACAAATACGCCGTTATACAAAACTTGGCGGTAGCGTATCACAGTCAGGGGACGATGTATTGACTGTTGGCGGCGTATCGCTCAATGATGCGGCAAAGATAGTTACCGTTGACGGTGATACGGTAAGTCTTACGCCTACCGAATATGAAATACTGAAACTGCTGATGCATAACAAGGGCAGGGTAATGTCGCAAAAAGAAATATACGAAAGCGTTCGCAAGGAAATGGCTTTTGGTGCTGAAAACACCATTGCTGTACATATACGACATTTAAGAGAAAAAATCGAGATAAATCCATCGGAACCGCGATATATTAAAGTTGTGTGGGCTCACGGTTATAAATTTGAAGGATGATATTTATGAAAAAATTTATTGGCAATACTGCGCTTAAAATTTTAGCGGTTACGCTATCATTTATTGTTTTTTTTACAATGATTATATCGGTTGTAGGCAGTGCGGTTATGCTATTTAGTGATTTTTATACAAGAGATTTTGAAACACTTGAAAAGGGTATAATGAAAAATCTTGCAAGGGAAGAAATCTACAATCTGATATCGTTGTATGATGATAGCAATGAAACGGTAGAAGCGTATTATGAGGATAAGAACATCCTGTATAACATTAAAAACGAATACAGTGATGAGCAAATATCTAATTTTGAAGGTCAGGATTATATTGTCGCATATTCAACGAGTGAATTTGTTACACGTTATGTAAGTGGTGAAAAAGGCGATATTTATTACGACGGTGATGATGTAGGATATAATTATGAGACTGATCAGTATTATTTTTACGCTACAAATAACGTTGTTTACCGCACTAATCAAAAAGCGGAATTTACTATATATATCCCGCATGATATGCAGTTCACCGACCGATTTTTGTTGGTTGATAAGCTTATAAACATTGGTTACAACAATCGTTATACAATGATTTTTTTAGCGATTATTTCACTTGCAGTATCAATTGCTGTTTATAGTTATCTGTTTATTTCGGTGGGGCATCGCAATAATTGTGACGAAATTAAAGTCGCAATGTTCAATAACATTCCTGCCGACATTCTGAGCGTAATTATTCTTGTTATATACGTATATGGAGTCTGGTTGCTTACGGAACTTTATACTCTGGTGATGGCAATTGCTTTGGGTGGAACAATTTTAATAGTGCTTTATTTTGTGGCGTTGTGGTATTTGCTGAGTCTGGTTGTTCAGTTAAAGGCAAAAACGCTTGTAAAACATACGTTTTTATATTGGTTATTCAAACAAATTGCAAAGCTTGGGCGAGCTATAAAACATATTTATAAAAATCTTGCTACCATTTATAAAGTGGTTTTCGTACTGGGTGCTTTTTGGGCATTTTTGTTGATTTTTATTGGATTTAACGCATACGAAAACGACAATCTTATTATTGGGTTTATGGTTGTTACCTTAATTGCCTCAATTATTATTCTGCTTGCAGCCATAGCATTTCAGCGTGTTAAGCAGGGTGGCGAAAAAATAGTAAACGGTGACCTTGATAACAAGATAGACACACAATATATGTTTGGCGATATTAAAGATTTTGCAGATAGTTTAAACAATATAAATCAGGGCTTGCAGTCGGCTATCGACGATAAAATGAAAAGTGAGCGTTTTAAAACCGAGCTTATTACCAACGTATCACACGATATAAAGACACCGCTTACGTCCATTGTAAATTATGTTGACCTTATAAAGAAGGAAGACTGTGACAATGAGAATATCAGGCAGTATATCGAGGTCTTAGATCGCCAGTCAAACAGACTAAAAAAACTTATAGAAGATCTCGTTGAAGCTTCTAAGGCATCGTCGGGCGTATTATCGGTTGAGCTTGCAAAATGTAATCTTTCGGTGCTTATAAATCAGGCAATAGGCGAATTCACTGAAAAACTCGAAACCCGAAATTTACAGATAGTACAATCGCTTGACAATCAGGATATTTATATTATGGCAGACGGCAGAAGACTATGGCGTGTTTTTGATAATCTGCTTAATAATATATGCAAGTATGCAATGAGTGGAACGCGAGTGTACGTTGATCTGAGAAAAAGTGACAGCAAGGCGGTTATTACGTTCAGAAATATTTCCGAATTACCAATAAACGTATCGGGAGACGAACTTACAGAGCGTTTTGTAAGAGGCGATCGCTCGCGAAATACCGAGGGTAGTGGTCTGGGCCTTTCTATCGCCAAAAGTCTTACCGAGTTACAAAACGGTGATTTTGAAATTAGTACAGACGGAGACCTCTTTAAAGTAAAATTGAGTTTTGAGATGATAAAGTAGGGAAAATTAAATGCAGCAATTTGAAATGTCTAAATTAGAGCAACTTACTCTGAAAAGGAAAAGAAAGCGTAAAAAACAATTAAAGAGACTTGCGTTATTATTGCTTGTGGTAGTTTTGGTTGCAGGTGGAATTTTTGGTATAATATTACATCAAAACGGTGGCAAATTACCACCAAAGCCTCTCAACGCAAAAACATTGATTGCTCCTGAATATGTTGACGTCAGCATAATACATATGGGGCTTGCTCGCACAGGTGTAAAACTGGTTGAAATCAATAACATAGTTATTCACTATGTGGGTAATCCCGGTAGCACCGCGCAAAATAACCGTGATTATTTTGATAAAATCGACACCGAGGTATGTTCGCATTTTGTTATAGGTCTTGACGGTGAGATTATTCAGTGCGTACCGCTTGATGAAAAATCCGCCGCAAGCAATAACCGTAATCTTGATACAATTTCAATAGAGGTTTGCCATCCAGACAGCAGCGGTAAATTTAACGATGCTACATACGATTCGCTTGTAAAACTTACCGCGTGGTTGTGTGATAATTCAAAATTAAAGGCCAAGGACGTTATCAGACACTATGATATCACCGGTAAAGAATGCCCGAAATATTATGTGGATAACGAGTCAGAGTGGTCACACTTTTTAGAGGACGTAAAAGAGGAACTGAAGAATTATTAGGAGGGTGATTTAATGCTTGAAATTAAAAACCTATCAAAAATCTATAAACCCAAAAAGGGTGTGCCTGTTACGGCGCTTAAAAATGTCAATTTAAAATTAGCAGATACGGGTATGGTATTTTTACTCGGTAAATCGGGAAGCGGTAAATCAACGTTACTAAACTTGCTTGGCGGTCTTGACCGTTACGACAGCGGTGAAATTATAATAAACGGTGTGTCGTCAAAGGATTTTAAGCAAAGTCATTTTGACTCCTACCGCAACACATACGTAGGCTTCATTTTTCAGGAGTATAATATTCTTGATGAATTTAATGTTGGCGAAAATATTGCAATTGCTCTTAAATTGCAAGGAAAAAAACCAACCGATAAAACAATTGACGATATTCTAAATCAGGTTGATCTTGACGGTTATGGCAACCGTAAACCAAACGAACTTTCGGGTGGTCAGAAGCAACGTGTTGCAATTGCTCGCGCTCTTGTTAAAAATCCAGAAATCATTATGGCGGATGAACCTACAGGTGCGCTTGACTCTAACACAGGTAAGCAGGTGTTGGATACACTTAAAAAGTTGTCTAAAGAAAAACTGATTATAGTTGTATCCCATGACCAGGAATTTGCCGAAAGTTATGCCGACCGAATAATTGAGCTTGCCGACGGTGAGGTTATAAACGATATAACGCTTGATAACGATACTGCTAAAGATACAAAGCAAGAAAATCTTGCATTTTCTGAAAATACCGTCACAGTAAAAGGCGGATATCATCTTACAGATGAAGATTTAAAGCGTATTAACGAGTATATTGACAGTTTAAAAAACAATGATTTAAAACTTAGCGTTAACGAACGAAAAAATCACGTTTTTAAATCCACCGATGAAAGCAGTATTGTTGTTGATAAAGGCAAAACCTTTAAACTTATTAAATCAAAATTACCTTTAAAAAGCGCATTTAAAATGGGTGCCGGCGGACTGAAACACAAAAAATTCAGACTTGTTATAACAATACTACTTTCTTGTATTGCATTTGGTTTGTTTGGACTTGCAGATACATTTGCTGCATATAATCATATCAAGGTTTGTACCAACTCAATTTATGATTCAGGCATTGATTATGCCGCAGTTGTAAAATCAAGACAGTACGGCGACCGCTGGTACGATTATAACAATCATCTTTCCGATGTAGACATAAACAACATCAAAGCAAATACAGGGGTTTCGTTAAACGGTGTATTTTTACCTCGCGGTGCAGATTTGTCATTTAACATTAATATAAATCCCGAAGCCAAAACCAGTGAGACTGAACACGAAATTTATCAGACGTATTTTTCGGGTTATACCGAAATCAACACGCAAAAACTGAGTGAATTCGGCTATAGTCTTATTGCGGGTAAATTGCCCGATGGCACTAAGAATGAAATCGTTGTAAGTGATTATATCTTTGAGGTGTTCAAAAAGACCCAGTACACCGACGGTACGCTCGGTAAGGACTCAAAGGGTAATGAAACTGTTATTTATAGTGATATTAAAAATTACAACGATTTACTGAATAAAATCATAACTGTAAACAATATCAAATACACTGTTGTGGGTATTGTTGATACAAATTTTGATATTTCACGTTATGAAAGTCTTATTGAGAAAAAAGATGACCAGAGCTCTGCACAGCAAATAATCGATTATGCACTCATCAATGAATTTTATTCTCATAAGGACAACAGTCTTGTTTCTATGATTATGGTGGGTGAGGGCGCTATTGATAAATTGATTGCCGCTGAAGCACCGATTTATGATATAAACAAGGGTTATTTATGGTTCCACGGTGCGCAATTCAGTGTAGACCCCGCATATCTCACTACTCTTGATAAAATCGATACTTCTGACATAGTGTGGATTAATGATGCAAAAACAACACTTGGTGAAAAAGAGATTGTTGTTTTTGCGGATTGTATTGAGTTTTGGGATGTTGAAAATGCCGTAAAAAAGGAAGACGGCAGCATTGATTATGACAAGAGTTTAAAAAAGAATAACTCGGCAAATATAAGTAAAAATATGTTTAATTCCGATGAATACTCCGACGAAGAGGGATATACAGTTGTTGGTATAATAGAAAAAAGCGATAAATACAGCAAATTTAACCGTACAGCCGTTGTATCAAACGAAATACTAACTGAGTTTTCAAACACAGATGACGGAAAATACACCTCTGCAATCGGCGCTATGCCCGAAAGTCACGATGATATTAAAACCTTGGTATCGTATTGCTATAACACCGATGATAATATCAGATATCCGCTTCAGAATGCCGCTACGTTTGAACTTGATATGATAAGCGAAGAGCTTAAAGAATTTGCAAAAGTATTCTTGTATATAGGTCTTGGATTTGCGCTTTTTGCGGCGGTAATGCTTGCTAATTTTATTGGTATAAGTATTTCTTATAAAAAGCAGGAAATCGGAATCTTGCGTGCAATCGGCTCGCGCAGCAATGACGTTTTCAGAATATTTTTCTCAGAAAGCTTCATTATAGCTTTAATTAACTTTGTGCTGTCTTCAATCGGTGTGTTTGTTGTAACGCAGATTTTAAACAACATAGTGCGAAAAGAAGCGGGTATTCTGATTACGTTTTTAACGTTTGGACCCCGACAGATAATACTTTTGTTATTTGTAAGCGTATTTGTGGCTTTTGTTGCAAGTTATATACCTGTAAAAAGAATCGCTTCCAAAAAACCGATTGACGCCATACGTGACAGATAAATATAATTATTCCCCTACCTGTACTTTAAACGAAGTAGGGGAATTTGTATTTTATTGAAAACGAAGTATCATATTTAAATTTAGTAATTTGCTAAAAAGAGTAATAAAATTTAATGACATCAATTAAATTGTGTGTTATACTAACTTAATGGGAATATTATCAAGAAAGGCACGCAAAAATGAAATATTTTGAGTTGAAAAAAGGTATTTTTAATTGGTTAGATAATATTTTAATAAACGATATACAAAGGGATGTCCACGCGTTATGCTTTAATCTTTATCAAGATTTAGATTGTCGCTGGTCTTTAGAGCTTATTGGTACTAACGACTATGATGAAAATAATGATGACTGGGCTTGTGATGAGGTTTGCGATTTTGGCACACGAAAAAATCCTTTCGTTTTAAGGTACAGAGCATATTGGGAAATTGTATTAAATCTTATATATTCAGTATTGTTGGATTATATGGAAAGCGGCAAATACGCACATTTGCTTAAATCTAAAATTTGTGTTGCCGTTGGATTTGTGGACGGAGATTTAAAGATAGTTTATAAGAAGCAAAATATCAGGAAAAAGGGTATAGGTTTTTATTCCTTATTGAATATTATTTTAGTATTTTGTTTAATTGCGATATATTTGTTTGACGTTTTTTTCTTGAAAAATTCCGCTTTTAAAGATAATCTTTTAGAGGTGATTTTTACTGCTTTATCAATGACGGTGTTGTTTTGCGGACTATCTAAAAGAGAAAAAGACAGTTTAAAACAAATAGAGGACTTGTACGCTTTAGAAATACAGGGCGCATTTTGTGACGATGCTGATTTAAAATATAATTTTTTAAAGGCGCTCTATGATTATCATAACGAAAAGTATTTTAAAAGTATGAAGCGATTGAAAAAACTTTATGGCAAGGCAAAAAGTCGAATTGATAGAAAAATAATTATTCAATTTGCCGCACTTGATGCGCAGGAAATAGGGGATACCGAAAGCGCATTGAAGCTGTATGGCGCAGTTCTTGAAGAAAATCCCTTTGATGCTACCGCTCTCAACAATCTTGCTGTACTTAGCAACCGAGAAGGTAAACACCAGCAAGCAATTAAATACGCTGAAAGAATACTTGATGGCAATCCGCAAGACGCTTATGCTTATAATGCTATGGCGACAGCGCATTTAAAACTATACGATGTGGAAGAATCAAAGAAAAATGCTTATAAAGCACTCCAAATTGATGAGAATTTATCTAATTCTGCAGTTGTTCTTTCCGTTGCATATGCTGTAACACAGCATATTTCAGAGTCACAAAAGTATATGGATATTGCAATTTCAGGCGGTAAAGACAGGGAAGATATTATAACTGCGATAGAAAATTATATAACTGATTATGAAAAATATTGCAAAGAAAAGTCAGACTTTAATGCTAAGGTTCAAGAATGGTATAATCTTACTCAAACACCATCTATACATTTTACGTTAGACGACAGTGGCGGAAAAAGTATCATAGGCGGAAGTATCAACGAAACCGCACCAATGTCGCCAAGAGGTATGCCAATGAAATTGCTTGCGGCAATCTTTTGTTCTGAATTGCCCGAAAATTCACTTTTACCTAAACGTGGAGTTTTAAGATTTTATATCACACCCGATGAGGATTATGGTATGAATATTGATCCCGAAAGCTTGAATATGCAACAAGAATTTAAGGTTTTGTTTGATGAAAATGAAGATAAGTATATCACGTGTGACAGTATTACCGAGACTGAGGACTTTTCCGTATTTGGCAGTTACCGTATATCTTTTTCAAACAACACAGATGCGATGACCTCGAGTGATTATCGTTTTGAGAATACATATAATGATTTGTTTAAAAAAGGTAAGGGTATAAAATTAACTGAAAGTCAAGAAGATGACTTTTTAGATCTTATCGACAAAGAAACTCACAAAATGTTAGGTTACCCTAACTTTATGCAGGAAGATATAAGGACATATAGTGATGATTATAAAAAATATGATGTGTTGCTGTTTCAACTTACGAGTGAGTTTGGTGAATTTTATGATAAGGTGAATTGGGGAGATGCAGGCGCCGGTAGATTTTTTATTCCATACGACAAACTTAAAAACTGCGATTTTTCCGATATACTTTATGCATGGGATTGCTGTTAAAGCAAAATAAATATAAGCATTTTCTAAACAGGGTGAAAATAATGAAACTCAAAATTGGATTACTGCAGATTGCACCGTGTGGTTCGTTAAGCGAGAATCAGTCAAAGGGTGTTGCCGCTTGTAAACGCGCTAAAGAAATGGGTGCGGATATTGCGCTGTTTCCTGAAATGTGGAGCAACGGCTATGATATTTATGACCGACCCGTAGAGGTTTGGACACGCGAGGCAATTGATTTAGATAGTGATTTTGTAAAGTCTTTCAGTGACCTTGCAAAAGAGCTTAATATGGCAATAGGTATTACCTTGCTCGAACGTTACGATAATTTACCACGTAATACGATGGTGCTTTTTGACCGATTTGGTGAGCGTAAATTAGTATATACCAAGGTGCATACCTGTGATTTCGGTGCCGAGCAAAACCTCACCCCCGGCGAAGATTTTTATGTAACCACGCTTGACACCGAACAGGGTGAAATAAAGGTTGGAGCTATGATATGCTATGATCGTGAATTTCCCGAGAGTGCTCGTGTACTTATGCTAAAGGGCGCAGAACTTATTATTGTGCCAAACGCTTGTCCTATGGAGATTAACCGCCTTGCTCAACTAAGAGGTCGCGCATACGAAAATATGACAGCAATTGCCACCTGCAACTATCCCGAAACCGTGCCCGACTGCAACGGTGGGTCTTCACTTTTTGACGGTGTGGCTTATTTGCCCGAACTTACAGGCTCACGTGATACTTGTATATTACAAGCAGACGGCAAAGAGGGGATATACATAGCCGAACTTGACGTAGATATGCTTCGTCGTTATCGCGAGAGCGAAGTACACGGCAATGCCTACCGCCGCCCATCTAAATACAAAATACTGACCGAAACCAAACGCGCAGCACCGTTTATAAGGGAAGATTATAGGGGATAAGTGATTACAACAGATTATCTACAAGAAGTTGACTTTTCGACATTTTGGAGTTATAATACCCAAGGTTGAGATTTCAACTTCTTATTATTTTTTAGGGGAAATTTTGATTATGTTAGACAGATTTGAGCGATTTTCACTTGCTATTTCCGAGATTTCACGCTACTGGCATAAGCTTGCTGCCGAGGAACTGACAAAGTACGGTTTAAAGGGGCCACATGCTACTTATCTTACAGCAATGCATAAGTATCCAAACGGCATTACCGTACCACAGCTTTGTGAGGTTTGCGGTAAAGATAAGTCCGATGCTTCGCGTATGATTTCGATACTTGAGGAAAAAGGTCTCGTGCAAAAACAGGTGATTGATGGCAGTTCTTACAGAGGTCTTTTAATACTCACCGACGAGGGCAAGGTAGCAGCCGAGCACGTATGCAATCGTGCAAGCCGTGCAGTAGAAATGGCAGGTAAAGACCTTACCGATGATATGAGAGAAGTATTTTATAAATCGCTTGAATCTATAATCGCAAATTTGCGTTTGCTTACTAAAGAGGGGATACCGGAATGAGTAAAGTATTATGGGAAAAAGAATATTATTTGCGTGCGAGTGACTTTGATAAATTTAATCATATCAAACCCTCTGCGGTTCTTGATTTGTTTCAGGATGCTGCGGGTCAACACGCCGTGGAAATCGGCGTTGGTTTTGATGATATGATAAAACGCTCTTATCTTTGGGTTTTAACCAAGATTAAATTTAAGGTGATTACTCAACCGTCCATCTATCAGAAGGTAATCGTAAAAACCTGGCCGCTTGAACCCAACAGATTAAATTATCGTAGAGAATATTGTATTGAAAATGAATCTGGTGACAAACTTATTGCGGGTAGCTCAGAATGGGTTGTAATTCATAGTGAAAAACGCCGCTTCTTGTCAGTTCCCGATTTGTACCCATTTACTGATGGCTTCCACCAGGAAATTATGTTCGATGAAAAAATCGGCAAGGTTTCGGATTTTGAGGCGACCGGGTCACCACGAATTGTCAATGCGGGTTTCAGTGAGCTTGACGTTAATAACCACGTCAATAATACCAAATATGCAAATTACGTGTTAGACGCCATCAATCCGTCTGAAGCGGATGAGCTTGATGTTTTTCAGATTGATTACCGCAAAGAGGTTTTACAGGGGACGGAACTTAACGTTTATTATACAAAACAGGATAATATTGTTCTTGCCAAAGGACAAAACGAAAATGGAGATACTATGTTTGCCTGCAAACTTGAATACAAAAATTGATGATTATAAAACTTAGTATTATTATGGAGGCGCATTTATGTCAAAAAATGCAATAAAACCATTGCGCTGGGTGCGCCTTGACAATGCCGCAAAGATATATCCTGCCGCAAGGCGCAGAAATTGGAGTAACGTTTTTCGCCAGTCGGTAACGCTTTACGAAGATGTTGATGTAAATGTATTGAAATCTGCCTTGGACGTAACGGTTAAGCGTTTTCCGTCTATTGCGGCGCGGCTTAGAAAAGGTGTGTTCTGGTACTATTTGCAACAGGTAGAAAATGCACCCGATATTAAAGAAGAGCAAAGTTTTCCCCTTGCCTTTATGAGTAAGCAAGAAATGCGACAGTGTGCCTTTCGCGTTATTGCTTATCACGACCGCATAGCAGTTGAATTTTTTCATTCGCTCACCGATGGTACAGGAGCGCTGATATTTTTAAAAACGCTTGTGGCTGAGTATTTGGAACAAAAGTACGGTATTTCTATCCCTGCAGAAAACGGTGTTTTAGACCGCAAGCAAAAGCCACTTGCCGAAGAGTTGGAAGACTGTTTTCCAAAATATGCGGGCAGTGTACCCGCCAGTCGCAAAGACACAAACGCTTGGCGTATGAGCGGTGTGACACAGCCTGACGGATTTTTAAATATTACCTGCTTTAAATTGCCTGTAAAAGAGTCGTTAGAAATGGCGCATAGTTATAAAGTGACAATGACGGTATTCTTCAGCGCAGTTATGATGCAGGCGTTACTAAATCTGCAAAACGAAAAGGTAGAGTCGAGAAAAAAACAAAAGCGTATAAAACTGTTAATACCGGTAAATTTACGACAGTTGTATGGCACTAAAACACTTCGTAATTTTGCTATGTATACCATACCCGAACTTGACCCGCGTTTGGGCGATTACACCTTTGAGGAAATATGCAGGGTGATAGAGCACAAAATGGGTCTGGAAATTACCCCAAAGCATATGAGCAGTGTAATTGCTACCAACGTAAACGATGAGCGAAATCCGCTGGTAAGACTCATACCACTACCTATTAAAAATATGGTTATGAAGGCGATTTTTGATAGCGTTGGCGAGAAAAAATCTTGTCTTACACTATCCAATTTAGGTCTTGTGAAGATGCCTGATATTATGAAACAGTATATTAAACGTATGGATTTTATACTTGGTGTACAGGCGGCGGCGCCATATAACTGCGGGATGCTGTCATTTGGCGATACCATTTACATAAACTTTATCCGAAATATTCGTGATCCCGAGCTTGAGCGTCATTTCTTTGCAGTGCTGCATGAAATGGGAATTCATGTTACGGTAGAAAGCAATAAAACTTAAGAGGTACATATATGTATTGTATAAATTGCGGTGTCAGATTAGAAGACACCGAGAAAAAATGTCCGTTATGTAACACGGTTGTGTATCATCCCGATTTAAAACAAGAAGTAGTAACTCCTTTATATCCAAAGGGCAAGATTCCTAAAGCTAAACCCAAATCAAAAGCGCTTAACGGAGTTGTTATAATACTATTTTTAATTCCGATATTTATAAGCTTGCTATCCGATTGGCAGACCGATATGACTTTAAATTGGTCGGGTTTTGTGGTGGGTGCGCTTTTACTTGCCTATATCGCAGTCGGCTTGCCGCTATGGTTTCAAAAACCAAATCCTGTTGTTTTTGTGCCGTGTAATTTTGTGGCAATCACGCTTTATTTACTGTATATCAATTTAGCAACAGGCGGTAGTTGGTTTTTAAGCTTTGCTTTCCCCGTAGTTGGTGGGTTATGCCTTATTACCTGCACGGTGGTAACGTTGCTTTATTATCTGCAAAAAGGCAGGCTGTATATATGGGGTGGTGCATTTATTGCTATGGGAGCGTTTATGTTACTTGTTGAGTTTTTGTTGGATATAACATTTGGAGTTAACTTTATCGGTTGGTCAATATATCCGCTTATTGTTTTGACTTTACTTGGCGGTGTATTGATTTACCTTGCAATTAACAGTTCAGCCCGTGAAATGATGGAGAGAAAATTATTCTTTTAAAGGGGAGTTTTAAAATGGAAGGCAACAAACAATTCTGGCAAGCGGTTAAATTTACGTTATTTTCTATATCGGCGGGTGCAATTCAGATAGGCTCTTTTGCACTGCTTGAAATTTTTATTAAAGATTACTGGATTCCGTATCTTGTATCACTAATACTCTCAATTCTTTGGAACTTTACACTCAACCGTCGTTACACCTTTAAATCTGCGGCAAACGTGCCTGTTGCAATGGCAAAGGTGTTTGGGTTTTATCTGGTGTTTACGCCGCTTTCAACCTATATAGGCAATCTTGCCGAGGGCAAGGGTGTAAATGATTTTGTTATACTTATCGTGACTATGCTTTCAAACTTTGTTTTAGAGTTTTTATTCTGCAAGTTTGTTGTTTATCGCGGTAAAGAAGACACTTTAGAAAAGTAATTTTACGGAGGTAATTTTTATGAAAAGATATGCAATTTACGGTGCCGGTTCACTCGGTACAGTTCTTGGCGCTTATATTACCAAAAACGGTGGAAACATTGACCTTATCAACCGCAACAAAGCTCACGTTGAAGCGCTTAAAACAAATGGTGCTACTATTACGGGAACGGTTGAGTTAAATGTGCCGGTTACCGCATTAACACCCGATGAAATGACAGGCAAATATGATGTAATATTGCTACTTACAAAACAACTGCTTAATAAAGAGGTTGTTACGTTTTTAAAAGATTATCTCCAAGATGACGGTGTTATTGTGACACTTCAGAATGGCCTTCCCGAACCTGAAATTGCAGAGATTGTAGGAGAAAATCGCACAATGGGTTGCGTTGTTGAGTGGGGCGCTACTTTATCGGCACCCGGTGTTTGCACACTTACAAGTGAGCCTGAATCATTATCTTTTCATATGGGTAAAATGGATGGTATTACCGATGAGAAGTTTAACGAGGTTAAATCACTTTTAGAGCTTATGTGCCCCGTGTACGAAGAAACCAATCTTATAGGCGCACGCTGGTCAAAACTGCTAATCAACGCTACATTTTCAGGTCTTGGCACGGTAGTAGGCGGTGTGTTTGGTAACGTATCTGAAACACCTGCCGCTCGTAAGGTTGCAATACGCTGTATGAAAGAGTGCATTGACGTAGGTCACGCCGCAGGAGCGCAGTTTGCGCCTATTCAGGGCAAAAACATTACAGCGTTGTTTTATTATAAAGGCGCAATTAAACGTGCTATTGCTACAATGCTTATTCCTATTGCTATGAAAAAGCACCGCAATATTGAGCCATCTATGCTGCAAGACCTTAAGAAAAACAAGCCTTGTGAAATTGATGCTATCAACGGTATTGTGTGCGCGTATGGTAAAAAATACGGTGTGCCGACACCAATTAACGATAAAATTGTTGAAATAATAAAAGATTGCGAAGGCGGTAATCTTAAGCCAAAGGCAAGTAATATTGATTTGTTTAACGATTTGTTATAAAAGGATATTTAACGGCAAGAGTAATAATTTCTTCTTGCCGTTTTTCATATTAAGCCTCATATTGAACATACTTATTGTGATAGGGGGCGAGTGTATGAAAAGGTCATTACCATTCTGGCAGTTTGCGGGTTTTGTATTCACGGGTGTTTTTGGCACGTTGTTGCACTTTCTTTATGATTGGACCCACAGCACATTTTCAGCACTATTTTCCGCAGTTAATGAATCTACCTGGGAACATATGAAACTGCTTTTTTTCCCGATGTTTATTTTTGCTATTTTTCAATGTCAATATTTTGCCAAAGATTATGACAATTTTTGGTGCGCTAAACTCATCGGCATTTTAACAGGTCTTGCGGTAATACCCATAATCTATTACACCTACACAGGTGCCACGGGTGTGTCGGCTGATTGGTTTAATATCTTAATATTTTTTATTGCGGCGGCAATCGGATATATTGTTGAAACACACTTTATGAAAAGCGATAAAAACTTTTGTAAGTCACCTGTATTGGCAATAATAATTCTTGGCGTTATTGCTGTTTTATTCTTTGCTTTCACGTTTACACCACCAAAGATACCACTCTTTGAAGACCCGATAAATAAAACATATGGTTTATAATCCTTGGCTCCCTCTGACGAGGGAGCTGTTGAGCGTAGCGAAACTGAGGGAGAGAAAACAATTATTTCTCTGCATTTTGCTCTATCCCTCCGTCAAAACTTTGTTTTGCCACCTCCCTTTAGGCAAGGGAGGCATTTTTCTTTTTATACCGATTGAAAAAGTTAAAACACAATGATATAATTATATAAATAATTATATTTAAGCTTTTTGAAAGGACTTAAAAGTTCATGGATAACAAAAAAAGACGCGATGAAGAATTGCTTTACGTTTGTGATGAAGTGTTAATTCCCGAACTGCTCAGAGCCCGCAAACTAACCCAACAGCTTAACACAGTTGACCGTACCGATTTTAAGGCGATAGGTGCAATTGTAAATGAGCTTTTTGGTAAATCTGAAAATGCTTTTATAAGCCCACCGTTTTATTGCGACTATGGTTATAACATAGAAGTAGGCAAAAACTTTGCCGCAAACTATAACTGTACAATTCTTGACGTTGCAAAGGTTACGTTTGGTGACAACTGTATGTTAGGTCCAAATGTTTCTATATTTACCGCAGGGCATCCTATAGATGCAGAGCTTAGAAACACAGGTCTTGAATATGGTATTGGCATTACAGTTGGCAACAATGTATGGATTGGCGGTAACACTGTAGTTTGCCCGGGCGTACATATTGGCAATAACGTGGTTATAGGGGCTGGTAGTGTGGTAACAAAAGATATTCCCGATAACGTTGTAGCCGCAGGCAACCCTGCAAGAGTTATACGCGAAATCACTGAGGCGGATAAAAACACATACTACAAAAAACGCCCTATAGATGCAGAAGCACTCCAATTTATTAAGGCTCAGATGAAGGATAATTAGTGACAGAAAATTGAAATGTGGAGAAAAATCGCATGGGAATAGGTATTTTGATTTGTGGTTTAAATGGTTGCGGAAAGAGCACTGTCGGCAGAGCATTATCAAATGAAATCGGTTTTCATTTTATTGATAATGAAAATTTGTATTTTACAAAAATTAATGCAAATGAACCGTATATAAATTCTAAATCTCGTGATGAAGTTGAAAAACTTCTTATGGACCAAGTATATAAACACGGTAATTTTATTTTTACTGCGGTAAAAGGTGATTACGGTGAAGAAATAGTTCCACTTTATAAATATATTGTTCATATAGAAGTTCCTAAAGAAATCCGTTTACAGCGAGTTCGCAACCGTTCATTTCAAAAATTTGGAGACCGAATGTTAGCGGGTGGAGAGTTATATGAACAAGAGGAATCATTTTTTAGGATGATTGAATCACGACCCGAAGACTATGTTGAAAATTGGCTACAAACTTTAAACTGTCCTGTTATTAAAGTTGACGGCACAAAACCTGTTGAAGAGATTGTTGAGTTAATTGTTAGAGAATTAAACTTATAAATTTAAAGGTTGTGATACACAATGAAACTACTACTTAACGGACTTACGAAATTTATAGTGGGTTTATTACTGGTAGGAGTACTTATATTCCTACCTGCAGGAACGTTTAATTACATAGGCGGATGGGGTTTTGTAGCACTTCTTTTTATACCCATATTTATAATGGGTGTGGTAATGTTTATCAAAGCACCAGATCTACTCAAAAAAAGACTTGACGGTAAAGAAAAAGAAAACACCCAAAAAGGTGTTGTGGCTTTCTCCGGTCTTATATTCCTTGGCGGTTTTATTGTGGCAGGGCTTGATTTTCGCTATGGGTGGTCAAATGTTTCTGGTGCAGTGCAAATAATCGCGTCAGCGCTGTTTTTGGTATCATACGCGCTTTATGCCGAGGTTATGCGAGAAAATGCCTATCTGTCCCGTACCATTGAGGTTCAAGAAAACCAAAAGGTGATAGATACAGGGCTTTACGGCATTGTACGCCACCCGATGTATATGGCAACAATATTGCTGTTTTTAATGATACCGCTAATTCTTGGCTCTTGGTGGTCGTTTGTTATATTCCTTGCATATCCTGTAATAATTGCTTTACGTATTAAAAATGAAGAGCAGGTTTTAACTAAACAACTTGAAGGTTATGCCGAATATAAACAAAAGGTAAAATATAAAATTATACCGTTTATATGGTAGGGATGTGTAATGAATTTTTAACTCTTATAAATCACACAAAGAAGTTTGTGTTTAAAAAGTGAATGTAAAAACAATTTAAAATTGTGAGGTAATTATAATGGCAAAAGACAAAAGATTTGAAAGAATTTATTCTCAAGGTATGGGTACTTTGGAAATTTGGGTTGACAAGGCAACAGGCGTGAACTACCTGTATCGCCAAAGCGGCTATTCAGGCGGTATGACAGTACTGCTTGATAAAGACGGCAAACCGGTTATTACACCTATTGTGGAATAACAAAAATCTGTCTTATGAGGTAAGAATATGGCTTCAAGTAAAGCATATTTAGATTTTATATTAGAACAACTATCCGAGTTAGAAGAAATATCATATAGAGCAATGATGGGCGAGTATATTATTTATTATCGTGGAAAAATCGTTGGAGGTATCTATGAGGATAGATTGCTCGTAAAACCTACAAAATCGGCGGTTTCACTCATAACAAATGCAATTTATGAATTGCCATACGATGGTGCAAAAGAAATGTTGTTGATAGAAGATGTTGACAACAAGGAATTTCTTGCAAAACTGTTTGATGCTATGTATGACGAACTTCCTACACAGAAGAAAAAATAACTAACTTTATATTTTATTAAGCGATACCAAGGAGGCAAAAATATGGCATGGTATGACGAGGCTATATTTTATCATATTTATCCGTTGGGGCTTTGCGGAGCGCCAAAACAAAATTCTTATGACACGCCGGTGCACAGGCTAAACACTCTGCTGCCGTGGATTTCTCATATCAAAGAAATCGGCTGCAACGCAATTTACATAGGTCCGCTTTTTGAATCGGTAGGGCACGGTTATGAAACAACCGATTATAAAAAATTAGATAGCAGACTTGGTACTAACGAGGATCTTACAAATTTTGTGTCAGAGTGTCATAAACAGGGCATAAGGGTTATTTTAGACGGTGTGTTTAATCATACCGGTCGTGACTTTTTTGCCTTTCGTGATATTAAAGAAAAACGCGAAAATTCACAGTACAAAGACTGGTACTGCAATGTGAATTTTTGGGGTAATAATTCTTACAACGATGGCTTTTCTTATGAAAACTGGGGTGGTTACGATCTTCTTGCAAAATTAAATCAGCACAACACGGCTGTTAAAGATTACATTTGTGATGTAATTCGCTTTTGGGTAAGCGAGTTTGACATTGACGGAATTCGCCTTGACGCCGCTGACGTTATGGACTTTAACTATATGCAATCCCTTCGCAACGTAGCAAATGAAGTTAAACCAGATTTTTGGCTTATGGGTGAGGTAATACACGGCAACTATTCGCGTTGGGCAAATGAGGGAACGTTGCACAGTGTAACCAACTATATGCTTCACAAGGCGCTTTATTCAGCGCATAACGACCACAACTATTTTGAGGTGGCTCACACAATCAAGTATGTAAACGATATGGTAGGCGAAAGCCTAAAACTTTACACTTTTGTAGATAATCACGACGTAGAGCGTATTTATACAAAACTTAAAAACAAGGCGCATTTTGTGCCTGTGCACATTATGCTTTATACTTTACCGGGAATTCCATCGCTCTATTATGGCTCTGAATTTGGTATTGAGGGCAAAAAAGAACAGGCTTCGGACGATTCATTAAGACCGGCTCTAAATTATGACGATTATAAGGATGCAGTGCAAACAAACCCTTGCACAAAGCTGATTGCAGCGCTTGGCAAAATTCGTCACAATACACCCGCGCTTTGCTACGGCGATTATAAAGAATTGGAACTGCAAACCACCCATTACGCCTACTCAAGAACCCTTGACGGCAAGTCGGTGATTGTCACGGTGAACAATGGCGATAATGATGTTGATATGAATCTTGTTTGTGGGCAATCAGCCCAATATGTCGGTGCGCTTTCAGGTGTTCGTGTTACTGCAAACGGTGGACGTATCGGGGTGAAGGTAGCGGCAAACTCGGGTGAAATATGGTTGCCAACCGATGTTTGCAGTGATGCTTTTGAGCCTGTTAAAACAGTAGAAATTATAAAACCGCAAGAGTCCGTTAAGGTTGTGGAAGAACCAAAAAGGGAAGAGCCTGTAGTAGTACAAGAGAAAAAAACACCCGAAAAGGTAGTTCTTGACCCAAACAAACGGTATGAAGATATGACCGTCGAAGAACTGCAAGAAGCAATACTTAATGAAATGAGAAAAAATGGTCCTGTAAACGAGTATATGTTAGGCACAGTACGCGAAAACACACACCGCGATTCCTTGATAACCTGGGTTAAAAGTTTTAGGAGAAACTGATAATGAACGACTACGATATAGAGGTAAATCAAAAATGGGGTAATACTGCGGCTTACGCTGAGCACCAGGTAAAAACCGCCGATTATACCACTGACAAATGGCAACAGGTAAACGATGGGTTAAATTGTCTCTTTGCAAAATTTGCTGAGTGTAAGCAACACGGCAACACACCCGAAGCCCAAGCGGCACAAGTGTTGGTAAAAGAATTACAAGACTACATAACCACAAATTACTACACCTGCACCACCCAAATCCTTGCAGGGCTTGGACAAATGTACATCGCAGACGAGCGATTTAAAACCAATATCGACAAACACGGCATAGGGACTGCAGAATTTGCAAGTAAAGCAATAGAAATATATTGCAATTGACAATCATGACTACCGGCTAAGCCGGTAGTTTGCTCTGCGGCTGTAAGCCGCTGTTACTGGCGGGACTGAAAGTCCACCGAATAATCTGCCAACCGCAAGCGGACTCTTAGCTACCGCTA
>JAZNWJ010000052.1:0-1679 GCA_045593245.1 Acutalibacteraceae bacterium | reverse complement strand
GCTTCATCTTTTGTGTAACTGTAATCTACACGATTTTTATTTACCGTAATGTCTTCAAGCACCACTCTCATATCAGTTACCTCCACGCTTTAATTTGGTTTTTGCTAACTCAAACAATGCCTTTTTGTCCTTATTTCCGATTCCTAAAAGGAAGAATATTGTTGCGGATATAGCAACGGCAATCACGATATACATCGCCATATTAACAATGGATGTGATTGTGAAAAAGGATTTAACATACCCATTTACTGCCATACATATAAGGACTATCGCAATGTTTTTAAGGATTACTCCGTAGCTTTTCTTAAGGTTAATGCCTGCATATTTTCTCAGGCAGAACATATTGTATGTAAGATTTTTTACCGCTCCGTAAATGGAACTTACACCCACGATAGCATATACACCAAAATCTGTGAATTTCAATAACAAGAACACCGTAGCTGTGCTCATCACGCTCATTATTAAACTTGCCACAGCCATCGGTCTTACCTTGTTTATAACCGTATAGATTGAAAACATAGAATAAACCGGACCACTTACAAAGATTGATGCTAAGCTTATATATGTTAAATTTCGCATAAGTACGGCGTCTTCGCCAGGAAGCCACAGCTCATAAAAAGTCTGGCAATAAACCAGAAATACCGAGATTATAACGCAGGAACAAAATCCCAGAAGTTTTGTAGATGCCAAAAATTCGGCATTCAGCGACTCCTTATCTTTTGCATACGCTTTTAAAAACTTCGGCACATATACATCGGAAATCGTCGCAATCAGGGAAATGATAAGATTTACAAAAGTCTTTGTTACGCTGACACATCCCAAAATTGCTCCGCCGATAAAAAGATTTGTAATTAACAGGTCAAGACCATTTAGCAGTATATTGCTTAGCTTACTTATACTGTTCCATATACCTGCTTTTACCATGGTCCAGACCTTGTTCCATTCAAAGTTTTTTACGGACACATTGATTTGTGGCAACAGCTTTCGTGTATAGTATATTGAAAACAATATAGTATAAGCTGTGGAAATTATAGTAACAATTACTGTGTACTGAATTTTTACACCAATGAATACAAATGTTACTACCAAAAGTATAGATCGTATAATATTAGATTCTACTGTACGCCACGCACCTAAATCCAGTCTGTTTTTCGCATAATACACGACGCTGAATACTGATGTCGCTAATGATATGGCAAAGGATAGAAATGTCAGAGCAAATGTAACTTTCGCATCAGGTATCAAATGACTTGAAACATTGATAAAATGATTCAAATTCGGTATCATGAACACCGATATCAAAATTACCATTAATGCGCAAAGCGTGTTCGCCATCAATACCGAATTAAAAAATTTGTTTGCCTCATCATAGTTTTTCTTGTGTAATTCTATGACAATAAAACGGCTTGCCATTGAGTTCAGCGAAGCTGTTATTATAGTTACATAACTTGTGAAATTTTGCGCAAGACCAATCAGTCCATACGCCTCCATGCCAACATGCTTTGTGATATACGGCGTTGTATAAAAACTAATAAATAATGCGCTTATAAAAGATGCTACATTCGCTATTAAGTTTGCCGACATCTGCCATTTACTGCTTTTAGCCATTTTTTCTCCTCTTTTTATCCGTACTCTTATTGTAATATCTCGTCAAGCATTTTCATCTGACTGTCATAGTC
>JAZNWJ010000051.1:0-86322 GCA_045593245.1 Acutalibacteraceae bacterium | reverse complement strand
GGTGAAGTGTACGTCCTGTACCGCCGCCAGATGCAACAGAGAAATACTTCTTACCCTGTTCGATGCACTCTTTCTTATAAGTACCTGCAACAGGATGCTGGAAGCGTGTTGGGTTGGTTGAGTTACCTGTAATAGATACGTCAACGCCCTCTTTGTGCATTATTGCAACGCCTTCACGAACGTCGTCTGCACCGTAGCAACGAACCTTTGAACGCTCGCCTGTTGAGTAAGCGGTTTCATTTACTATTGTAAGCTCACCTGTGTAGTAGTCAAACTTAGTCTGAACATAGGTAAAGCCGTTAATACGTGAAATAATCTGAGCTGCGTCTTTGCCAAGACCGTTAAGGATAACGCGGAGTGGCTCTTTACGAGCTTTGTTAGCGCTTCTTGCAAGACCAATAGCACCTTCAGCAGCTGCGAATGACTCGTGACCTGCAAGGAATGCAAAGCACTTGGTCTCTTCACGAAGGAGCATTGCGCCCAAGTTACCGTGGCCGATACCAACCTTACGGTCGTCAGCAACTGAACCTGGGATGCAGAATGACTGAAGACCAAGACCTATTTTTTCAGCAGCTTCGGCAGCAGATGCTACCTTATCTTTAATAGCGATTGCACAACCTACAACGTAAGCCCAAGCAGCGTTTTCAAAACAAATTGGCTGAATACCCTTAACAATGCCGTAAGCGTCAACGCCTGCGTCGTCGCAAATCTGCTTTGCTTCTTCGATAGAAGCGATGCCGTGCTTTGCGAGTTCTGCGTTTATTTGATTAATTCTTCTTTCATAGCTTTCAAATAATGGCATAATCTGTTACCTCCCTAATTATTCTTCACGTGGGTCGATGAGGCGAACTGCGTCATCAACACGTCCGTACTGGCCGCTTGCTTTTTCCAAAGCTTCGTTTGCGTCCATACCTTTTTTAATCATTTCCATCATTTTGCCGAGGTGAACAAACTTGTAGCCGATAATGGTGTCATTTTCGTCTACTGCACACTTTGTGATGTAACCTTCAGCAAGTTCGAGGTAACGAGGACCCTTAACCTTTGTAGCGTAGGTAGTACCTGTCTGTGAACGAAGGCCTTTACCCAAGTCTTCAAGACCTGCACCGATTGGAAGACCGTCTTCACTGAATGCAGTCTGTGTACGACCGTAAACAATCTGCAAGAAGAGTTCGCGCATAGCTGTGTTGATAGCATCGCAAACAAGGTCGGTGTTAAGAGCTTCAAGCAATGTCTTGCCAACCAAAATTTCAGATGCCATAGCAGCAGAGTGTGTCATACCTGAGCAACCGATAGTTTCAACCAATGCTTCCTCAATAACACCCTCTTTTACGTTAAGGCTGAGTTTGCAAGCGCCCTGCTGAGGTGCGCACCAGCCTATACCGTGGGTAAGACCGGAAATGTCTTTAACTTCCTTTACCTGTACCCATTTACCCTCTTCGGGGATAGGAGCAGGACCGTGATATGCGCCTTTAGCGAGTGGGCACATATTTTGTACTTCATGTGAGTAGTTCATAATATGTAACTCCTTTCAAAATTTCATACAAGGTTAGTATAGCATTTTTTTCGACAAAAAACAATACCCGAAATGCTAAAATTTTAACAATTTATACCTCGGAAATTATGTTTTTTATCCAAGAACCCTGTTTCACAAAAATATATCCAAGAACACACTTTATAATGTTGAGCATCTGAACTATAAAATATATACTAAGAATACCAAGTGACGTGTAATTTACAAGCAACATTGCCGCTACCACACTTACCGCCCACACAAAAAAACTATCAAAGATAATCGTTATTATAACCTTACCGCCTGAACGCAGTGTAAAATACGATGCGTGAGCAAAAGCATCTATAGGCATAGCGAGAGCTGTTATCTGCATAAGCGACGTTGCAATATTTTTTGCATTATCACTTATGTTATAAATACGCGGAATAAATATTGCGGCAAAAGCGTAAATTATTGCAATAATAACGCTTACAAAAACTGAAAACGCGATTGACTTAAAGGCGGTATCCTTTATTTCGTCGGCGGCCTTACCGCTTCCTAAATCGTGGCCTAAAAGTATGCCTATCGCTATACCAATTGCCATAAACGCAACCGAAAAGACGTTGAAAAACGTTTGTGATATATTGTTTGCCGCAACAACATCAAGTCCTCGCTGAGCATAAAATCCGTTAACCGTTGCAATACCCGATGCCCATAACGCCTCGTTTACCATAAGAGGCATACCTTTTTTAAATATTTCGCCTATGAGTGACAGTGATATATATGGACTTTTCCAACCTTCAAGTATAAATATACACTTTTCACGTTTTACAAACGTATAGCCTACCAGAAAGGCAAGTTCAACAAAACGTGATACCACCGTTGCAATAGCCGCTCCGTTTACCCCAAGCTTTGGCGCGCCAAATTCACCAAAAATAAGCACGTAGTTAAGCGACAGGTTTACAAAGACCGCCAACACGCCTGCAATCATTGGTACTGTGCCCTCTCCTGTTTCGCGCAATGTTGTACCATAACACTGCGAAATGGTGTACGGGATAAGACCGACGAGCATTATATAAAGATAACTTTTAGCAAACCTTAACGACTCGGCAGCAAGCGTGGCGTTATCTTCCTCATTAAGATAAAGCATTATAAGGTCTTCGCCTTTAAAATATAACAACAATATACCAATTGTGGCAAGCAGCGTACAGAAGATTATCTTGAAACGGAAGGTCTGCTTTACACCATCGATATCACCTTTACCAAAATACTGCGCACCAAATATTCCAGCACCCGAAATTGCACCGAATATGCACAGGTTAAACACAAACATAAGCTGATTCGAAACCGCAACGCCTGTGGACTGCGCCTGACCGACGGTGCCGACCATAACGTTGTCGAGCATATTGACAAAGTTTGTAATACCCTGCTGTATCATAATAGGAATTGTAAGTACAAACACGCGTCTGTAAAATTCCTTTGTACCAATAAGTTTTTTAAACATAAATTGCTCCTGAAAATTTGTATAATTCCAAGTTGAAATTTTAACACATATTGCTTTATATTGCAACAAAAAGAGGCAGGAAAAATCCCGCCCCTTTTTGCATAAAGAAAGAGTATTTTAAAATGACTGACCTTCAACAAAGATACCCAGTCGCAGCCGTTATGCGCGACGGTCGTTTACGGGGTAATAGCTTTTTGTAACGTTGTTGCCCTCGATTACCTTGAAATTACGTCGACGAAAGCGCGCTACAATACGCTCCTCAAAAGCGATAAATCTATCCTCGTGAAATACTGCCCAAATAGCAAAAGCCACAAGTGCCATTTCAAATATCGTAAGTAAAGTTCCCTGTAAATTCATAAGTTTTCCTCCGCCGAACATTTGTTCGTTTTCTGTATTTTTATTATAACCAAGTGTTCGACATTTGTCAAGCACTTTTTACAATTTTATTTTACTTTTTTCACTGTCCCAAATTCACCCCATCGAAAATTAATTTTTCCATAATATTTTGTTCATCAAATTTCTATTGTTTTTTTATTTAGTTAGTGATAAAATCTTCCATGTAAGGGGTGATAAAATGTTTGAATACTATCGCGACTTAAATTTAAAAAATATTACAAGTGAAAAATTTCGTCACTTGTTTTATATATTGTTCTGGCCTGTGTATTTAACTCTTTTCATTTTAACCGAAAAATATATTGTTCCTGTATATAATATGTACTGTTCGCTTGACGACCGTATTCCATTTTGTGAATTTTTTGTAATACCATATTTTTTATGGTATGGACTGCTGGCATTCGTATCACTGTACGGACTTTTTTATGATGTATCTACTTTCAAAAGATTTTACAAATTTTTGTGTTTGTCAAGTGCTATAAGTTTTGCCCTTTTTATACTTTTTCCAAGCGAACAAAATCTGCGCCCCGATACCTTTGTACGCGATAACTTTTTTGTAAATATTATGAGAGACGGCATTTACGTTGCCGACACCAACACCAACGTATGCCCTTCGCTTCACGTAGTGTTTAGTATAGGAATGCTTATTTCTATGTGGAATTCAAAACATTTTTCGAGCATCACGTGGCGGGTGATAATGATTGTTATAGCCGCTTTGGTATGTGTGTCGACGGTATTTTTAAAACAACATTCCGTAATTGATATCGCGGCGGGTATAATAGTTTCCGCCTTGGTGTTACCTTTTGTATTTTTAAAATCCAAAAAGAATAAAACCTCTGTTTAAAAACAGAGGTTTTTATTTTACTTGAATATTGTCTGCACTCCGTCTACTATTTCACCAACAGCTTTTACCACCTTGGCAGAACCTTTCGACACGTTATGCTTATCCTGCATTACCATCTTACCGACAACCACTGCTGTAGCTCCCGCAAGCATACCCGCGCCCATTCCTTTTACAAATGACATACCGTTACCTTTCTGCATAAAAATAAAACCTCCCTTCACGGTTAGTTTAACCATGTTTGGGAGGTTTATTTAATTATTTATTTTTCTTATATTCGCTGAACGGAGCGTGAACCTTATCTTTATCTGAAAGAATTATCTCCATATCAGCAGGAATTGGCCACTCGATACCAAAATCGGGATCATTCCACATAAAGCCTACTTCGTCATTGGGATGATAATAATCATCAACCTTATAGCAGAATTCTGCCTCATCAGAAAGCACTACAAAGCCGTGTGCAAATCCCTTTGGCACCAAAAACTGACGCTTGTTTTCGTCAGAAAGGATAACGCCCTCCCACTTGCCAAATGTTGGTGAACCTTCACGTAGGTCAACACAAACGTCAAACACTTCACCCCGGATACAACGAACCAGTTTTGTCTGTGGAAAATTCTTTTGAAGATGCATACCACGAAGAACGCCTTTGGTAGACATTGACTGATTGTCCTGAACAAAGTCAATATCAATACCGCCTGCCTTAAAATCTTCTTTCTGATATGTCTCCATAAAATATCCGCGGTTATCTCCATGAACAGCAGGTTCAATAATTACAACGCCGTCAATTGAGGTTTTAATAAAATTAAACTTGCCCATTAAAGCTCCTCTTTTCCGCTGTACATTGTTTCATAATACTTCTGATAAGCACCACTTGTTACGTTGTCAAACCATTCTTTATTGTCAAGATACCATTTAAGAGTTTTCTTGATACCAACCTCAAAACAGGTTTCAGGGTACCAACCAAGCTCGTCCTTAATCTTCTGAGGATCAATACCGTAACGACGATCGTGACCCTTACGGTCGGTAACGTGCTTAATCATATGCTCGCCAACGGTTGAGTCCACGTTTTCTTTAATGTATTCAATGATTGACTTAACGATAAAGATGTTTGGTTTTTCATTGTGACCGCCAACGTTGTAAACTTCACCAAGTCTGCCACCGTTTATTACCATATCAATAGCTTTACAGTGGTCTTCAACATAAAGCCAGTCACGAATCTGCATACCGTCACCATAAACAGGAAGGTCCTTGTGCTGTAAAGTATTATTCATAATAAGAGGAATAAGTTTTTCAGGGAACTGGAACGGACCATAGTTGTTGGAGCAACGAGTAATATTTATCGGGAACTTGTATGTATCGCCAAATGCTTTTACAAAAAAGTCTGCCGATGCTTTTGATGATGAATATGGTGAGTGCGGGTCAAGCGGAGTGGTCTCCATAAAATAGCCTGTCTCGCCCAAAGAACCGTAAACCTCATCGGTAGAAACCTGAAGATACTTTACACCCTCTTTGTACTGATCGTCACCGATAGTCCAAGCGACCTTAGCGCATTGGAGCATATTTACTGTACCTTCAACGTTTGTCTTAACAAATATTTCAGGGTTTGTGATAGAGCGGTCAACATGACTTTCTGCCGCAAAGTTTACAACGTAATCAATTTCGTTTTCAGCAAAGATTTTAGAGATAGCCTCTCTGTCGCAGATGTCAGCCTGAACAAAGCTGTAACGTGGATCGTTTTCTACGCTCTTAAGGTTTTCAAGGTTACCTGCATAGGTAAGCTTGTCTACGTTGATAATCTTTATGTCGTCGTATTTACCGAGCATATAGATTACAAAGTTTGAGCCAATAAAGCCTGCGCCGCCTGTTACTAAATAGGTTTTCATAGTGTTAGTCCTCCACCTTTGATATATATTCTTTTAAAGCGATCTCCCAATCGCGCATTTCATTTCCGACTGTACATTCGAGCGCCAAGTTACGAAGTGATGAGTATTCGGGCCGTTTTGTAGGTACGTTGAATTTTTCGTTATACTCTTCGGTAGTGCAAGGCGTTACGGTATCACCAAGACCTGAATATTCAGCAATTTTAACTGCAAAATCATACCAAGAGCATTCGCCCTCACCCGTGCAGTGATAGATACCATATTCTTCTGTTACAGCCAGTTTCAAAAGATGATGTGCCAGGTCGTTTGCATTGGTTGGGTTGCCGCGCTGGTCACACACAACACCAATGCCACCGTTTGCCTTTATTACACGGCGCACAGTCTTAACAAAGTTTTTACCAATATAACCATAAAGCCATGAAGTACGCACTACAAAGGAGCGTTTACAAAAACTTAAAGCATACTTCTCTCCCAAAGCCTTTGATGCGCCGTAAACGCTTTGTGGATCTACCTTGTCCCACTCGCAATAAGGCTTTGTACCGTTGCCTGCAAATACGTAGTCGGTAGATAAGTGAATAAACTTTGCACCGATATTTTCAGCGCATACGGCCAGGTTTTTAACACCTAAAGCATTAACCTTAAACGCTGTCTGATAATCGCTTTCGCAACCGTCAACGTTGGTCATAGCCGCACAGTTGATAATCACGTCAGGGCAGTTAGTGTTAACGTAATCGCTTACAGCCGCCATATCGGAAATGTCAAGCGTATCAATATCAACAGGTAAAACCTCTGCACCAATCACACCCTCGGGTACTGTGCCAATCTCACTCTTGCCGCTTGAGAGAATTGATTGCAACTCATTACCCAGCTGACCGTGACAACCTGTAATCATTATTTTCATTTAAACTTACCCCTCCATTTAAACAAAAATTTAAAGCAAGAAATAATATGAATGAATAAATATTTTAAACTTTTTGAACTTTCGCGTTCCCACGCGTGATTGACAGTAAATTGAGGCAGCATCATTACCTTGCCTTTCGACTTGGCTTTAAGTGCCAAATCAGCATCCTCAAGATACATAAAATACCGCGTGTCGAAGCCAAGCAGTTTTTTGAACACATCGGTTCTGATACAAAAGAAACAACCTGTGCAAAAATCTATTTCGGTAGGCTCGGTTATTTGCTTTTCTGCCCAGACATATTCACCGCGGATTTTGTCCGACAACCTACCAAAAAACAATCTTTTAAAGGTTGGACGTTCCTTGGGTAATTTTTGTTCGCTGCCATCGGTATTGAGTATTTTCGGCATTGCCATAGCAACGTCAGGATTGCTTTCAAAATAATCCACCATATCCGAAAGAACGTCGGTATTTATTGTTATATCAGGATTTATCACAAAATGGTATTTGCCAAGTTGTCTCTCAAGCACCCTGTTGTGCGCCGCGCCAAAGCCAAGATTTCTATCATTTCTGATAACTGTTGCCTGTCCTGTTTTTTCTATCAATTCGGTCGTGCCGTCACTTGATGCGTTATCAATAACGTAAAGCTTTAACGGATATTTCTTGGTATTCTGAACAATACTTTCAACAGTTGCAGGGGCACGTTCTTTATCGTTGTAAGTAACAATTGAAGCCGAAATCATATTATCAGCACTCATAAAATGCCCCTTTCATACAAGTTTTAACATTTTAATAATACCATTTAATTTGATAATTATCAATATATTTTTTATTTTAAGAAGCCGTTTACAATTTCTTCTTCGGCCTGTTTTTCTGTAAGACCCAAAGTCATAAGCTTTATAAGCTGTTCACCCGCAATCTTACCGATCGCTGCCTCGTGAATGAGTGACGCATCAATGTGATTTGCGTTTATTTCCGGAATTGCGCTGACACGCGCATTAGCCATAATAATCGCATCACATTCGGTATGTCCGTGACACTTGTTATTACCGTTTATATTAGAACGGTAAACCTGTACGGAATCGTCTGTTGCTACCGAGCGTGATACAACGTTAGCACTACTGTTTTCACCGTTCATATCAACCGAAAAGTCGGTGTCCGCACGCTGAGTACCGTGTGTCATAAGTTTTTCACGGATTATGAGCGTAGCATCGGCATCGAGTGTAGCGCGTGTTACACGAGTTGTGTTGTCAATGCCTTTTATCTGGCTGGTTTCCATCTCCATATAACCGCCCTCAGCAATGTTTACAACGGTGGTAGGATTCATATTTTTGCCACCCGTACCATCGCCCTCGCCATAGTGACGCTCAATATATTTTACTTTTGCGTTTTTACCAACAAAAAAGCTATGGATACCGTCGTGGCGGGATTCTTCGCTGCCACAGTTATGAATACCGCAACCTGCCATAATTGTAACGTCTGAGTCTTCACCGATTATAAAATCGTTGTAAACCAGATCATTTACACCGCTTTCACTTATAATAACAGGAATGTGTATAGTCTCGCCCTTGGTACCGGGACGGATAATAATATCAATACCATCTTTATCGGTCTTGGTTTTTATATCAACGCTTTCTGTTGTGTGACGTTCTGCCAAAGAGCCGTTTGCACGAATGTTGAAAGCACCGCTTACAGCGCCATCCATATCGGCAATAATTTTAAGCAAATCTTTTTGAATATCGTTCATTACTGCGCCCCCTTCATATTATTGGTAAGCACAGGACAAACCGCGTTGGTTTTGCCCAAAAGTTCGGGCAAAATATCGTCACGGTCACCGTAGGATTTAAGCTCTCCTGCGGATAATACTGCAACCTTGTCGGCAATATTAAGAATACGTTCCTGATGAGAGATTATAATAATAGAACCGCCAAGCGTTTCATGCATTTTTTCAAACACGTTTATAAGATTGCCAAAACTCCACAGGTCGATGCCTGCCTCGGGCTCGTCAAAAAGCGAAACTACAGTGCCACGCGCCAAAACGGTAGCAATTTCTATTCTTTTAAGCTCGCCGCCAGAAAGCGATGCGTTAACCTCACGGTTGATATAATCACGTGCGCAAAGACCAACCTGCGACAAATAGTCGCAAGCCTCTGACATGGTAATTTCCTTGCCCGACGCTAAACGGACAAGGTCGTTTACGGTAATACCCTTAAAACGCACGGGCTGCTGAAAAGCAAAGCTGATACCTTTATGTGCTCTTTCGGTAATCGACAGTTCGGTTATATCCTCACCGTCAAGCAAAATCTGACCACTTGTGGGTTTTATAATACCTGCGATAATTTTAGCAAGTGTTGACTTACCACCACCATTTGGTCCCGTAATTGCAAGAAAACCGTCGGTGATGTCCATTGAAATATCCTTTAAAATTTCTTTTTTACCGTCTTCGTTTTCAGCAGAAAAAGAAATATTTTTAAGCTGTAGCATTTACATCCTCCATAATTTGTATACATACACAAGTATTATACATTTTTTGTCATAAAAAAGCAATATTATTATTTACTAAATGGTGCATTTTATGGTATAATGTGTCATATTTTAAAAACGGAGTTTAAAAATGAATATTTTAGAAAAACTTACAAGCGAATTAAATTTAAAATTATGGCAGACAGAAGCCGCTGTAAAACTACTCGACGAAGGAAATACCGTCCCTTTTATTGCGCGTTACCGCAAGGAAGTAACGGGTAGTCTTGACGACCAAATTTTGCGTGCGCTGTCCGAAAGACTTGCTTATTTAAGAAATCTGCAGGAAACTGCAGAAAAATATAAAGTGGCAATTGAAGAACAAGGCGCACTAACCGAAGAGCTTGCCGCCGCTATAGATGCCGCAGCTACTCTTACCGAGCTTGATGACCTTTACCGTCCTTATAAGAAAAAGCGTAAAACACGCGCATCGGTAGCAAAAGAAAAGGGGCTTTCTCCTCTTGCTGATTTAATATACGCGCAAACACCTGACAGCGCACAACCACTCGAGTTAGCGGCTGATTTTATAAATGCGGAATTGGGTGTAGAAACCGCCGAAGATGCATTACAAGGCGCTAAAGATATTATTGCCGAAATGATAAGTGATGACGCTGATATAAGAAAGCGTATGCGTTTTGTATGTATGGCGCACGGCATACTCGTATCAAAGGCCGCAGGCGAAGAACTTGACGTTTATGAAATGTACGCCGATTTTCGCGAGCCGCTGTCTAAAATCGCAAACCACCGTGTGCTTGCTATAAACCGTGGTGAAAAGGAAGAATTTTTAAAGGTTTCGGTTGAATTTGAACGTGAAAAGGCTATGTTTATAATCAGTCGCGACCATATCAAAGAGGGTTCGCCCTGTACGGATGCGGTAAAAGAAGCGGCAGAGGACGCTTACACACGTCTTATATTTCCCTCTATCGAGCGCGAAATGAGAAACGCTCTTACCGAAAAAGCAAGTACTGATGCTATAAAAGTTTTCTCACAAAACTTACAGCAACTGCTTATGCAACCGCCTGTTAAAGATACCGTAACAATAGGTCTTGACCCCGGTTACCGTACAGGTTGTAAGGTTGCTGTTGTAGATGGCACCGGCAAGGTGCTTGATACCGGTGTTATATACCCCGTACCGCCACACAATAAAATAGATGAAGCCAAGAAAATAATTAAAAACCTTGTTAAAAAGCACAATGTTCGCACCTTTGCTATCGGTAACGGTACTGCAAGCCACGAAACCGAGTGCTTTGCCGCCGAGGTTATAAAAGAAATCGACGACGGACTTAATTATATGGTAGTAAGCGAAGCAGGTGCGAGTGTTTATTCTGCATCAAAACTTGCGGCAGAAGAATTCCCGCAGTTTGACGTAGCGCTTCGTAGTGCTGTTTCAATTGCCCGCCGTATGCAAGACCCCTTGGCAGAACTTGTAAAAATAGAACCCAAGGCAATAGGCGTCGGACAATATCAGCACGATATGCCCGAGCGTGAACTTGCAACGAGCCTTGACGGCGTTATTGAATACTGCGTAAACTCGGTTGGCGTTGACCTTAACACAGCGTCAGTACAATTACTTTCACGAGTGTCGGGTATCAACTCGGCAATTGCCAAAAACATAGTCGCTTACCGTGAAGAAAACGGTGTATTCACCGACCGTGCACAGCTTAAAAAAGTATCTAAACTTGGTCCTAAAGCGTACGAACAATGCGCAGGATTCTTGCGTATTATAGGCGGTAAAAAAGCACTCGATAACACAAGCGTTCACCCCGAAAGTTACGATGCCGCAACTAATCTTTTAAAGTTGTGTGGTTTTAGCGAAAAAGACGTTGCCGAGCGTAAAATAAGCGGTATAACCGAGCAGGTAGAAACCCGCGGCGCCGAAGCGATGGCAGCCGAACTGGGTATTGGTGTACCAACACTTATTGATATTGCAAAAGAACTTGAAAAGCCCGGTCGTGACCCACGTGACGAGTTACCACCACCTATGCTTCGACAAGATATTATGAGTATGGAAGACCTGAAAGTAGGTATGGAGCTTACAGGCACTGTGCGCAACGTTATAGACTTTGGTGCATTTGTAGATATTGGCGTTCATCAGGACGGTCTTGTTCATATATCACAGATAACCAACCGCTTTATAAAGCATCCGTCAGAAGCGCTTAAGGTTGGCGATATTGTAACCGTATGGGTACTATCGGTAGATCCTGTCAAAAAACGTATTTCCCTTACCATGAGAAAGGACAAGTTAAACAATGACTAAAAAAAGCAATTTAAAGGGCAGTCTTATACTATGCCTTGCGGCACTGCTTTGGGGACTTGCCTTTGTGGTACAAAACCGTGCCGCAGATAAAATACCACCATTTACGTTTAACTGCCTTCGTTCAATAATAGGCGCGTTGTTCCTGTTTGGATTTATGGCTGTTATGTCTATTAAAAATAAAGACTATGTAATAGTTCCTAAAACTATGGACAAAAAACTGTTGCTTACGGGAAGCATTCTTTGTGGTATAGCGCTCGCTGTTTCTACAAATTTTCAACAGTTTGGTATTGCCGCCTACCCTGACGGCGCACCTGTAGAAGCGCGTTCGGGATTTATTACCGCATTATACGTAATCGTCGTTCCGATTTTATCGGTTTTTGTAAGAAAAAAAGTGCCTTTAATAGTATGGATTTCGGCGCTTGTGGCAATTGGCGGATTTTATATGCTATGCCTTTTTGAAGGCATAGGTGGCTTTTATCTTGCCGATATACTAGTACTTGGTTGCACATTCACATTTTCACTACATATTATCGTAATAGATAAATATTGCGATGCCGTAGGCGGTGTGCGACTTTCGGCCTTTCAGTTTGTTTTTGCCGCTATTATTTCAGGTATAATGGCACTTATATTTGAACTTGATTTAATAAATATTCAAGGCATTGTTTCGGTAATTCCCGAGATTTTGTATATGGGTATTGTATCAAGCGGTATTGCATATACGTTGCAGATTGTAGGTCAGAAATATGCCGAACCCGCAATCGCATCACTTTCTATGAGCTTAGAAAGCGTATTTGCCGCCCTTGGCGGTTGGGTAATTACAGGCAACGCACTGAAAGGCAATGAAATTATCGGATGCTTACTTGTATTCGCGGCAATAGTGCTTGCTCAAGTGCCGGAGTTTTTTAAAAAATGCACAATGCTGGGTGCATAATGCATAATGCACAATTATTAAAAGTTAAAGCCTCTGCTTCGAATCAAAAGCAGAGGCTATCGTTTTTATCGTAGGGTCGAGCCTGCGTGCTCGACCGCGGAACGACACATAGGTCGTTCCCCACACTGTGGTATCATATTCTTAAAGGAAGTGTTATTGTGGCTGAAATAAAAAGAAGTCGGCTTGATGAATTAGAAAATCTTATATTTGAACTTAACTGTATTACATATTTGTTATCTCTTGCGCAGTATGATAAAAACTGCGGCAGTTCTATTATAACCGAATTCGAGTTTTTGAAAGGTGTAGAAGATTATTTAACAAGAAAACAAATTGATACTGTATTAAAACTAAACGATTTGTTTAATTCAATGTGAAAGACAAAAGACACCGCTTAATGCAGTGTCTTTTGTTCTATTTATTGTGCATTACTTTTTAAGTGCTATTGCTTGTTTTGCTTTTTCTACGATGTTTACAGCGCGGAGACCGAACTCGTCCAAGAGTTTTGCTGCAGGACCCGAGTGACCAAAGGTATCGTATACACCAAGCTTTACAACTGGTACGGGTACGGTTTCGCAAACAACTTCGCTGACTGCAGAACCAAGACCACCAATTACCGAATGCTCTTCGGCGGTAACAATAGCGCCAGTCTCTTTTGCTGCTTTAATAATAATATCGCGATCAATAGGCTTGATTGTTGCCATATTGATAATGCGAGCGTTAATACCCTCGGCTTTAAGTAAATCATACGCTTCAAGCGCTTCCTTAACCATAAGACCTGTTGCAATAATTGTAACGTCGTTACCCTCGCGAAGCTCAACGCCCTTACCAATCTGGAAATTATAGTCATTATCAAATACAACCGGCACTGCAAGACGACCAAATCGCATATAAACGGGGCCGTCGCACTCAAACGCTGCGCGAACTGCAAGACGAGCCTCGGTATCGTCGGCGGGGTTAATAATTGTCATACCGGGGATGGTACGCATAAGTGCGATATCCTCGTTGCACTGGTGTGTAGCACCGTCTTCACCAACCGAAATGCCTGCGTGTGTTGCGCCGATAATTACATTAAGGTGCGGATAGCCTACCGAGTTGCGAACCTGCTCGAAAGCACGACCTGCCGCAAACATAGCAAAGGAGCTTACAACCACCTTTTTGCCTGTTGCCGCAATACCTGCCGCAATGCTTACCATATTTTGCTCGGCAATACCGCAGTTATAAAAACGGTCGGGATATGCCTTTTTAAATTTACCTGTCTGTGTGGCGGCTGCAAGGTCAGCGTCCATTACAATAAAATCATCACGTTCAGCGCCAAGTTCTACCAATGTTTCACCAAAGCCTACACGTGTTGCAACTGTTTTAATTTCTGCCATCTTCGCCACCTCCTTAGTTAAATGCAGCAAGTGCTGCTGTAAGTTCTTCCATAGCTACGGCATAAAGCTCGTCATTAGGTGCGGCACCGTGCCAGTTAACCGCATTTTCCATATAAGATACGCCCTTACCCTTTATGGTATTAGCAATAATTGCTACAGGCTTATCTACTGTTTTTGCTTCCTGGAGCGCTGCTTCAATAGCATCGTAATCGTGACCGTCAATGGTAATTACGTGCCAGCCGAATGCCTCAAACTTTTTGTCAACGGGCTTAGCACTGTTTACTTCATCGATAGTACCGTCAATCTGCAAATTGTTAAGGTCAATAAATGCAGTAAGGTTAGAAAGGCCTTTATTGCTTGCAAACATTGCAGCCTCCCAAACCTGACCTTCCTCTATTTCACCGTCGCCGAGAACGGTATAAACGTTATAATTATCACCGAAATGCTTGGATGAAAGTGCCATACCAACCGCAGTTGAAATGCCCTGACCAAGAGAGCCTGTTGACATATCAACACCTGGAATATTTTTCATATCGGGGTGACCCTGAAGACGTGAACCTATCTGACGAAGGGTGATAAGCTCATCAACGGGAAAAAATCCACGTAAAGCGAGTGTTGCGTAAAGTGCGGGAGCAGCATGTCCTTTTGAAAGAACAAAGCGGTCACGTTTTGCATCCTTTGGATTTTGTGGGTCAATGCTCATCTCTTTAAAATAGAGATATGTAAGTATCTCTGCTATCGAGAGTGAACCACCCGGGTGACCCGCTTTTGCCGCGTGTACGCCCTCGATAATACCGATACGCACCTTGCAAGCAATTTCTTCTAATTGTTTTTTGCTAATTGCATCCATTGTTTAACATCCTTTCGGTGAGATAATCTATAAAGTCGGCAACAGCGCCGTTTTGTGCAGCTCCTACCACTATGTCAGCGGCATTTTTTACTTCATCAGGCGAATCAATAAGCGTAGCGCCTATGTCGGCTGCCTTTATCATTCCAACGTCGTTGTAGTAATCGCCTATTGCAAAACAGCAGCCTTCTTTTATATTCAACTTATCACAAAGTATTTTTAGAGTCGTAGATTTTGAAACGTTTTTTGGTACCTGCTCGTAGTAATAACGGCGTTTACCGTCAATCATTGCTGAGGTATCTACAAACTCCGAATCGTGAGTAAAGCTTGCGATAATTTCTTTGACCTTTTTTGCCTCATCCAAATCGGTAAAAAGATATAAAACCTTGTTCCAATTATACTGTAGAGCCGCCTCATAATCAAGAGAAATTGCATCAATATTTTCGTATTTTTCGTGGTCGATTGTTTCCTGACTTTCGTTAAGCAAAATAACCTTTTTACCTGTATGCGCTTCAACACCCACCGTTTTGCAGCCGTCAATTACTGCCTTTACTATACGACAATCACTTTGCGGTACAAAAACCTCATAAATCGACCTGTCATTTTTTATATCGTAAATCATACTGCCGTTGGCTACTATGGACGGCGATATACACTCAAGCTTACTTGTAGCGTGTGATATAGCACCCGCAGTTCTACCTGTAGCAAGGCAAAAGTGCCCGCCTTCGCTTACAAAATATCTTATTTTATCAATATTTTTTTGCGGAATAAAATCATTTATAATTAAAGTACCATCTATATCGCAGGCAAGTAAACAGCCATCAAATAAACCCATTTTATTTACCTCTGCACTCGTTTAAAAATTTCTTGAAATACTCGGGCAATTCGCTTGTAAATTCCATATATTCTTGCGTCGCGGGATGAATGAACCCGATTTTACGAGCGTGCAAGCACTGACCACTGAGCTTTGTTATTACCTTTTTTGGTCCGTAAACGTCGTCGCCTGCTACAGGGTGACCGATAGATGCCATATGCACACGAATCTGATGAGTTCTACCCGTTTCAAGACGTAATCGCACGTGCGTAAAATCGCCAAAACGCTCAAGCACAGCGTAATGCGTTACCGCATCTTTGCCACCTGCCACTATGGCCATTTGTTTACGCTTTACAGGATGTCGGGCTATCGGCGCGTTTACAGTACCGCTATCGTTTTTCAAATTTCGATAAACGACAGCCTCATACTCGCGTGTAAGCGAGTGTTCCTTTATTTGCTCAGCTAAAAAGTTATGAGCATTATCATTTTTCGCAACCAGCAACAGTCCGCTTGTGTTTTTATCTATACGATGCAGTATTCCCGGTCGCATAACACCGTTAATACCTGAAAGACTGTCCCCACAATGATAAAGTATAGCATTTACAAGTGTACCGCTGTAGTTGCCTGCAGCAGGGTGCACCACCATATCTTTAGGCTTATTTACCACAAGTAAATGTTCGTCCTCGTAAACAATATCAATCGGTATATTTTCGGGTTCTGCCGTGTATTCCTGCGGGTCGGGGATAGTTATATCTATTCTGTCGTCATTTTTTAGCTTTGTGTTTTTAGCAGCAATTTTACCATTCACTAAAACGTTACCATCTTCAATAAGTGTTGCCGCATAAGAACGTGTAACCTCTGCTTTTTCCGCTAAAAACACATCAAGACGGCGGCTTTCGCCGTCGTCAAAAATGTAATTATACGTTTTCATTTTCTTGTGATTTTTCTGCTGCAACAACACTGCGCTTTTGTTTTTCCTCGTCTATAATTCCTTTAAAGAAATAGAACATAAGAAGTCCCGCGCCTATAACTATAGCGCAATCGGCAACGTTAAACACCGGAAATGTGGGCCAGAATTCAAAATGCAGAAAATCTATTACCTTGCCGTCGCGGAATATACGGTCAATCATATTACCGACACCACCCGACAAAACGAAGACTATTGCCCAAAACATCAGTTTATCCGTTGTGCCGTATTTAAGCAATAACGCTATACAAACCAACATAACAACAATAGTCACCGAAAGCAACAACCAGGTGTAGCCACCAAGCATACCCCATGCGCCGCCATCGTTATAAATATACGTTATGTCGATAAGGCCCGGTAAAAACTCATAAGACTTTGCCATTTCAAAATTATTCTGAACATAGACCTTGGTGAGTTGATCGGCAGCCAACAACAACGTGCCCGTGATTGCCGCTAAGATGTATGTTATCACCTTTTACGCACTCCTAAAATTCAAATTAAAGCTTACTCGTCAGCATCCGCGTCATCATCAATATCGAATTCATCCGAATTGATAACAAATCCGGTGGACGCAACTTGATTTTCCGCACGATATTCCACTACTTCCTCTGCCTCGGTTTCTTCTACCTCTTCAGAAGCACTTTCAATAGGTTGTGGATTCTGAGCATATTCCTCCACAGTAGGAAGGCCATCAAACGTCATTGATACAGCCGCAGCAATCTCTGCAGGATCACTGGGTACAGTATCGGGTAGGCTTGAAAGCAGTTCGAGATGCTCTTTATATTTTGCGGTAATTTCTGATTTAAATGCAGCAATTTCTATCTTTAATTTGTCAAACAAAAGTTGCTGACGATTTATGCAATCCTGTGTAGCACTTTCAACCGCAGCCTGTTTTTTCTCGGCATTGGCAATGATTTTTTCAATATCATTTTGAAGTGCATCCTTACGCTCGCCTGCTTTTTTATCAAAAGCGCTTGTAAGTTCTTTTTCCTGCTCGCTGATTTTTTCAATGCTTGCTTCAGCTGTTTCTATAATTTCTTTACTTTTCTGCTTTGCTTCTTCAACTATCTGGTCAGCCAGTTTTTGCGCACTGATAAGAACGTTTTGTATACTGCCACCGGCGCTTTTGCTGTCTTCGAGTTCGGTTTTAAGCTCGCCAATTTTATTATTCATATCACGTAAAGTACGCTCAAACAGCTCATAGTCTGCCTCTACCTTATCAAGAAGAATATCAACCTCTTCCTTTTTGTAGCCGCCCATAGCAGTTGAAAAACGCACGTTTCTTATTTCATTTGCACTTAACATATTTTTCTCCCTATACGTATTTATTGTATTTTAAAATAATTCTACCCGATTTTGAATAACCGTCGCAGGAAATTATTTCAAATCTGCCTTTTTTCCTTATCGTAATTTTGTCACCGGCTTTAACCGAAATTGTGGACTTTGTGACACAAACTGAATTTACCGAAACAAACCCATCGGCTATTTTTTCTGTCGCGCCATTCCGTGACATATTACAAATAGCCGCCACAACACCGTCAATACGGGTTGATGCAACCGTTGTACTAAATGACTGTTTCTCGCCTACTTGCGGTAGTGGGTCGCAATAACCCTCGGAAAGTGTAACTCCAACATTACCAACCTTGCTAAGTTGAGTCATAACGAATTTTGAAATTTCATCCGCTACAAACACAACAGTTCTTCCGTTTTCCAAGAGTATATCGCCGATTGATTCCCTTGTAACACCAAGTGACATCAACGCGCCCAAAAAATCCCGATGAGAAAGCCTATCGCAATCACGGTATGTAAAGGTTATAGGTTTTATAGGAAAAAACGGCTCATCGCACCAATCGGGCAACACACCAAGCATAACGCGCTCGGAACCCTCATATCCCCCGCACAAACGATAATTTTCGCCGTGTTTAAAACATTTTATCGCAACCGCCGCTTCTTCAGGAGTTAAAAAACCGATAAACTTTGGCGCGTTTGATTTTCGGCTGATTTCTTTTAAATCATCAACCCTTGCAGGCAAGAGTTTAATATCCATTAAAAATAAATCTTTCCGTCGTCAAAATCATCGGGTAAAAGCTCACCCATAACGTCTACGCCACGGGCTGCAACCATAAAGGTACATCTGGCAACCTTTCTCATATTGCCGCCGATAGCATACGCAGCACCGCTTAAAAAATCTACCATTCGACGCTGTATATCGGTTGGTGTTTCCTCAAGATTGAGCACTACTGTTTTACCTTCATTAAGATAATCAACAATGCTTTTTACCTCTTCAAAGTGGTTGGGCTTTACAAGTACTACCTGCATTCCGCTGTTACCTCCCGAATAGTTTACTACCTTTGATTTTATAAGTCTTGCAGGCGCTTCTTTTTTTGGTGCATAAACAGGTTCTTCTGTTACCTTTTCACGCGCCTGAATTTCAGATTCCCTTGTTGATTCTTCTTCGTAATCCTCGTCGTCAGAGATTACCATAATGTCCTTGATTTTATCCCAGATACTCATAATACACTTCCTTTATTTTCAGTAATTATATATTGTAATTCCGTCTACCGAAAAGTGCGGTACCAAGACGCACCATTGTGGCGCCCTCTTGGATTGCAACCTCATAGTCATCCGACATACCCATAGACAAAATATCCATACTACTATTATCTATTTTTTTAAGCCCAATGTCAATAAACAGTTTCTTCATTTTTGCAAAATACGGTCTGTTTTGCTGAGGATTTTCGCATATAGGCGGTATTGCCATAAGGCCTTTGATTTTAATGCCCTCAAGTTTTGAAATTTTTTCGACCGCATCTATAGCTTCGTCATAGCAAAATCCCGATTTACTTTGCTCGTCACCTATGTTTATTTCAAGCAAAATATCTACCGTTATATTTCGCTTTGTTGCCTGCTTTGATATTTCCTCTGCCAGATGATATGAATCAACCGAGTGTATAAGAGATACTTTGTCAATTATATCCTTTACCTTATTGGTCTGTAAATGACCTATAAAATGTCGGTTAACCGGAAGATAATCTTCATATTTAGACAAAAATTCCTGCACACGATTTTCACCGATATATTTAACGCCCGATTCTATCGCGTGATTTATAACGTCAACGTCTACCGTTTTGGTTGCAGCAAGCAGAATTATGTCTTCATATTTTCTTCCCGATTTTTCTGCTGCACGTGCAATATTATCGGTAATTATACTGTAATTTTCATCAAAAATGCTATTCGATGATTTTTCCATCATAGAGCCTCTTTCCTTTAACAACTACGTCATCATACAATCGAAGTACAGTATCATTGCTTGCTTGCTGCTCGCAAATGATATATTCGTCGGTACGATAAATAACATTTACGCCCACGAATTTAACCGTCATACCCGACCGTACAAACACACCTGTTTTACCCTCTTGCACTCGCAGTGACTTAGTGGGAATTTTAAGTCCTGAATAGGTGCTGTTTATTATGGTAAAAGCGCCTTTTCTCATTGATGCCAACTCACTGTTCATCTGCTGGCAAGAAAAGACCATAACCGCTGTGTTGCCACTATCTGACGTGTTAATTTTTTCGAGCACAACGTTAAGTTCAGGGGTTGATTTAATGTTGGTTTTTAAGGTGAGTTTGTCACCAGTCTTATACTTTACCGACTCACTTATGTCAACCTTTGCCGCTATATACCACGTATAGCCCGAAACAATTTTTCCTATAGCGTTTTGCTGTATGTTGTCTGCCTTTAACGAATCAAGATACTCCGGTGTTACCAAATCGATGTTTTCACACGAAAGCACGGTTTCATATCCGTCTACACCGGATACAAAATATCCCGATTCATTGGTAGTAATACTACCTACCGGTTGCGGAAGCGAAGCATTAAGGCTATCAAGTTCGGTTTTCAGTTCATTAAGTCGCTCAGAAAAATCGGTTTGCTCACCTGTTATCATCTGTCTGCGGCTGATGTTGGTAAGCAGTTCGGCAGAATCCGCTTCAAAGGAAGAAAAATCGCCAGCCGAAGTACCACGAATCATTGTATTGAGTGAATTATTCACCTTGCTGTTGGCAAGTGAAATGTCGGCAGCCTCAACATCGTTATAGCCCTGCATTTCTTCAATATCAGCAATACGGAGTTTTAACTGCTCAATTCTGTTTACGGTAACCGATGCATCGGCAGAGGAATAAATATTAGCTATAGTACCGTGTTTGGCCACTCGTTCACCATTTGCCAGAACAAAGTGTAACGCGCCCGTTTTATTGCTTTCGATTATTTTTTCCTCACGGATAACAATTCCGTTTATATTAAAACCCTGTGTAACAGTATGGTATTCGGCGCTCACGGTAGTAATAGGCTTGTAAGCAAAGGAATAGATCTGGTGACCCATAAAAACAACTGCAATTATACAAAGAATTATTCTTAACGCTTTGCTGTCATACATAATTTTCCTCTTCCTTTGCTATTTTTATTGCCGTTTCAACGGCGGACACAGTTTCATCTTTGAATATCCAGTTTATACGGGTATCTTTGTTGAACCACGTAAGTTGTCGCTTGGCATAGCGTCGTGTAGAGCGCTTCAAATTTTCTATTGCCTGCTCAAGTATAATTTCGCTTTTAAAGTAATCAAAAAATTCTTTGTGACCTATCGCCTGAACAGCGCCGCCACCCAAATTTTTATCATATGCCGCCCTTGCTTCGTGGAGCAATCCATTTTGAAGCATTATATCTACGCGGGCATTTATACGCTCGTAAAGTTTTTCGCGGTCGCGATATGTAATGCCTATCATACAAGCGGCATACGGAGACTCGTTTCTGATCGACATTTCATCATTAAAGCTTTTTGTGTTTCCTGTACTCTCAATAATTTCAAAGGCACGGATTATTCGACGCTTATCGTTTGCATGCAATTTCTCGGCGGCCTCGGGGTCAATCTCATGAAGACTCCTGAGCATTTCCTCGCCACCGACTTGGTCAAACTCTTTCGTAATACGTTCCCGAAGTTCAAGGTCGGTCACACTATCAATAAATTCAACGTTATTTACCAGTGAATTTATATAAAGCCCCGTTCCGCCTACGATTATCGGCATTTTGCCACGTGCGGCTACTTCATTTATCTTTTCACGTGCTGATTTAACATAATCGGCAACGGTATAGCTGCTGCCATATGGCAAAAATTCTACCAAATGGTGTGGAATGCCCTGAGTTTCATTTTCATCGGGCACAGCAGATGCGATATGCATATCGCGGTAAATCTGCATTGAATCGGCAGAAATCACCTCGCCGTCAAAATATTTTGCAAGTTCTATTCCAAGACCTGTTTTACCCGAAGCGGTAGGACCTACCACACAAATTATCTTTTGTTTGTTCATTGTATTCTTCCAAAGTGCTTTTCAAGATTATATTTTTTAATCTCAAATGCAACAGGTCTTCCGTGAGGACAATACATAATGTCGTTACTTGACAGAACCTTAATTGCAAGATTTAATTTTTCAATATCGGATGTAATATATCCTGCCTTTATAGCCGCCTTACAAGCAACCGAATGTAAAATATCGTCAATACGATCAAGGTTAACGCTGCCCTTTTGCGCAAGGCTATGCGCCGCTTCAACAACAATACCTTCGGCATCTTGCCTTTTAAGCATTGCAGGAATTGAGCGCACCATTACCGATTCGTTACCAAAGTCTTCAACTTCAAATCCATAGTTGCCAAGCAAACCTATATTATTTACCATTGCGGTATATTCATCGCCGATAAGTTTTACTGTTACAGGAATAAGTAGTGATTGACTTTCTACAGCGTGATTTTCTTTAAGCTTATTAAAAAGTATCCGTTCGTGAGCCGCATGTTTATCTATCATAAAGATACTGTTGCCTTTCTGAACTATGATGTAAGTATTGAACGCTTCACCAATAAGTTTTATTTCTTCTTGCGGCGAATATTCTTTTTCTTGCACCTTGATTTCAGGTTGCGATTGCGTTGAGACATAATTTTCTTTAACGGGTTCGTCCTCTTTTATTATATCAACAACCGTTTTCTTATCGGGTACGTTGGGTTTAAATTCCTCACGCAAGAAAAACGGAGTGTTATCGGCTTTTAGTCTGGTAGGCTCTACCTTTGGCTTTTCCTCTTCTTTAGGTGGTTCGACCTTTTCTTGTACAGGTAAATTAACCGCTGTCTGACGATACTGCTCGGCAGTCATATGTAAAAACGTATTGTTTTTAGGCGGTGCTACCGAAATTTCAGGTCGGGTATCGCCGGATAGAATCGCATTTTTTACTGCATTATAAACGGCTGTAAACACACGCTTTTCGTCACTAAAACGCACCTGTGTTTTTGCAGGATGAACGTTAACGTCTACCGTTTCAAAAGGAATTTCAACGCCGAGTACAAATACAGGAAATTTGCCTACCATCGCACTGTTTTTGTACGCTTGCTCTGTTGCGGCGGTAATGGTGCCCGATTGCACATAGCGTCCGTTTAAAAATGTAAACTGATAAGCGCGGGAAGCACGGCAGGACACAGGCTTGCAAACAAGACCCGTCACCTTAACGCCGTCAAGTGTTAAATTAACGGGGATAAGTGTGTTTGAAATCTCACGACCCAAAACACTGTAAACTGCAGAGGCAAGTTTTCCGTCGCCCGAAGTGGAAAGTGTCTGTTTGCCGTCACGGATAAGCTTAAAAGCAATTTCGGGGTGTGATAATGCCTGACGCTCTATAATAGCCGAAACGGTAGTACCCTCTGAAACGTCTTTTTTAAGAAATTTCATACGGGCGGGCGTGTTATAGAAAAGGTCACGAACTATAAGTGTTGTGCCATCGGGACAACCAACCTCTTCGTATAAAACCTCTTCTCCGCCCTCAATTTTATAGTGTGTGCCAAAATCCTCGTCGGCAGTTTTTGTAAACATTTCCACGCGGGATACGGCACTTGTAGCCGCCAATGCTTCACCACGGAAGCCGAGTGTTGATATACTGTCGAGGTCAACAGCTTGCTTGATTTTACTTGTAGCGTGACGCAAAAATGCCTTGGGTACGTCGTCACCCGCTATTCCGCAACCGTTATCGGTTATGCGAATATAGGTTATACCGCCGTGCTGAATTTCAACAGTTATGTGGGTGGCACCTGCATCTATTGAGTTTTCAACTGCTTCTTTCACGATTGATGCAGGACGCTCTACAACCTCACCTGCCGCTATAAGCTCGGCAATGGATTTTGGCAGTACGTTAATCTTTGGCATTTTTGTTCACCTCTTTCTTATTTTTAAATTGATTTTGCTTTGTTTGCTAAATCAAACAATATTCCCATTGACTCTATGGGGGTAAGTGTATTTACGTCAATCGCCTGCAGTTCGCGTAAAATATCGGTAGCGCCCTGCATTTCGAGTGACATCTGGTCGGTATTTGTTTCGACCGTTTTATATGTAACAATACCGCTTTCAAGCGTTTGTTTTAGTATCTGTTTTGCTCTTCGTATTACCGAATCGGGTATACCACCAAGTTTTGCAACCTCGATACCGTAACTGTCATCCGCGCCACCCGGTACTATACGACGAAGGAAGATTATATCATCACCACGTTTTTTAACAGCAATATTATAGTTCTTTATACCGTCAAGCTCATTTTCCATTTCGGTAAGCTCGTGATAGTGTGTTGCAAAAAGCGTTTTTGCGCCCAATTTCTTTTTATCGGCAACGTATTCCAGCACCGCACGTGCTATTGACATACCGTCAAAGGTAGAAGTACCGCGACCAATCTCGTCAATTATGAGCAAACTATTTTTGGTAGCATTTTTCAAGATATGTGCCATCTCGCTCATTTCTACCATAAAGGTAGATTGACCACTCGCAAGGTCGTCCGATGCGCCAACACGGGTATATATAGCATCTACCACACCGATTTCTGCCATTTGAGCAGGCACGAAAGAGCCCATCTGTGCCATAAGTGTAATAATAGCCACCTGTCGCATATAGGTAGATTTACCTGCCATATTAGGACCTGTAATAATGGCGCACCTATCCGATTTATCGTCTAAATATGTATCGTTTGAAACAAACGGTGTTTTAAGCAGTTTTTCAACAACGGGGTGTCTGCCACCCTTTATGCTGATTACGCCATCATTATTTATTAGTGGTCGGCAGTAGTTATTTTCAACCGCAACCTGCGCCATTGAACACATTGTGTCAAGTCGCGCAATTGCCGCAGCAGTAGTACGCACACGGTTTGCGGCGGCCGCTACGGTTTCACGGATAGAATTAAAGATTTCATATTCAAGTTGAAAAACTCGGTCTTTTGCAGTAAGCAGACGGTTTTCAAGTTGTTTTAGTTCATCTGTTATAAAACGCTCGGCGTTTGTAAGGGTTTGCTTTCGCACGTAATCTGCAGGCACCTTATCAAGGAAAGAGTTTGTAACCTCAATGTAATAACCAAACACCTTGTTGTAACGTACACGCAGATTTTTAATACCTGTGCGCTCTTTTTCACGCGCCTCGATTTCGGCAAGGTGAGATGTGCCGCCGTCCATATCCTCGCGCAGCATATCAACCTGCTCGCTATAGCCTTTTTTGATTATCTTACCTTCACGAACGGTAGCAGGCGCATCCTCGCTGATAGCCGCGTCGATAAGCTCAACTATATCATCCAACGTATCAATCTCGTTGTAAATTGACTTTAACATCTTGCAGTTTGCCGATGATAAAAGTTCTTTTATGTATGGGAAACGGTGCGCCGTTGCCGCAAGACCCAAAAGTTCTTTAGCTGTTGCAGTGCCATATACAATTTTGGTCATCATACGCTCTATATCGCGTATACCGCTCATATATTCCTGCGCCTCACAGCGCATAACTGTGTCATTTGAGAGTTCCTCTACTGCATTCTGGCGCAAAGTAATTTCGGGAATGCTAAGTAACGGTTGCAAAACATATGAACGCATAAGGCGTTTGCCCATAGCAGTTTTGGTTTTATCAAGTGTACCAAGCAATGAGCCGCGCTTTGACTTGGTACGCATTGTTTCGCAAAGTTCAAGATTGCGAACAGCCGTAACGTCAAGCTGCATAAACTGTGCCGAAGTGTAAACGTTTACGGTTTTAATGGCAATAGTACCTGTTTTTCCATTCTCGTGCAGATAATCAATTACTGCACCCAACACACTTTGAGAAATACTACCGTTTTCTATTCCGATATTTTCGGGACTGATTACGCCAAAATTGTGACAAAGCAGACTTTCTGTGATTTGTGTATCAAAGCATTTGTCTTCGCGAACAGAAATTGCCGCTGTAATCTTTTCTTCTAAAAAGGCTGCAATTTTATCTTTAAGCTTTGCATCTATCAGTATTTCGCTTGGGCTGAAACGCATAATTTCATTTTGTAATTCGTTATACACGTCGCTACCCGAAAACTCAGTAATATGGGCTTCGCCCGTTGATGCGTCGGCAAAGCACACACCTATTTTGCCATCACTCTCGTGTACTGCGGCTAAATAGTTGTTACGGCCTTCGTCAAGCATTTCGCCCTCAATAACAGTACCTGGGGTTACTATGCGGACTATGTCACGCTTAACTATGCCCTTTGCTGTGGCAGGGTCTTCTACCTGCTCACAAATGGCAACCTTGTATCCTTTTTCAACCAAACGGGCAATATAACCTTCGGCGCTATGAAAAGGCACACCACACATAGGGGCGCGCTCGTCCAGACCGCAGTCTCTACCTGTGAGCGTAAGTTCAAGTTCTTCCGATCCCTTTACGGCATCGTCAAAGAACATTTCATAAAAATCACCCAATCGGTAAAAGATAATACAGTCTTGGTTCTGCTCTTTTATTTCCATATACTGTCGCATCATAGGTGACAGTTCAGCCATAGTGTTTATCCCCTTTGGTTAAAATGTTGATGTTTGTAAATTAGTGGCAACCTGAACAAGATGAGCATGAGCCACTGCAACCGGTGTGAGGTTCAGCAGTCATTGGGTCTTCTCCCTCAACACATTGCATAATAATGCTGTTGATATCGTTAAGCATAGCGTCAACCTCTGCCTTTGCAGTGTTATATTCAAGCATTGTTTTGCTTGACATAACTGCAGTGTAAATCTCACGGAGTTTTTCGTTTAATTCACGGATTTTGTCTTCGTCCTGAGTCTCAGCGTTCATTTCACGGTCAAGATTCATACGAATTGTATTAAACTCGCCAATCTGGTTCTGCAAAGTTTCATCATTGTCGTTTGCAAGTTTAGCCTTTATAAAGCGAATAAAACGCTCATCCTTCTGAATTTCTACTCCTAAATTTCTTGTTGCTTCAATAATTCCCATTTTAAAAAATTCCTTTCAAAATTTAATTTTTATTGTAGGGAACGACCCGCGTGTCGTTCCGTAAAAAAACGAAATTGCATTGATTACCTTTCGGCACGGCACATAGGCACGTGCCCTACATTATAAACATTATTTTATTATAACGCCGTAAAGCGTATTATTCTCATATTTTTCAATACGAACAACAACAAAATTACCTAATATATCGGGTGTGCCGCTAAAGGTGACACTCGAATAGTATTCGCTTTTTCCCGAATATAATCCGTCACCTAAATCTTCTTCGCAAAGAATACGCATTTCTTTACCAACAAGCGAATTGTTGAGACTTTCGGATATCTGGTCTTGTACTACAAGTAATTCGTTAAACCACTTACCCTTTTCCTCGCGTGTTGCGGGGTCGGGCATAATTGCCGCAGGTGTACCCTCACGAGGAGAATAAATAAACGTAAAGAGTGATGTAAATTTAACCTCTTTTACAAGAGAAAGTGTTTCACAAAAATCTTCATAAGTTTCACCCGGGAAGCCTACGATAATATCACTTGTAAACTCAACATCCGGTATACGCTCGCGTGCCGCTTTAATTAGACGCAAATAACCCTCGCGGTCATAGTGGCGGTTCATTTGTTTAAGTATTTTACTACTACCGCTCTGGAACGGCAAATGAATATGTCGCTCAACCTTTTTGCAGTCACGTATTGCATCAAGCAGTTCCTCGGTACAATCTTTTGGGTGCGATGTCATAAAACGAATTCTGAAGTCGCCCTCAATATCGTTTATCATACGTAGTAGTTTTGCAAAATTTATGCCGTGTGACTCACCCTTACCGTAAGAGTTTACATTTTGACCAAGCAGCATTATTTCTTTAAAGCCGTCGCTTATCATTTTAGTCGCTTCGGCAATAATCTCCTGCGGGTCACGCGAACGCTCACGTCCGCGAACGTATGGTACAATACAATAGGTGCAAAAATTGTTGCAGCCGTACATTATGGGTAGCCAACCTTTAAGAGTTCCGTCACGGCTTATCGGGATGTCCTCTACAATATCCTTGTTGTCGAGTGCCAACTCATACACACGCTTGCCCGTCATTCTGCGGTAGATAAACTCGGGCAGACGGTGGTACTGCTGTGTGCCAAATAAAATATCAACGTAAGGATAGCTTTTATAAAACTTGCTTGCTACCGATTGCTGTTGCGCCATACAACCGCAAACCGATACCATCAGATTGGGGTTTGCCTGTTTTAATTTCTTTGTAGCGCCTACGTTACCATAAACACGGTCTTCGGCATGTCCACGCACAGCGCAGGTGTTAAAAAGTATAAAATCCGCCTCAGTAATTTCTTCGGTAAGGCTATAACCGCAAAGCAACAGCATACCCTTAATTCTTTCAGAATCACTTACATTCTGCTGACAACCGAAAGTTACAATATGCGCCTTGGGCGATACTACGCCGCGCTCAGTTAAAAGTGCTTGTACCCGCTTTGCGTACGCGCATTGCTCGGGCAGATAACCGTTTGTTTTTTCGTTTAAAATCAATATAAAGACCTCTATCTTGTATAATCTATATCATTATACTATAAATATTTATTTAAAGCAAGAAATATATTGTTACAAAATATAAAAATTTCCCTTGCAAGAAACAATATATTTTGTTATACTAATTTTGTATTTGATTTTTCCTTTGAGGAGGTAATATCGTGGCAAAAATCGGCTTTGATAACGACAGATATATCACATTACAGTCACAAAATATCCGTGACCGCATTGATATGTTTGGCGGTAAACTTTATATGGAGTTTGGCGGAAAATTGTTTGACGATTTTCACGCTTCCCGCGTGTTGCCCGGTTTCAGACCCGACTCAAAGGTAAAAATGCTTCTTGAACTTAAAGATGAGGCCGAAATCGTTATCGTTATTAACGCTGACGCAATTGAGAAAAACAAACGCCGCGGCGACCTTGGTATCACCTACGACCTCGACACTCTTCGTCTTATTGACGCCTTCCGCGGTATAGGTCTTTACGTAGGCAGCGTTGTTATCACCTGTTTTACAGGTCAGCCTCTTGCGATTGCATTTGAAAACAGACTTAAATCTCTTGGTATCAAAACCTATCGTCATTATCCGATAGCCGATTACCCGTCGGATATTCCGCTAATCGTTAGTGATGATGGCTTTGGTAAAAACGATTATATCGAAACCGAACGCCACTTGGTTGTAATCACAGCCCCCGGCCCTGGTAGTGGCAAAATGGCAGTTTGCCTTTCCCAGCTTTACCAAGACCACAAGCGCGGTATAAAAGCGGGATACGCAAAGTTTGAAACCTTCCCGATATGGAACATTCCGCTAAAGCACCCTGTAAACGTGGCGTACGAAGCCGCAACGGCAGACCTTAGCGACGTTAATATGATTGACCCATTCCACTTGGAAGCGTATGGTCAGACCACCGTAAACTATAACCGCGATGTTGAAATTTTCCCCGTGCTCAACGCTATAATGCAGCGCATTTTGGGCGAATCACCATACAAGAGTCCTACCGATATGGGCGTTAATATGGCGGGTTGCGCCATATGCGATGATAATGCTGTAAGCGATGCCGCAAAGCAAGAGATTATACGTCGTTATTATGGGGCTGCTTGCAACGTAAGACAGGGTCTCGGTGAAAAAAGCGAGGTTGCCAAGATTGAACTTCTTATGAATCAACTTGGTATTTCGGTAAAAGATCGTCCCGTAGCACAGGCGGCTATTGACAAAGCAGAGCTTACAGGAGCTCCTGCCGCTGCAATAGAACTTCCCGATGGCAAAATTATTACGGGCAAAACATCATCACTTTTGGGTGCCAGCTCAGCAATGCTGCTTAACGTGCTCAAAGAACTGGGTGGCTTGTCGGATGACGTTTTATTGCTCTCACCCACGGTTATTGAGCCTATTCAGAACATGAAAACCAGTGTCTTGGGTAACCACAACCCAAGAATGCATATTGATGAAATTTTGATAGCGCTTGCTATTTGCGCCGCAACCGATGAGAAAGCAAAAATAGCGCTCGATCAGGTAGACAAGCTCAAAGGACTTGAGGTTCACTCCAGCGTAATACTTTCTCGCGTGGATGAACAAACCTTTAAAAAATTGGGTGTAAACCTCACCTGCGAGCCAAAATATCAGACTAAAAAATTGTATCATGCATAAGATTAACGAGGCACGCTAAAGTGCCTCGTTTTTCCATTCGTATTTACTTAAATCAATATGCCCGTCTCTCTCAAAGGCAATGCCCTCTTGCTCGAGCATCTGGCGTTGAATAGAGCCGCCACCAAAAACAAAACTTTCGGCAACCCTACCCTCGCGGTTTACCACACGGTGACAGGGAATTATACCAGGTGCAGGATTATTGTGCAAAGCATATCCCACTACACGAGCCCACCGCGGATTACCTGCCGCACGCGCCACCGTGCCATAGGTTGCTACTTTTCCTTTTGGTATCTGACACACTACGTCATATATCTTTTTGAAAACAGACAAAATTCACACCTCAAAATGCAATTATTTTCGCTCGTCTATCGGTATATATTTTACCTCTTCTTTAACGTTGATATACGCAGGGCGAATAATTTTACCCGCATTTTGTATTTCTTCTATACGATGAGCAGACCAACCCGCAATTCTCGCTATTGCAAAGAGTGGTGTATAAAGCTCGTTAGGAAGCCCTAACATTCGGTAAACCATTCCCGAATAAAAGTCAACGTTGGCGCTGACGCCTTTATAAATTTTTCTTTTTTCGGCAATGATTTCGGGCGCCATCTTTTCTACCTTGCGGTAAAGACGATACTCATCCATCATACCCTTTTCTTCCGATAATTTTTTAGCGTATTCGCGTAATATTTCGGCACGGGGGTCAGAAAGCGAATAAACTGCGTGACCCATACCATAGATAAGGCCCGCATTATCAAAGGCTTTTTTGTCCAGCAAATCTTCAAGGTACTGCTTTATTTGCGTTTCATTGGCAATGTCAATGTTTGCTTTCATATCGTCAAACATCTGCACAACCTTGATATTAGCGCCACCGTGACGCGGACCCTTAAGCGAGCCAAGTGCTGCTGAAATTGCAGCATAGGTATCTGTACCCGACGACGTTACAACGTGGGTTGTAAAGGTAGAGTTGTTACCACCGCCGTGCTCGGCATGAAGAACCAATGCCAAATCTAAAAGTTTTGCCTCGGTGGGTGTAAAGTTACCATCCTCACGCAGTATGTAAAGCAGATTTTCCGCCGTATTATACTCTTTTTTAGGATAATGTATAAAAAGACTTTGACCATTATGATAATGCTGATGTGAATGATAAGCATACACTGCCAATAGCGGAAACTGCGCAATCAATTGCAAGCATTGACGCATCACGTTAGGTACGCTGATATCATCAGGGTTTTCGTCATAACTGTAAAGCGCCAACACACATCTTGACAAAATATTCATCATATCTTTGCTCGGTGCTTTAAGTATCATATCACGTACAAATGATGGTGGTAATGAACGGTAATTTGACAACTGCTCACAAAATTCTTTAAGTTCATCATCGGTCGGCAAATTTGAAGACAATAACAAATAAACTGCCTCTTCAAAACCAGACTGTCCGTTTTCCGAAAAGCCTTTTACCAGATCGTATATATTTACACCGCGATAATAAAGATCGCCTCGGCAGGAAACCTCGTTACCATTTTCGTCAATCTTACGTGAGTTGATGCATGAAACCTCGGTAAGACCTGCCACAACGCCTTTACCGTCAAGGTCACGCAAACCGCGTTTAACATTATGCTGCATATACATATCGTATTGTATATTATTGTTATTACACGACTTTTTAGCCAATTCTTTTATGTATGGGGTGATTTTAGAATAGTTCATTTTTGTCCCTTTCATCTTTACTTTTATACATTTTAACATAAAATTAAAAAACTGTCAATTTTGCAGACCAAAATTAACAGTTTCTTAAACTCTTATTAAAAGCATAAACATAATAAGTATGCCAAGTATACCAAAATTAAATGCGGTAAATTGTTTTATATAACTCACTGTCTTTTCGGGGCAGTGCTTGGTGTATTCACGATATGTGATAAGGCTTGCAAGCGAGGCGATAAGTGTGCCCGCGCCGCCTATGTTTACACCCACAAGCAAATCTGCATAGTTGTCGGTAAATTGCGACAGCAGTATTGCCGACGGCACGTTGCTGATAACCTGGCAGGAAGCCACACTAAAAAGCAGAGTGCTTTTTTCTAATAGATAAGAAAAAATATTTATAACCGCATCAATGCGCGCCATATTGCCTGCAAATATAAAGAAAAATACAAAGGTAAGCAGCAGCGGATAATCCACCTTTTTAAGCGCGTCACGGTCGGCAAAAAACAACACCGTGGTAATAACAACAAGACCTATCCAATATGGAATACCCCTGAAAACTATTGCGATACTTAGTGTAAAAAGGCACAGATAAAGTGCCACTTTGCCACGGGGTAGACTAACCTTTTCGCCCGAAATTTCAAGCGGTTCAGGGCGCACAAATACAATACAACAAAGCGTAATAAGCACGATTGACACCACAAACGGCGGCGCCATAATACCCATAAACTCGAGGTTTGGAATATTGAATTTTGTATATAAATAAAGGTTTTGTGGATTACCAAATGGGGTTAACATTCCACCGAGATTAGCGGCAATGTTTTGCATAATAAAGGTAAATGCCATATGCTTTTGCTTGCCCGTAGTGCTAAGTACAAAGTAGCCTAACGGTAAAAAGGTAAGCAGCGCCATATCATTAGCGATAAGCATGGAACCAATAAATGTTATGTACACCAGTGCCAACACACAAAGACGGATGTTTTTAAAACATTCTACAATCTTTTGAGCCAGTGTGTAAAAGAATTTAATGTTTCGCAGTGCGCATACTACCGCCAACACACTGTAAAGACAGGATAAGGTTTTAAAATCAAAATAATCAAGATACTCACTATCGGGCGGCACAATAACACTTGTAACAAGCGCCGCAAAAAACGCCACAAGCATTACAACGTTATTTTTAACAAACTGTATCACACGAGGCGAAATATTAATATGCGGTATGTGTATATGCCTGCGTGTTATAACCCTTGCGCTCAAAGCCTGTCCCCCCTGCCATAAAATTCCGGCGCAAAACCTTGACAATTCTACTGCAATGTACATAAAAAGTCAATGTAAAAATTTCACAAAAATGTTGTGCTATCTTAAAAAATATATTATAATTAAATAAAAACATAAAGGGGTTTTAATTATGGTATTTGATAATTTAAAAAACTGCGAACTGTATTACGGTATGCATCCGCGATTTCGCGAGGCATTTGATTTTATCAAAAAAGCAATTGCCAAAAATATAGAAGTCGGCAAATACGAAATTGACGGTAAAAACCTTTGGGCATCTGTACAAGAATACACCTCTAAACTTGAAACCGAAGCAAAAGCCGAAGCGCATAAAAACTATATAGATATTCAGTTTATTGTTTCAGGTGTAGAAATTATCGAAGGTTTTGACATAAGCAAAGCCACACCAAAAAGCGAGTATAACGATGTAAAAGATGTTATGTTCTATGAGGATAACGCAAATGCAGGAAAAGGTGTTTTGCATGATAACGAATATGGCATTTTCTTCCCCCACGACGTACACAAACCGGGTATATGCCTAAACGGAAATCAGGATACCGTTAAAAAGATTGTTGTGAAAGTAAAAATTTAATGCACAATTAAATATATAATTAAGCCACTGCTTTAAACTTTAAGGCAGTGGCTTATAATTTTATAAATTCTCTAAATCCGCTTTTGACATATCATTTTCAAGATTATCTCGCGCAAGGTCTGTGTCAATCGCCTTGTACACCGATGATATCGGTTTTTCCGCTTTATGCGGTGTGCTGTGGTACACCTTTTGACTCGGTGCCTCAGTTCCTGCGATTATCGGTTTTACGTGCGCCTTGCCGCTTTTTGCCTTACCCTGTATTTCGGGCACAGGCGGTTGAGTATTACGCGGTTTTGTATGTGTGCGGTCTATTCGTTTCATTCCCTTTTTTGCCATAAAAAATCACCTCGGGATTATTATTCCCCGAGGCGATAACAATATCAACAATTGTAATAGATTATCATAATTTCCAAAAACAAATTTAAAGTATATTTAATGCGTAACTTTTATCGCTGCAACATATAAAAGCGAACCGAAATTTCCAGCACTCCTAATTGTTAGCATGGTCTACACAATATCCACCAGATGTCACTTGATTTACACATCCAAACTCGTGACAAGTATGTTGGGAGCAAAAGGCACTACCTTGAGAGCTATCTATTGAATTTTGATTTCCACAATCACTTTTGCCACATTTATGATATTGGCAATATCTTTTGTTTTTAACCCTCTTATAATCGCATCCACTTCTGCTACATTTATGCATACTACAGTATACACTACCCTGCCAAGTAGTATTATCGCAAATTAAACACTTGCTATCTATTTCGGTTTCTATATCTATATCAACGTTATCAATTGATGAAGTTTGAACTTGCATATCTTGATTTGGTTCGATCTTAGACTCCATTTGAACAGAATTATTTTTTGATAGATTATTTTCTTTTGTTTCACTGCATCCCGAAAGCAACAATAGCACACATAAACCAATAATTATACTTAAATGTTTTTTCATATCGCACTCCATTTTTAAATTTCATAATTATTGAGGCCAAACCGACATGCCTGTAATTTTATTGCCGAGATATTTAGCCTCTATCATTCTTCGAGCATTAATTGCATCTGGTGCAAATACAATTTCCTCCACTAATTTTCCGTTAAGTAAAAATCTTACCAAAAATTTTCTTTGCATAATTTTCTTCCTCCTTAAATATCCTGTCCATATTATATGACATATTGTCATAATTGTCAAGAGGAAATATGACATAATGTCATTAGGTGATGTTATGAAAAACAATTTAAAATTATTGCGTAAAAGTAAAGGTTATACACAAATTGCATTACAAATGAAAACAGGAATCGAGCAAGCATTGCTTTCAAAATTTGAAAACGGCGAGCGTGTACCACCCACTGAAACGCTTATAAAGCTTGCCGATTTTTATAATGTCAGCATAGATTATATACTCTGCCGAACCGACAATCCAGATATACAAAAATGAGCCGAGATTTTCTCGGCTCATTTTAAATTTCTCTCTTTCGTCAACTTTTCAAGTAGTTGAGAATTCTCTTTGCTGATGTCTTCCTTACACAATCTCCATTGCCAGTTACCGTCTATTGTTCCCGGTGTATTCATACGGGCTGATGAATCAAGGCCCAGTATGTCCTGTATAGGAATTATACACAGCATTGAATTCGATTTTGACAGCGCTCGTATCATATCGTGAGCTACGCAACCTGTATTGTTGCGTATAAGCGTATTAAAAATCACTCTTTCTTTGGTTGATGCTTTTTTATACCAACCAAGCGCAGTATCGTTATCGTGGGTACCTGTATAACACACGCAGTTGTATGGGTAATTTTGCGGCAGATAAATATTTTGCATATCACCCGTAAAGCCAAACTGCAGTATCTTCATATTCGGAAAATCGGTGTATTTCAGCAGCTTTATTACCTGTGGGTCATCCTCACCGCCGAGGTCCTCGGCGATTATATTTATTTCGCCTACATTTTTCTTTATGACGCTCCAAAACCTCTCACCTTCGCCTACAATCCACTCACCCGACAATGCAGTGGTGCCGTATGGAATCTGATAGTAATTTGCAAAAGCGCGGAAATGGTCTATACGAACAACGTCGTACAAGCGGCGACAAAACGCAAGTCTCGACCGCCACCAACAATAATCATTTCCCCTCATATTTTCCCAGTTGTATATCGGATTACCCCATAGTTGACCATCTCTTGAGAATATATCGGGTGGCACTCCCGCAACCATAACTGGAGCGAGATTTCTGTCTACTATAAAATCGTCGGGATTACCCCATACGTCGGCGCTGTCAGGCGACACGTAAAAGGGTATATCGCCTATTATCTTTACACCCATTTTATTAGCATATCGATCTCATTCATAATACTGACAAAAAAAGAAATACTGTGTCACTTTATAAAAGTCAATAAGATTTTTATGCTTTTCTTTAAAAGCCTTTATTTCATCGGGAAGTTTATATTTTATACCATCAGGCAAATCGGTTAGTCTTTGTGTTTTATATGAGTCGAGCGCAGATGCAAAAAGCGCGTAATCCTCTAACCAAAAATCATTATCCTTTAAAAATCTTTGATAATCTTTATTTTTGTAATCAAAATTTTGTGTTGCTTTATAGAGCAACGGCAATTTGAATTCTCGTGCCGCATCATAGTCTACATTATGTGAAAAGTCTTGATTTTTTATATCATCGGCGTTAAGCAATCCGTCACGCACCAAAAAATCAAGGTCAATGTAAAGTATTTCGCCTGCAAAGCTACCCCGCGATTTATAAGGCGAATTACCTTCACCCAAGGGATTGAGCGGTAATATCTGCCAAAAACGCTGTTTTGCCGCGCTTAAAAAATCCACAAACTTATACGCTTCTAATCCAAAAGTGCCGACACCATAATTACTCGGCAACGATGAAACCGCCAGCAGCACTCCGCTGTATCGTTTTACACCTTTATCCCTTAACGGCACCTGCTGCCACACCCTTTATAATATATTTCTGACAAGTTAAATAAAAGATTACAACAGGCACAATAGAAAGCACCAGCATTGCCATCATAGCACCCATATCAACCGAACCGTAGCCACCCTTTAAATACTGTACGGCAATGGGTATGGTTTTATAGTCGCTACCTATTACAAGGTAGGGCAAAAGATAATCGTTCCATACCCACATCGTATTTAAAATCGCAACCGTTATTGCAGTTGGTTTAAGAATCGGGAACACCACGTGCCAGAAGGTCTGCAACACGTTGCACCCGTCTATAATTGCCGCTTCTTCAAGGCTAAGTGGTATTGATTTCACAAATCCCGAAAAGATAAATACCGAAAGTCCCGCGCCAAAACCTAAATAGATCAAAATAAGTCCGAGAGGATTATCAAGGCTTAACACGTTAGCGATTTTTGACATTGTAAACATAACCATCTGAAACGGTACAATCATTGAAAAAACAAATAAATAATATAAAATACCTGTAAATCGGTTTTTAATTCTTGTAATGTACCATGCGGTCATTGCGGTAAAAAGTACAATTACCGCAACCGATGCCACCGTTATAAAAAGCGACCAGAAAAATGCCGATATAAAACCCGTGTCGGCAATACCGTTTATATAATTTTCTATTCCCGCAAAGGTTGTGCTGTCCGGCAAAACAAACGGCGACTGACTGATAGAAAACTTATCTTTAAAAGAATTTGACACAACCGTAACTATCGGTATTAAAAACACGATACTCAGCAAAAGCAAAAAGGCAAATATTAAAACGTTTGAAAATTTGAATTTCCTCATCAGTTTTCTACCTCGCGACTTCTTGTAAAATACAGTTGCAACAGTGCCACTGCCGCTACAAGTACAAAAAACACTACCGCCTTTGCTTGCCCTACACCCTCATAACCTACCCTTCCGTAAAAGGTGTTATAAATATCAAGCGCCATCATCTGCGTCTGCTTTGACGGCGCGCCTGCAGTGAGAGCAAGGTTCTGGTCAAACAGCTTGAACGAGTTGGTTATGGTAAGAAAAAGACATATTGTAATGCTTGGCATAACCGACGGTATTATAATGCTTACAAGTGTCCTGAGCGGTCCTGCGCCGTCAACTCGTGCGGCTTCGAGTATTGCGGTGGGTATATTCTGAATACCCGCAATATAGATTATCATCATATACCCTATCATCTGCCACCCCGTCAGCACCACAAGACCCCAATAACCAAAGGTGGCATCTGAGGTTATTGAATAACCATAGTTATACAAAATACCATTGATTATAAGCTGCCATATATAACCAAGTACAATTCCGCCTATAAGATTCGGCATAAAAAACACCGTGCGGAACAGGTTTGTACCGCGTATGCTGCGGGTAAGCAAAAGCGCTAACAAAAACGCAATAACGTTAATGCTTATAACCGAGGTAATGGCAAATTTAATTGTAAACCATAGCGAATTTAAAAAATCGTTGTTTTCACCAAACGCCCGTATATAGTTCTGAAATCCTACAAAATCGGCATCACTTACCGTTCTGAATTCGCAAAACGACAGGTATAAACCCATTAAAAACGGCACTAAAAACGCTATGCAAAACGCTATAAAGGTAGGCCCAACAAATAAGGCAAACCACCTTTTAGAAGCAGTTCTCACTCTCGCTCACTCTTCCACATTGATTTAACGGTGTTTTCTACATCTTTCCACTCACGGTTACCCTGCACGTACTGAAGTAACGCTCCGCCAACCTCGGTTTTGAATACGTCGCTTGGAAAGGACGTAAATATCCACGGTACGGTTTGTTTTGTTTCGTCATTCATATAACGCACTACCTCGCGTGCGAGCGGGTCGCTGGGTAATTCTTCTTCACTGAAACTGTTAAATGGTGTTACAAATCCGAGTTTGTTTGTTACATAGTCTTTGCCCGTATCACTGGTAAAGAGCCAATATAAAAAATCAAGCGATTTTTGTTGTGCCTGCTCACTAACGTTTTTGTTTATCGCAAAATAATTTTCGGTACCAATACAAAGACCCTGATTTTCTTCATCCTCTACACCGATGTAAAGCGGTAAGAATTTGATGTCGCCTTCCGCCACGGTGTTGCCCTTTACGTCCTTGATCTGCGACCAAGCCCAGTTGCCGTTCTGCACCATTGCAACGTACCCCAATGCAAACTCTGCCATAGAATCACTTGTGGATTTCGAACCTAAAATGCCCTTTTCGGTAATTGAGTTATTTATATAAAGGTCAAAAATATTTTTGTAATTTTGGGAATATCTGAAAGCGACCTCTTTTGCATTAAGACCTGCGATTGTCGGGTCGGAATAGTCCTCGCTGCCGTTAAGTTCGTAATAAAGCGGTACGTTAAGCAAATGAGTCTGCCAGCGCCAATCCTCGCCGCTTGAGAGCGAGGTAGACGCAAACACACCCTTGATTCCAAGCGCGTCTTTATTGGCAGTCATATCTTCTACTACCGCCTTTAATGTAGCAAAATTTGTAATTTGATTGGCGCTGTCAATATCTACCGCCTTTTGTGACAAAGCAAAATATTTTTTCATAATTGCGTCGTTATAAATAATGCCATAACCCTCTACAACGTAAGGCACAGCATAAATACCGTTTCCATCAGCGTCACGGATGGCAAGGGTATCATCACTTAATAACTTTGCAAAATCACTGTCTTCTATGTTAAGACAATAATCTTTCCACGACTGATAACCGATAGGGCCGTTCACCTGAAAGATAGTCGGAGCGTTTGATTTCGCAATTTCTGATTTAAGCGTCTGCTCATAAGTGTTTGCGGCGGCGGTAACCACCTTTACTGACACACCTGTTTCTTCCTCATATTTTTTTGCAATCTCGGTATACACGTCTGCCGATTCGGGTTTAAAGTTTAAAAAATAAACGTCGGCGCTACCTCTGTCACCACAACCAGTAAGTGACATTACTGATAGCAACAAAGATATACAAAGTATAAGAGATAATAATTTTTTTGACATAAAAATTCCTCCATTTTTAATACTGATAATATCTTTGCCGAAATTTTTACAAATAATACAAAATATAAAAAACCGATTGCACAAAATGCACAATCGGTTTTAGTTTTTCATTTAATTACAGCTTGTGGTGCAACTAATCGTTTTAAATATCTTCATAGCATCTCATCGGGCATCTTGTTACACACAAAGTAAACACTATTAAAAAAGCAAAAATTGCAGTAAGCAATCCTACCAATACCGCACCTAAAATACCCACTATGCCAAGTCCTGCTATAAGCAGTGTGAACACAGCAAAAACTATTCCTATAACTACGCTGGCAACGATTGCGGTTATAGCGCATCTTTTGCCTCGATTACAATTTGTTCCGTTCATAATTTTTTTCACCCCTATATATATTACGAAAAAGTGACGCTTGGTGTGAAAGCGGCACAAAATACAGTATATAAACTGTTGACATTATATCTTATAAAAATTATAATGTAGATTAGATATATAGGCTGACGAGAGTCGAACACGTTACGGTTTCGCTCGCCGCCTTTTCCCACTTTTCTCGCGTTTATTTTTGCAAGGTCGTGTATTACAAACGATGAGATAAGAAAAAGCAAAAAATTATTATTTGTCAGGCGTGACGGGCTCGACTCTCGTCAGCCTAAAGGAAGGTGTTTTGCCTTGAAAACTACAACTATTTGTTTTGCCAATAATAAGGGCGGCAGCGGTAAATCTACCACCTGTTGCAACGTGGGTTATGAGCTTTCTAAAATGGGCTATAAGGTGTTACTCATTGATGGCGATATGCAGATGAATCTGTCACTCTCGGTTTTTGGCGAGGATGAGGTTTTAGAGTCGGCTCAGAGTGGTAACAACATTTATACCGCCGTAACACAGCAAAGTGATATTACCGATTACATAACACCTACTAAATACGAAGGTCTTGATATGGTGCTGTCTTCCAGCCTTATGAGCAATATCGAATTTGACCTTTTTTCAAAATGGCAACGCGAACTAATCCTTAAAAACTGTCTTAAAAACGTTAAGGACAGTGGCAAATACGATTTCATTTTAATGGATGCTCCCCCTACCCTTGGCGGCTGGGTTATGAATATGCTTTGTGCGTCGGATTACCTTATCATTCCGGTCGAAGCAAGCCCTTGGGGACTTTTTGGTCTTGCGAATATGTTTGAATTTTTTGGTACGGTACAGCAAATAAACCCCGAACTTTCACTGCTTGGTGTCGCTATTACAAAGGTTGATACACGTAAAAACTATTTTAAACAAACGGTTGATGCGCTAAAAAACACCGAAGGCGTGCATATGTTTGAAAATTATATCCGTACCGACAGCTCTATCGAGTGGGCGCAGGACGCATCCCTGCCCGTAGCGGTTTACAAACCAAGTACTAGAAGCGCAAAAGAATATAAAGCTCTTACAGAGGAGGTTGTTTCACTTGTCAATAGGTAAAAACAGTATAGCCCGTGCGGTTAGTTCTACAAACACCGCTGCTAAGGCACAAAACAAACCAACCGACAATCTTTCGGTAAGCAAACTCCCGATAATCAACATCGGTCTTTTAAGCATTGCAAAAGTGTCTGACGACATCGATACTTTACAGTCAAGTATACAAAAGCGCGGTTTACTTTGCCCTGTTATAGTGGCAGCTACTGCCAAGGGCGATTTTTGGCTCATAGACGGTTATCGCCGTTTGTCTGCTGCAAAAAAACTTGGCAACGAGCAGATAACTGCGACCGTTATAAATGTTGAAAACAAGCGTGACGCCAACAACCTTTATAGCGAATTACAAAAAACAAAGCCTGCTCAGGCAGAGCCGATAGTAGATAATATTCACGAAGAAAAATTCCGTGTTCTTTGTGTAAAGGATCACGATTTACCAACATATCTTTTATAATTTTTTATTAGCGAGGTAATAGTAATGAACGTAGTATGTTTAGATATGGAAGGGGTACTTGTCCCCGAAATATGGATTGCATTTGCAAACGAGGTAGGTATACCCGAGCTAAAACGCACCACACGTGACGAGCCCGATTATGACAAGTTAATGCAATATCGCCTTAACATCTTAAAAGAGCACAACTTAGGCCTTAAAGAAATTCAGGCCGTTATTGAAAAAATTGACATTATGGACGGCGCAAAAGAATTTTTAGACGAACTAAGAAGTCTTACACAGGTTATAATTTTAAGCGATACCTTCGAGCAGTTTGCGGCGCCCTTAATGAAAAAACTTGGAATGCCAACCATTTTCTGCAACACTTTAGAGGTGGCAGAAAGCGGCGAAATCACAGGTTATAAAATGCGTTGCGAAAAGTCAAAGCTGACCACCGTTAAGGCATTACAGTCTTGCGGATTCGAAACAATTGCCGCAGGTGACAGCTTTAACGACCTTGGTATGATTTTAAACAGTAAGGCAGGTTTTCTTTTTAAATCTACCGATAAAATTAAGGCTGACTACCCCGAGCTTCCATCCTTTGAAGAATACGATGAACTGCTTGCCGCTATTAAAGCTGCACTTTAATTGTCTTAAAATGGTCTTGGGCGCAATCCGCCTTTGGATTGCGCCCAAGTAATTTTGGCTTTACCAGCCACACTATGCCGTAGTCGTACACTTTCCGTCGGCTTATTCACGGCTATTGCCGCGACATCGGTTTATGTACATAGCGCGGAAATTTCTTTCCGTTATTTTTATTATATTCTTAAAGTTTTAAAAATTTGACCGATTTATGTAAATAAATTTTTAAGGTGATAAAATGATTAAAAATCGCATTTTAAATTTACAGGAAATATTAAATGATAATGAAGCGTTTTTGATTTCGAGCGAATCCAACCGCTTTTATTTAACAAGTTTCACTTCAAGCGCAGGTACAGTTTTAATAACAAAATCAAAAGCCGTTTTCTTTATAGATTTCAGATATTTCGAAAAGGCAAAGTCAACCGTTGACAGTTGTGAAGTTGTGCTTTACGACAAAGGTGATAAGGGAATTTATGAATTTTGCAAAGAGCAAAATATAAAAACCATATTTGTGGAAAGCACACATACAAGCCTTTCGCACCATAAATATTTATGCGATATTTTTGAAGGTATTGAACTTTCAAAAGAAAATAAACTCGACGTTAAACTAAACCAGATGCGCGCTGTAAAATCACAGCTTGAGTTAGGATTTATAAAACAAGCCCAGTCGCTTACCGACCAGACCCTCGATTACATACTTCCCCGCATTACCGCAGGTCGTACCGAACGTGAGGTAATGCTTGATATGGAATTTTTTATGCGAGGCTTGGGCGCTACGGGCGTATCGTTTGATTTTATTGTAGTATCGGGTAAAAACTCTTCTCTTCCACACGGCGTACCTACCGACAAAAAAATTGAAAAAGGTGATTTTGTAACAATGGATTTTGGCGGTATTGTGGGTGGCTACTGCAGTGATATGACACGTACCGTAGCAATTGGTAATATAACTGATGAACAAAAGACAGTTTATGATACAACACTCAAAGCACAACTTGCCGCTATAGAAAACATTAAAGCAGGCGCGGTTTGCGGAGATATAGATAAAATTGCCCGCGATATAATTTATGATGCAGGCTACAAGGGTTGTTTTGGTCATGCGCTTGGTCACAGTGTCGGCATAGACGTACACGAAGCGCCGAATCTGAGTCCTAATAATCAGGCTGTTTTAGAGGTAGGAAACGTTGTTACTGTAGAACCAGGTATTTACCTTGAAAACAAGTTCGGCGTGCGTATTGAGGATATGGTTTACGTCACCGAAGACGGTTGTATTGACCTTACAAACAGCAAAAAAGAACTTATAATATTATAAAAATTAAGCCCTCACTTTGTGAGGGCTTTTTGTTTTACTCTGATTCTGTACTGTCATCTGCTTCGTATGCTGTGTAAATATCACACAGCTCCATATACACGTTTTCACCGTCGTTTACGGTATAAAGCGTTTCAAAATCTTCACCCAAGCAGCAGGTACCGTTTTCATATATGGTAAATATTCCAAGGGTGGATTTGTCTTCATTATAAAAACACATATAGATATATGCTGTACCAAGTTCTGCCTCGGCATCATCATTAACCACAAGCGAATCGAATATTCTCCACATCTTTTTTGCTGTTTTTTCATCATCAATCAAGGTCTCGTACTGTTTGCCGCCAAGCGACTCAACTATGCTTACACCCACAGGATCAAAGTTATCGTATTCGTCACCGCAACCAACAAGGCAAAACACCAGACATATGCTTATTATTACAGTTAACGCGTTCTTTAAAATTTTCATAGTTTTTCCTTTCTACATCAGGATATATTGACCCATCACACGAAGTCGTGTGCATTTTTTAAAACCGTATCTATTTATGGTTTTTATTTTCTTAAATTTACACATTTCGGGAATCTCGCAATATGTTTTTATCATATCATACTGCTTTTCAGTCAGGCACTCACCGTAACGCTCAAGAAACGCCTTTGCCTGAGTATAGGTTGCGTTATAATTTTTACGCACCTCGCCCAAGGTGGCAAGTTTTCTTTTTATAAAGGCAAGGCCGTACGAAGCCTTTGCACCAACCTGATTACCCGAGTGTTGACGGTAATACATTGTTGACTCCCATACGTAATCAACCTTTCCAAAGGTCGTTGCCACAAGTGCCAGCCACCAATCGTGCATTATGCAGTCTAACGGTATATCACCGCATTTTTCTTTTAAAGCGCGGTTTATCATAACCGTACAACCGGTTACGTTATTTTGTACCAACAACTGTGGCAGAGGCATAACGCAACTTATTTTTTGATAATCAAAAAACGAGCTTGAAATGGCGTTAAGTTTTTCGTCAACAACCGCTAAATCGGTATGCACCAGAACGGGTTTATTTTTATTGCCCGCTTCGGCTTTTTTCATACTACTTAGCGTTAGCTCCACCTTATATGGATACCACACATCATCCTGATCGCAAAACATAATGTAATCATCATCGGTTGCAGCTAAAAGCTCAGCAAAATTTTGCTTTGCGCTACCGGTAGGTTTACCGCTGATGCAGGATATTTTTTGAGGATATTTATCGCAGAAATCGTTTATAATGCCGCTTGATTTATCGGTTGATCCATCGTCGCGAATAATAATTTTAATATCCTTATAAGTCTGATTAAGCAATGACTCAATCTGATCTTTCAAATACTTTTCACCGTTATATACGGCAAGCAAAATTGTAACCAAAAAGCTACACCTCTCGCTCTTAATCAGTTAAATACGTAATTGCTGTAGCCGCCATAGTCATCTTCATTTTCACTGCCCGGCTCTACAATATCACCCTCGTACGAATTGATATATATAGTTACAAGAATTTCAGCGTTTACGGTTTCATTGTATTCGGGTGTCTGACGCAGTACCACGCCCGGTGCCGACTCTGAATCGTACATTTCTTCAACTATAATATTTTCGTACAAAAAGCCTTGCTTAAGCAATTCTAACTTAGCGCTCATTTCATCAAGACCTACCACGTTTGCAACGGTAAGCTCTTTAGGACCAAGGCTTATGGTAAGCTGAATTTCGGTTTCGTTCTGAACAGGCGTACCTGCGGCTACCGACTGAGCGCAGATTGCGCCGCGTTCATATTTATCTGAAAACTCCTTACCCTTTATAACAAACTTAAAGCGCTCGTAGTCTTCCTCGTCTTCCAACTGGTAAAAATATTTACCGGTAAGGTCAGGAACCTCATATAATATTACCGATTCTGCAGCATCCGGATCAAATTCACCTATAGAATCTACGTCGGGCATAGAGGCGATATCGGAATTGTTGAATACAGGATCTTCTGTACCAAAAATTGCATCTTTAAAAACGACGCATAAAACAATTGCAATCACCAGGAATATTGCCGCTGTAACACCTGCGGAAATTGCAGCATACTTTACACTGCCTCCCTTTGCTTTGGCAGGCTCTTTCTTCTCGGGCTCTTTTACGGGTTTGCTTGCAACACGACGGATGTTTTCCTGTGTTTCACCATAAACCAACTCGTTTTTAAATGTTTCCACATTGGGAGTTCGGTTTTTAGCGTTTATCTGCATACCGTTTGCCATAGCAACCAGCACCTGACGAGGCAACTCATCGGCAAAACGTGCAGGAATTGTCAAGGTGTCCTGAGCAAGTCTTACCTCTGCCGAAGGCGGAGTGGTGCCTATAATAACGCGGAAGAATACCGCGCTAAGGCCATAAACATCCGAAGTCTCGCTGATTTTTTCTTCGGTTTTTCCGTACTGCTCTGCAGCAGCATATCCGCTATAAAGCTCGGCGAAACCATTTGTGTTTGCCATACGCAAACGCGGAATGCAAATACTTGCAAAGCGCAATTTACCATCTCTGCCAACAATAATAGTTTCGGGAGAGATTCCACCGTGAATAATGCCTATTTCGTGAAGTCCCTTAAGGGTGTCTATGAGTGGCAAGAATAATGGTCTTGCCTGCTCCCAACGAAGACTTCCGCCGTTTTTATCAAGAAAGCTATTGAGAGTAATGCCAGAAACTATAGGCGTTACAGCATAAACCGTACCGTTTTCTTCAAAAACAGAAAGAACGGGGATTACTGCCTGCAATTCGGTTGCGATAAGTTTTTTATTTATTTCAATGAAGTCCATAAGACCTTCATTGTAATAAAACTCGTTACCGCTTATTACCGATACCGTCTTATCGGGATTGCGTACAGAGATACCCTTTGGATAATACTCTTTAATATGTACTGCAGTATCAGATGCCGTGTCCCACGCAATGTAAGTTACACCCTCGGCACTAACGCTTAACGCCTTACCGATAACGTATCTTTCCGAAAGCATAAACTTTATCGGTAAACACGAATTATCATTTAGCTTTGACACATCGGTTCCGCATATACTACATATTTTTTCGCCGCCGTTGTCATTCATACAACCCGGACACAGTCTGTCGATATCTATCATAACGACCTCCATAAAGTTAATACTATCAAAGTATTATATCATAAAACAATTAAAATTACAAGTTTTTAAGTGTCTTGCGCTATAGGTAACAGTTTTCTGAATACACAGGTATGGTGTTCGGTAATAATGCGGTCTTCGTGAAGCGAACCAAAATACCAATGCCTATAGTCACAGGACCTACCTATTTCTTCAAGATAACCGTTAAGTTTATTAACACTGTCATTGTCACCGCGACGCAAAAGCATTGCGCTTTTTACACGCGAAGGTGGTTCGTGGGTAATTATATAATCCACCTTGCAGCCCGCCTCGTCAAGCACACGAGCTCCGTCCGCCATTTCGGCAGGTGTTGGTTCTTCCTCACGCCACCAGAAGCCCTGCGCTACGCGCATATCTTTATCGGTGCTCTCGCCACCGCCAAAGGTAAAGTAACGATTACCGTCTATATTAAAAATTTGTCCGCGTGTAAGATGCAGCAAATTACCCTTTATTCTGTGCACTTTGCCACCTTTCCAGACAGTTTCACGGCAACGGTTTATTTTATCAAGATTATCGTGCGTGCCTTCGACAAACGCAGTTATAAATTTACGTTTTGCAAAAAACTTTATAACCTCTTTCTCCTGCTTGGAGCCGTCGAATATATATCCGAAATCTCCACACACAATAAGAATATCCCCACGGCGCAACTTGCGGAATTCTTTATCGTAAAGTCTTTCAAGGTCACCGTGCATATCACCCGTTATATAAACCATTTTTTCACCACCGATTTTTAATATTTACACTTTATTTTTACAAATAGATAATGTATAATATCATTATACCATACTTCTAAGGAGATTTCTATGCTTAAAAGGATTTTTTCTTTTATTTTAATAATTTGTTTAATATTTACACCTGTTCTCACCGTAAGTGCCTATGAACCTTCGGGCATTACCATAACCGCAAACGCAGCAATGCTTGTATCTATGGATACAGACGAAGTTCTATACGAAAAAAATGCCGACTTAAAGGTGTATCCCGCCTCTATTACAAAGATTATGACTACTCTTTTGATTTTAGAAAGCGAAAAATACGACCCTCAGGCAAATATTGCTATGACCGAGGAAGCGCTCGACCTTATAAGCGGTACGGGAAGCAGCGTATCCCTACTTAAAGCAGGCGAAGAAATAACCCAGTTAGACCTTGTGTATATGGTGCTTATGTCTTCGTACGGCGACTGCTCACTTCTTGCGGCAACCTATTACGGCGGAAGTGTTGAAAATTTTGTAAATATGATGAATTCACGTGCTACCGAATTAGGTCTTACGGGCACGCACTATGAAAATCCCATAGGGCTTCATCACGAACAAAATTATACTACAGCACGCGACACCTATATACTAACAAAATTTGCTCTTCAGAACGATACTTTTAAAGAGGTGTGTGAAAGCACCCGTCACACAGTAAACACCAGTATGTCGGGCAAGCGTGTTCTTTCTACCACAAACTTTTTACAGGACAATACAACTAATTACTATTACACCTATGCCAAAGGCGTTAAAACAGGTTATACCGACGAAGCCGGTAGATGCCTTGTAAGTACGGCAAGTTATAACGGATATAACTATATGTGCCTTGTGTTTGGTTGTCCACCGAATGAAAAAAAGCACTTTACCGAAAGTTCAGACCTTTACCGCTGGGCATTCAATAATTTTGAATTCAAAAAGGTTGCCGACACCGCTAATCCTGTTGATGAAATCGGGGTGGATTTATCGCTTGGTACCGACTACGTATCGCTTTACGTGGAAGAGGGATTTACCTCGGTACTACCAAAGGACGCCAACGACTCAACCATAAGCATTGTAACACATCCTGTATCCGAGCGTGTTGATGCTCCCATAAAAAAAGGGCAGGTGCTTGGGACTGCCGATATAATTTATGCCGAACAGGTTATAGGAACCGTAAACCTTATCGCTAACGAAAACATTGAAAAAAGCGCAATACTCGCCGCCATCCGAGCAGTTAAAAACTTTTTTACCTCATCATATATGAAGGTGTTTTATCTTTTGATTGTTGTAGCGATTGTTGTTTTCATAATTGCAGTAATAAGATTGAATAGTAAGAAAACCAAAAAACGCAAAATTAAATACATGCCTTACGACGAAAACAAAAAAAGATAATAAAAATCCCGACTTGTAAAAGTCGGGATTTTGTATTTATATTGCTGTTTCAAGTGCAATTCGAAGCATTTGCTGATCAAGTTCTTTTGTTATAGTAAGCGCTTCTTCAATGTCGTAATTCACAACACTGCTGCCCTGATAAGCCACAACGCGATTACCCTTACCTTTATAAAGCAATTGAACGGCCTCGTAACCCATTTGTGTTGCGCGAAGTCTGTCACGAAGGGTCGGATTACCACCACGTTGAACGTGGCCTAATATAGTCGCACGCGAATCAATGTCGGTTGCAGCCATAATTTGTTTTGCAATATCTTCTACTCCGCCAACACCTTCAGCAACAATTACAATAAAATGCTTTTTGCCGTTAGCCTGAGCAGTCTTTATTTTACGAATGATGCTATCCATACCAACGGGAACTTCAGGAATCATAATTGCAGTAGCACCCACAGCAATACCTGTTTGAACCGCAATATAACATGCGTGACTGCCCATAACTTCAATAACGCTGCAAGGCTCGTGTGATTGCGCTGTGTCACGGATTTTATCTATCATTTCCACGGCGGTATTCATAGCCGTATCAAAACCAATGGTATATTCGGTACAACCAATATCATTATCAATTGTACCCGGCACACCTATACAAGGTACGCCATGACGTGAAAGCTGGAGCGCACCCTTAAACGAACCGTCGCCACCAATTACAACCAAGCCTTCAATGCCGTGTTTTTTACAATTTTCAACGGCTTCCAAAACGCCTTCTTCGGTACTGAACTTAGGACAACCTGCAGAATATAGCACGGTACCGCCTCGGTTTATAATGTCCCAAACCGAACGTGAATCCATATCAAAAATATCATCTTCTATAAGACCTGCATATCCACGTCTTATACCTTTTACCGTCATACCAAGCGAAATAGCAGTTCGCACTACGGCACGTACCGCAGCGTTCATACCCGGCGCGTCGCCGCCGCTTGTTAAAACACCTATAGTCTTCATTTTACTATCATCTCCAATATATTCCAAGGTATTATACACTATTGGTCTGAAAACTTCAAGTTTTTTATTTTATTACAAGTTTTACGTTGTTTTCACCCAAAACCTTTATAAGTTCCCGAGTAATTTGATCGCAAGGTTGTATTTTTAATCTGTCGGGAGCCATTACCCTTTTACCCGTATCTTCACAAACCAGAACAACAGCGCTGTCGCCCTTATACTTTGCCAGAATTTCACACACATTATTAAATTTGGGTGAATTAAGGCTTTCTATTTTCAAATAAAGCGTAGTTGTTTGCACGCTGCTCTGCGCGCTTTCGGGTACCGACTCTACCGATTCACAAACAAGCTCGGGATCTCGGTCTTCTCGTTCGCTCACCTTACCGTTAATTATAACAACGTTGCCAGGTATCATAACAGGACGGTAATTTGTAAGCGTTGCCGAAAAAACTATGACGTCTATGGCACCCGTTGTATCCTCAATGGTTGTGTATGCAATAGTATTCTTATTTTTAAGCTGCTTAAGTTTTATATCACCAAGGACACCCACAACACTTATACGTCTGCCATCGGCAATCTTTTTTGAATTTATATCCGCTACGGGTATAAAACGTGAATTGCGTGCAAACGCACGATAGTTATTCATAGGATGTCCCGACAAATACATACCCGTTGCCGCTTTTTCCATTGCAAGAAGCTCCTGTACGGGCATTTCATCGATGTGCGTAAGTTCAAAATTCACGTTATCATCACTGCCGCCAAACAGGTCTAATTGATTTTTAGAAGAAAAACGCTCGGTTTCCTCTATAACCGACATAACCTTATCAATATTGTATAACATTTTGCGACGGTTATCCTCTAACGCATCCATCGCTCCGCTTTTTATAAGTCCTTCAAGCGCTCGACGATTAAAATTATGATTATAATTGCGTGCGCAAAAATCATACATAGAAGTATATTTCCCGTTTTTTCGTTCTGCTATAAGCTGATTTATAAGGTTAAAACCAAGATTTTTTATAGCCAACAAGCCAAAACGGATGTTTTTACCGCTTGCTGTGAAATTTTCGTAACTTTCATTTACGGATGGCGGTAAAATTTTAATACCGACACGCTTACACTCGGCAGTGTATTGCGAAATTTTACCCGCGCTATCCAGAACGCTTGTAAGAAGCGCCGCAAAATATTCGGTAGGATAATGGCACTTTAAATATGCAGTTCGGTATGCCACAATAGCGTATGCTGCTGCGTGCGATTTGTTAAACGCATAAGAACTGAATGCTGAAATTTCGTCAAACAGTTTTTCTGCCACACGCTCACTGACTCCGCGATTTACAGCTCCGTCGCATATTACGTTGCCGTTTTCATCCTTTTCGCCGTAAATAAACGCGTTACGCTCACGAGCCAAAACGTCGTGTTTTTTCTTTGACATAGCGCGTCGTACAATATCTGCGCGACCCAGCGAATAGCCCGCAAGTGAGCGGAATATCTGCATTACCTGTTCCTGATATACTATACACCCATAGGTCACGCCCAGTATAGGCTCAAGTAGCGGTGTATCGTATTTTACGTCCTGCGGATTATGGCGGTTATGAATATACCGCGGTATAGAATCCATAGGACCGGGTCGATAAAGCGATATAATCGCAATAAGGTCTTCAAGTGTTTCGGGCTTGAATTTCCGCATTACGTTTTTCATACCGTCAGATTCAAACTGAAACACACCGTCGGTAAAACCTTCACCCATCATTTTAAAGGTAGCAGTATCCTGAAGCGGTATTTTTTCTATATCAAATTGCGGATTGGTATTTCTTATCTGATTCTGGGTATCCTCGATTACCGTAAGATTGCGAAGTCCTAAAAAATCCATTTTAAGAAGACCTAATTCGTCAAGAACGGTCATAGTATACTGCGTTACCACCGATTCATCATTGGTAGCAAGCGGAACATAGTCGCTGACGGGTCGGTCGGATATAACAACGCCTGCTGCGTGGGTAGACGCGTGTCGCGGCATTCCTTCAAGCTTTATTGCCATATCAATCAGATCTTTTATGATAATATCGCCGTCATAAAGATTTTTAAGTTCTTTTGAACCTGCTAATGCTCTTTCAAGCGTCATGCCGGGTGACTGCGGTATCAACTTTGCGGTTTTATCGCAGATAGAGTACGGTATGTCCATTGCTCGACCAACGTCGCGCACAGCGGCGCGGGCTGCCATAGTACCGAAGGTTACTATCTGAGCTACGTGGTCTTCGCCGTATTTTTCTATAACGTAGTCAATAACTTTCTGACGATTCACATAGCAGAAATCCACGTCAAAGTCGGGCATAGACACACGTTCGGGATTTAAAAAACGTTCAAAAAGCAGATTGTATTTTATAGGGTCAACACCCGTAATACCTATGCAATATGCCGCAAGGCTTCCCGCTCCCGAGCCACGCCCGGGACCTACAGGGATATTATGTGTTTTGGCGTAATTTATAAAATCCCAAACAATAAGATAATAATCAATATATCCCATTTTGCTTATAACCGACAGTTCATATTCAAGTCGGTCTATAACTTCTTTTTCGGGATTGTTTCCATATTTTATATAAAGACCTTCATAGCATTTACGACGGAAATACTCATAATGATCTTCACCATTGGTATCAAAAAACGGTAGTTTGATTTTACCGAATTCGAACTCCACGTTGCAACGCTCGGCAATTTTGCCCGTGTTTGAAATTGCATCGGGTAAATTTGGGAAAATCTCCTGCATTTCCTGTTCGGTTTTCAGATAAAACTCTTCGGTTTTAAATTCAAGATTGTTTTTATCGCCGATTTTACTGCCCGTCTGAACGCACAGCAAAACCTTGTGCATAAAACTGTCTTCTTTGTTTGGGTAATGAACGTCATTTGTGGCAACAAGCGGTATACCTAATTCACGGGACATTGTCTGAATATAGCTATTCACTATTTGTTGCTCGGGAATACCGTGATTCTGAACCTCTAAAAAGAAGTTGTTTTCACCAAATGTATTTTTATACCAAAGCGCAGTATCGCGAGCTTTATCGTAGTTGCCGTCCATTATCGCACGCGGAATTTCGCCCGCAAGGCAGGCAGACAATGCAATTAGTCCGCCGTGATACTTCTCTAACAGTTCGCGGTCTACTCTTGGTTTTGTATAGAAGCCTTCGGTAAAACCTGCCGACACAAGTTTAATAAGGTTCTGATAACCCTCGTTGTTTTCACAAAGCAAAACCAGATGGCTGTAATTGCCGTCGGGTTGTCGTTGCTTGTCAAAGCGGCTTGCAGGCGCAACGTATACCTCACAACCTATTATGGGTTTTATACCCTTTTTCTTTGCCGCTTTATAAAAATCAATAGCGCCATACATAACGCCGTGATCGGTAATAGCAACTGCAGCTTGTCCACACGATGCCACCGCATCCATAAGTTTGTTTATACGGCAGCAGCCGTCAAGCAAACTGTATTCGGTATGCAAATGCAGATGTGTAAAGCCCATGCCGTACTCACTCCTTATCTCGAAATTATGTCTTCGTATATTTCTATTATTTTTTTTAGTCGATGATTAAGCGCCGAAACAGTGATTGGCTGCAAAGAATTTTTACACAAATCCTTAAGCGAACTTTCAGGGTATTGCAATCTCAGATTTGCAGCCGCAACAAGTGCTTCAGGCAAGGTTGAAAGCATATCTCTGTTTATCAGATAGTCGATAGCAGTTCTCTGCTTTATTGATGCCTCAATGGTTTTGTTTATGTTTGCGCCATCGCAATTAAACACACGGTTTGTTTTGTTGTTGGCCTCTTTAATCATAGTGGTTTCTATCAATTCAAAGCTTCGTGTCGAAGCGCCCATAAGAGCCAATAAGTTTATTATCATCTCGCTACGCTTTATATATACAACAAAGCCGCTACCCCTTGTAGAGATATTGGCCAGCACCTCATGGCGGGCTAAAATATCACGCAGTTCAACGGCAAGCGCCTGACTCTTTACAGGAAAATCCACCCTGTATCCTTTCTGAGGGTCGCTCATCTGCCCACAAGACAAAAACGCTCCGCGTACGAATGCCGCTTCACAACAAGCACGATTAAAAAACTCGTGGCTGATTTTACCCTCTGCCATTCCGAAGTCTACCGATGCTAAAATTTTAAGACGGTCAATTTCGTCGGTAATCTCCGCGCGATAGGTAGTTTTTTTGCTCTCGCCCTTAGTTATTTCCACGTTTGCGCCGTAGCTTTTTTGTATCATCGTAGCATAAAGTTTTGTTACCGAATGGTTTTCGCTTTGCATGGATATTTTTTTTGAAGTAAATGACCTTCCAAAAAGCAACAATCCATACGTCAGCGCCTGAATGCAACATCTTGATACCCTTATTTCGCTAAGCTCGGTTTTTACATCTGAACAAAAAGACATAGTACTAATCCTTTATATTTATATCACGGTGAAAACAACAGACGTCGTAGCCGTTTCGCTTTAAAATCTCACTGATTTCGACAGCGAAGGTAACCGAACGATGATGTCCACCTGTGCAACCGAACGATACCGTCATTTTTTCTACACCATATTTTTCTTTAACAGGTATTACAAGCAAAAGCATATCTACAATCTTTTCAAGATACGCCTGCGCCTGATTATTACCCAAAACATAATCCCTGACAACCTTGTCCAATCCCGTTTTATGTTTTAAATTTTCTATGTAAAAAGGATTGGGCAGACAGCGCACATCGAAAACGAATTCACCTTGCGCGTCTGCCCCATTTTTAAATCCAAAGGACCTGCATTCTATTTTCATTTAATTACTTTCTTCCTACAAATATAACCTCGGGTTCCAAATCGACACCGTCGGCATTTTTTACTGTGTCCTGAATTTTCTTTATCAACGTGAGTACGTCACGGCAGGTGGCATTACCTTTGTTTATTACAAATCCCGCGTGCTTAACGCTTACCTCGGCTCCGCCTACCGATACGCCCTTTAAATTGTTTTGTTCAATGAGTGCGCCCGCAAAATAACCCTCGGGTCGCTTAAAGGTACTGCCCGCGCTCGGGAATTCAAGAGGCTGCTTATCGCGCCGACGGGAGAAAAAGTCATCCATTGCCGCTTTGATTTCGTCAGCATTACCTTTGTTCAGTTTAAAAGTAACACTTGTAATAATTAAATCGGTGTTTTTAAAAGCGCTTGTTCTGTAACCGAGTTTCATATCCGACAGTGAAAATTGGGTTTCTGCTCCGTTGCTGTTTATAGCGGTAGCCGACACCACAACCTGTGACATTTCACCGCCGTATGCGCCCGCATTCATATAAAGCGCGCCGCCAACAGTACCCGGTATTCCGTAGGCAAATTCAAGTCCCGAAAGGGAAGCGTTTTTCACTGCCTGGCACACTGTCATAAGGTTTGCGCCCGCGCCACATATTACCGTGTCGCCATCAATTTTTATATCGCTCAGACCGTCAAGACTGATTACCATTCCCGCGATACCGTTATCCGACACCAGAAGATTTGAACCCTTACCCAATATAAAATATGGTATTTTATATTCTTTGGCAAAACTTATAACCTTTTTAAGTTGGCCAATGTCTTTAATCTTAATAAACAAATCTGCATTACCGCCTATCTTAAAGGTGGTATGGCGACTCATAGGTTCGTTTAAAACATATTCGATTTTACACTCTTTTAATCTAATACATAGATTATCAAGCTGCATAAAAACACCTTATTTCTCGTACAAATCACAAAGATATGCCGCACCTATAATACCTGCATCATTTCCAAGGTCGGCGGTTTTGATAACTGTTTTAACCTTCATATGACGGGCATAATTTTCACCGTCTACGTATTCATTGATGGGGTCGGTAAGGTACTCGCCTTCTTTGGATACACCGCCGCCAATGCATATAACGTCGGGTTGAAAAATATCAAGCACATTGGCAATACCGATTGCAACGTAACGGATGTATTCATCTACAACCATGGCACCTACCCTGTCGCCAAGTCGTTTTGCCTTAAATGCAGTTCTTCCGCCAGCGTTATTAATGTCGCCTTCGCATATTTCCCACATTCTGCTGGTTTTATATCTCATCATAGCCTGCTTGGTCTGGCGTACAAGAGCCGTAGCCGAAGCATAGGTTTCCCAACAACCAAATCGACCGCAGGTACAAGCCTGACCACCCATTTGTATAACGGTGTGACCAAGTTCTCCGCCTGCGCCATTAGAACCCGAATAGATTTTACCATCAATAATAATACCGCCGCCAACGCCTGTACCTAAAGTAATCGCAATAAAGTTTTTGGTGCCTTTGCCTGCGCCCGCAATATACTCGCCATATGCCGCAGCATTTGCGTCGTTTTCTACGTAAAACTTTTTACCGGTCTTTTCGTAAAGCATCTGACCGAGTGGCAAATCGTAAAATTCAAGGTTGTTAGAGTACGGAACATTACCCGTTTCGTGCTCGATAGAACCCGGACAACCAATACCAAAGCCATCGATATCGTCGATTGTAAGACCTGCATTTTCTATTGCTTCATACGCTGTAGCCACTAAATCATCAACAATTTCTTCGGCAGCACGTGGCAAATTGGTTTTTCTTTTTGCTGTTCCGACTATTCTGTATTTTTCATCAACAACACCCGCAACAATGTTGGTGCCGCCCAAATCTATACCTAATTTATACATATTTCACTTCTCCTGTTTAAAAAGGTTTTACTGTTGTTTCTTCGCTTTTCTTGAAATCGTTTTCCATACCAAGACGGTTAAGCAGATCTTCTGCAGCGTTGTAACCGAGTTTTTTCTGACGACTGTTCATAGCTGCAACCTCGATTATTACCGCTAAGTTTCTACCTGGTTTTACGGGAATTGTAAGCGACGGAATATTAAGTCCCAATATTTCGGTGGTCTGGTTTTCAAGTCCCATTCGGTCGTATGCCTTGTTTACGTCCCACGGCTCCATGCTTATTACAAGGTCAATTTTCTCGGTTAGTTTTACCGCGCCAACACCGAAAATACGGCTTGCGTTAATAATTCCTATGCCACGAAGTTCAATAAAATGACGGATATTATCGGGGGCAGTACCCACAAGCGATTTGCTTGATACGCGGCGAATCTCTACCGCGTCGTCGGCAATAAGACGGTGACCTCGTTTTACAAGTTCAATGGCGGTTTCGCTTTTACCTACACCACTTTCACCAAGCAGTAAAATACCCTCACCATAAACCTCTACCAGAACGCCGTGACGGGTAATACGAGGCGCTAAATGAAGGTTTAAAAACGCAATAAGCGCCGCTTCAAAATCGGAGGTTGAATCGCCTGTTACCATAAGCGGTACGCCGTGTTTTTGGGCAAGTTCTGCAAAAATATCATCATCAGCAAGATTTCTTGCAATAACAACTGCGGCAGGCTTTTTAGCAAAGAACTCGTCTATACATTGATAGCGTTTTTCTTTTGTAAAGCGTTGTAAAAAGCCGATCTCATTCATACCTAAAATCTGTATTCTTTTGGGGTCAAAAAACTCATAATATCCCGCAAGATGAAGACCCGGTCTATTGGTTTCTGTGGATGAAATCAAAATCTCATCGGCACTCTCGGGCATATTAAGAATTTCCAACGAAAATTCCTTAATAATTCTTGATATAGAAATAGAATAATCGGTTTTCATATTCTCCCTCCTACACTTATCCTTATATATACATAGTTATTTTAACATATAAATACTCAAAAAACAATATATTTTAAAAATATAAAACTCCGCCCTTTTAAAAGCGGAGTTTCAGATTTATTTGCTGTAAAAATCACTTAGTTTATTGCCTATTTCAATACGCATTTTAGCAAGCAGTCGATGGTCATCACAGTACTCACGAATGTTTTTGGTAATTTTGTGAAGTTGCTGCTCTACGTATTCTCTACCAAAAGTTTTTTCAGCAAGACAGAACATATGATAATCTTCAATCGCCGAACGAACAATCTCTAAACGAAGTGAACCGATGGGTCCGTCAATACCTATTCGGTCACCATTATAAAGAAGTGAACCGTCGCCAAAGCAATAGTACGAAAGCTCAGGAACGGTGGAGGTAACTTCCCACGGGGAACCGTTGTTCCAATGTGTTGTCTGCCAATAAAGGAATCCCTTTATTCCGTAAATATACTGCTGCCAGAAAAGCACTCTGTGATAAAAGCCTTCCATATCTATAAACAGGTTTGAATATGGTAGCGACGGCTCCCAACAACAGTACCACCAGGTGCGGTCGCCCTTCTCTCGGCGAGAAGCCATATAGTCTTTTAACCATTCTTCCCTGAACAGGCTACTCTTTGGGCACCATACAATATTGTAATTTTCCATAAGTTCAACTGCGCGCTTACCGTCTCCATCACGTGGGTCCATATAGTATGGCACTACCAATTTATACTCAGGGAAAATTGCTTCAAGTTTTTCACACACCACACGAATTCGTTCGTAATCTGCCATACATTGCGGTTCATCAACAACGTAAAACATTGCCTTTTTAAGCCATTCGGGATTTGTTTTAAGTTTGTTATAATAGGCAAGTACCTTATCATCATCGTCCGAATAGTCCGGTTGAAAGTTTGATTGATACGGCACGTGGAAGGTTGTAACACGAGGGTCGTTCATATACTCGTCGGCACGGTCATCAAGTATATCATATGGCAAAAATCTGCCGCATATATGATAGCGGTCAAGCAGCATATCATAATACTTTTTAAACACGCCTTCACGGTCTTCGGTTTTGTGTTGTAAAAATAGCCATCGAGTATCAATACCCATTGTGGTATCCATATGCTTTTCGGGGTTTATGGCAAAATTCCACACCTTTACCCAAAGGTTATATGAGTCATAAAGTTCTCCGTTTTCATAAAGATTAACTTTAAAATCATAGTTGCCGGGGTTGGTTTCAAGGGTAGTAGAAACGTTTATAAGATATGTAACATTTTTCCACTCTTCTAAATCAAACGCGCAGTCATCACTAAACACAGGGTCAGGATATAGCGCGCCTTCACAGCTTACGTATCCTTCGCGAAGAAGCTCAATATTGACACCCTTATCGATGTCACCAACAACCTCAATTTTAAGATTTTTTCGTTCTCCGTCTTTTGATAACACCGAAAACTGACAACCGTCAGTAGCGTTGCGAGCAACGCATACGGTACAACTTGTAAGTTGTCCGCCCGGATAATAGGCCTTTGGCATTACCTTTTTTTCCATAGAGTTAAAGGTTACGTGCAAATTTTTCTCCATTTAGCCTCACTCCTAATTTATTTTTCGCTATAATATTCGTGTAACTTATTTCCTATTTCACGACGCACATCGTCAAGCATCCAGTGAGCGTCGGTATAGCGATAAACGCTGCTTGTAATTTTGCTGATTTCGTTTACTATATATTCCCTGCCAAAAGCCTTTTCTGCAAGAGAGAACATATAATGGTCTTCTATTCCGTAGCGCAATATTTCCATACGTAACGAACCAACAGGACCATCAATACCAACTCTATCGCCGTTATAAAGAAGTGAACCGTCGCCAAAGCAGTACTCTGATAATTCGGGAACAGGGGTTGTTACATCCCATGGAGAACCATGTTTCCACCAGTCTACCGACCAATAAAGCATACCGTTTATACCGTAAAGATATTGCTGCCATGCAATTGTGCGATGGTAAAATTTATCCATATCAATAAATACGTTGCTGTAAGGGTATCCGGGTTCCCAGCAATAATACCACCAAGTGCGGTCACCCAAGTTTTCGCGGCTTAGCATAAACTCGCCCATATAATCGTCTTTAAACATACTGATTTTAGGACACCATACCTTACAGTGACGAGCAAGCAAATCAACAGCACGCTTACCCTCACCGTCGCGTGGATTCATATAAAAAGGTACTACCTGTGCATGATTTGGATGGTATTTTTCGATAAATTCGTATGCTTTTTCTATTCTTTCGTAATCTGCCATACATTGCGGCTCATCTACAACGTAATAATATGCCTTACGGAGCCACTCGGGATTGGTTTTTAACTTGTTATAATATGCGGTAACCGTTTCGGGTTTTCCATCATAAGGCACACGAAAAGACGTAACTTTGGGGTCGCTCATATACTCATCTGCACGGTCGTCAAGTATATCATAAGGCAAAAAGCCTGCGCAGATATGATAACGCTCTAACATAAAATCATAGTACTTTTTATAAAGCGCATCTATGTCATCGGGTTTACAAATCTTTTTAAGAAAACTTTTTTCCATACCGAAAGCGGTTTCCATTAAGGCACTATGGTCAATGGTAAAATTCCAAACATTTACCCAAATAGGATATTCACCGTATATCTCGCCATCTTCGCGTAATATAACCTTAACGTCGTAATCACCGGGTTTTGTATCCTCGTTGGTTACAATGTTTATAAGATATGTAACGCTTTTATATTCTTCCAAATCAAAATTGGTGTCATTTGGCACAACAGGATCTGGATACAGCGCGCCGTCGCAGCTGACGTAATGCTCGCGTAAAAGCTCTACCTTAAAGTTTGCCTTAGGGTCATTTACAATTTCCACGCTTAAATTTTTGCGCGCTTCTGTCTTTGACAAAATAGACATCTGACAGCCTTCGGTAGCGTTACGCGCAACGTAAATACTGTAACCTTCTCGCTTGCCAAAGTTGTTATGAACTTTGGGTCGCATAGTTTTTTGCGGAGTGACAAACCAAACCTCTAAATTCTTTTCCATAGTACCGCTCCTTTAAAGTGATATGTAATATTTTACCATATAGATATTTAAAAAGCAATGCGAGATCCAAAAAAAAAACAGCGAGGTTTTCCTCGCTGTTTTGGTTATTTCACTATTTTAACCTTTGCGCCGTTGCCAATACCTGCGGCGTTGGCATCATCGGTGTCGATGTGCATTTCAAGGCGGAAATCCTTGTGAACTCGAACCTGAACGTCGTAAAATTTTGTGCGTCTCTCTCCGCTAACCTCTACATCTACATACTGACCGTCTGTAAGGCCAAAAGCTGCGCCCTCATCAGTGCTCATATGTATATGGCGGTTAGCAATTATGCAACCCTCTTTAAGTGTTACAACGCCTTTAGGTCCTATAATTGTAACGGGTGCTGAGCCTGCGATATCGCCCGATTCACGAACGGGTGGTTTTACCTTTAATGTAAATGAATCAGTACGAGAAATCTCTACCTGAGAAGCCTTACGAACGGGTCCTAACACGCGTACATTTTCAATTGGACGAAGCGAAGGACCTACTATTGTTAAAGTTTCTTTACAAGCAAACTGACCCGGTTGTGATAGGTCTTTTATTGGAGTTAATTCATAACCCTTACCAAAAAGTGTTTCAAGGTCTTCTGTAGACAAATGTATATGACGGTTTGAAACACCAACAGGAACCGTATCGTTATTGCCGTTTGCGGTTTCATTGCCAAGACCTGCCATTACGCGAGAAACAATTTCGGCAACTATTTTATCATCATAAGCCATTTAATTAGCCTCTTTTCAATTAGATAATTCTGAAACTTTCTGCCATTACGCAACGACGCTGACGGGTAAAGCTGCGAGCAGAGGTGATACCCTCACCTGTTGGTCCTGCAATTGTAAAGGTTGCATGACCCTCACCGCCAAAACCGATACCTGCGTAAGAAGGCGCATTTTTAACAAAGATTGTAGTTTCAACCTCGCGAGCAAAACGAGAAAGGTTGTCAACGTTTTTAGAGTGCATATGAGCAGTGTGGCGGTTACCGTGCTCTGCTTTTACAGCCAAATCAATTGCTTCGTCGATATCGTTTACTCGAACGATTGGCAAGATTGGCATCATAAGCTCTTCCTGAACGAAAGGATGGTTAAAGTCGGTTTCACAAATAATGCAACGGATATCGTCACTAACAGTTATACCAAGTTTTGAAAGGATTATCTTTGCATCGCGACCAACACAGTCACGGTTAACTATCTTGCGAACGTTGCCCTTCTTGTCGGTTTTGTCAACCAAAACTATATCTGCAAGGCGTGCGGCTTGCGCGCTATCAATCATATAAGCGCCGTTTTTAAGCATTACCGAAATAAGCTCATCAGCGATATTTCTGAAAGCGAATACTTCTTTTTCTGCAATACAAGGAAGGTTGTTGTCAAAGGTACAACCGTCGATTATATCTTTACCGGCTTTTTGTATGTCGGCGGTATCGTCAACTATAACGGGTGGGTTGCCTGCTCCCGCACCGATAGCCTTTTTACCCGAAGAAAGCACTGCCTTTACAACACCCGGACCACCTGTACAAACAAGAAGACGGATAAGCGGATGTGACTGCATAATAGCGGCCGATTCAAGGGTTGGCTTTTTCATAGAACAAACCAATATTTCAGGTCCGCCCATTGCCTTACTTGCGCGGTTTACAAGGTCAACTGCGTAGTTAGATGTAGCAATAGCGTTTGGATGTGGGTTAAACACAACACCGTTACCTGCGGCTATCATACCAATACTATTGCAGATTACAGTTTCGCTTGGGTTGGTGCTTGGAGTGATTGCACCAACAACACCAAACGGCGCCATTTCTACAAGTGTAAGACCGTAGTCGCCTGTCTTGGCATTAGATACGATATCTTCAGTACCCGGGGTTTTATCAGCCACAAGCATATGCTTTGCAGTCTTGTGGTCTACTCTGCCCATACCTGTTTCTTTAACACCGATTTCTGCCATAATGTGCGCTTCAGCACGTGTAAGACGACGGATTTCGGTGATAAGCTTTTCGCGCTTTTCTACCGACATTGCACGTACCGCCTTATAAGCTTCCTGCGCTGCGGCAATAGCGTCGTTCATATCATCAAACACACCTACAAACTTTTTACCTGCGTATTGTGTGCTGTCAAAAGTAGCGGTTGGAACCGCTGCCACCTGATTTAACACCTGACTTACAACCTCACGGATTTCAGCTTCGGTAAGATTTCTTGCCATATATAATCACTCCTTGTGTAACTTTATAAATTAGTACATCAATTCAATATGCTTACTCTTTAAATATTCTATCCAGTTAGCACTGGGTTCGGTATCGGTAGCAATAATATCAACGTTTGTAACGTCGCCTACCTTGATAAGTGAAATTTTATCAAATTTGCTTGAGTCAACAAGCAAAATTTTGGTTTCGGCAGACTCAAAAATTGCCTGTTTCATTTCGGAGTCTTTTTCGTTGGAATCGGTAATTCCACGATTCATATCAAGACCTTTTGAGGAACATACCGCATAGTCTACGTGAAATGCGCGAATGGTTTTTTCGGCTTGCGGACCAACAAGGGATAACGAACCTTTTTTTAACTTGCCGCCTGTAGAAAATACGTTCCAGTCGTCTTTGTCGGAAAGCTCTAAAAGCGCTTCAACCGAGTTTGTTATAAGTGTAATGTTTTTTAAATTCTTAATGTAATTCAGTACAAGCAAGGCGGTTGAGCTTGAGTCAACCATAATGCAGTCGCCATCATTAAATAAAGAACTTACCTTTTCGGCAATTTTTTGTTTTGCCTGAACGTTGGCCTTCTTTCGTACACTGTGTGGCAGGTCTGTACTGAAATTCTGTACAAGCACGGCGCCGCCGTAGGTCTTCTGAGCAAGGCCCTCTTTATCTAATTTTTCAAGATCGCGGCGGATGGTTTCTTCGGTTACGTCGAATTCAGAACTGAGTTCCGAAACAATAACCTTGCCGTCTAAATATAACTTTGAAAGAATTGCATTACGTCGTTCTATTGCGAGCATTCAAACAGTTCTCTCTTTCTTATAGTTTAGTTTACAAAATACTTTGCCACATTTTTTCGTCCGGGTGAGGAATTACTGCGCTGTCTAAGAACATACCGCCCTCTCCCGCGCCTTTTTTTGCGGTTTCAATCGCAGCCTGCACGGCAGCAATTTCTCCCGTAAGTAATAAATAAGATTTGCCGCACATACCACGTGAAAGTCTGAGTTCTATTAAATCTACAAGTGATGTTTTTGCGGCTATATCGGCGGCAACTATTGCCGCACAGGATGAAAATGTTTCGAGCACGCCGAGCGCATTCGGACTTCCTATATCGGTAGTGCCGTAAAGCGCTGTAAAGATGCTTTCGTGTGGATTGCCAAGTACGAACTTGTCGATAAGCATATCGGGCATCTGAGCTGCAGCAGCATCACATGAAGCGCGCACTGCGCTAAGCTCGCCGGAGATAAGCACCATATATTTACCGGGGCATACAGTGGTAGCTTCGATAATCTCGACCTCTGCGGTTTTTACCATTATGTCAGCCGCCCTCATACCCGACGATACTGTTTTATATTCAACCATTGCAAGTGCTTTTTTCATTACTTACACCTTTACTGTTTTTCTATAATTATTGCAGTTTTACCAACTGCTGTAACAACGCCATTCACAGGGGAATGAAGGGCAACGCTAAGTCCTTCACCCGCGGTGGCAATTAACTGCTTTTCGGTGACTGTATCACCTTTTTTAACTATCGGCACACTGGGTGCGCCTACGTGTTGACTTAGTAAAACCGTTACTTTTTTAAAGTTTGGTACCGCTTCGATTATTGGAGCGGGTTTGTTGTATTTTTTAAGACCTATACGACTTGTAAGCCGTGACATAGGCACCTGACGAAGCGACCTCTTAGGATTTACCACTGGTTTTTCTTTAATTGGTTGTGGCTTAACGCCCGCCTTGCGAAGTTCGGTTTTGCAGGCCGCAAGCAACATTCGAGGTGATAAATTCTGCACACAAGAATACTGCTCACAAAGTCCGCAACCAGAACAATACATCGCGTCTAAATAAGGTGCCGCATCATTGGTTATTCCGTTGGATGCCACACGCATAAACTCTGACGGGTTTATGGGGTGACCCAAAAGATTACGCGAGCAAAGGCTTGTGCAGTAACTACACTGACAGCAAGCTGCCATAGCACGCTTCATATCTATAAAGGTTTTGGATTGTCGTCTTATGATGAGTGAATGGTCACTTGGTAATACAAGCACTGCATTTGTAGTTTTGGTTACAATGTTTGCGCGGGTGCCGAGCGTTCCCATCATAGGTCCGCCTATTATAAAAGCGGGGTCGGATGTAGTGATTTCGCCCGCAAGCTTTAAAATTTCACCTACGGTAACACCTATAGGCACTCGTACCGTAACAGGATGTTGTACCTCACCTGCTATGGTTACGTACTTACGTGTTACGGGGCGTCCGTTCATCGCACGGTAAAGATTATAAACCGTTTCAACGTTAAGCACCATAACACCAACCGACAGTGGAATATCGCCCGGTGGCACTATTCTGCCCGTAACCTCGTACGTAAGAATAACCTCATCACCTGCAGGATACACGTCGTCGAGTCGACAAATTTCTATATTTGGAAAAAACTCTGTAAAAGGGGTTATTGCCTGTGCTGTTTCGGTATATGACTTCTTCAAAGCAACACATACCCTTTTAGCGTTTACTGTTTTCGAGATTAGTTGGAGGGCTTCAAAAATTTCGTTGGGGTGAGTCTCGAGCACCTGACGATGCAATTTCAGCAGTGGCTCACACTCAGCGCAATTAAGGATTATGGTATCGGCCTTTTCACTCAGCTTTGCATAGGTTGGAAAACCTGCGCCACCGGCTCCTACGATACCGTTATCTCTCAGAATACCCTGAAGTTCTGTAAGTTTCATTTATTATAACTCCGGTAAACCGATTCCGTTATCAACAATACCAACTATAGCAGCATCAACAGGAGAATTCTGCATATCGCAGCCTATTCTCGCGGCAGAGCCTGTTGCTACAAGCACAACCTCGCCTATACCTGCGCCCACGTTGTCTATTGCTACAATTTTAGCCTTGGGGTCACCAAGCTTTTGGAGTGGCTCAATGACCATAAATTTAGAGCCTACTAATTTTTCATTTTTACGGGTAGAAACGATAGTTCCTACTACTTTTCCGACTATCATTCTAACAGTCCCTTTCCGATAAATTCATTTGCCCGAAGGCCTTGGGGAAGAGGGGTTTACCTCTTCCCCTGAAAAAGATTACTTGAGTGTGGGAAGAATTTTTTCAACGTCTGCGTGAGGTCTTGGGATTACGTGTGTTGCGATAACTTCGCCCAAAGATCCTGCAGATGAAGAACCAGCTTCTACAGCAGCCTTAACAGCGCCTACGTCGCCACGTACCATTACAGATACAAGACCTGAACCGATCTTTTCTGTACCGATAAGCTCTACGTTAGCAGCCTTCACCATTGCGTCCGCAGCTTCGATTGCAGCTACAAGACCACGGGTTTCTACCATGCCTAATGCTTCAAGTGCCATTTGCGTTTCCTCCTGTTTAAATTTTTAATTTATTAAATAAAATTTAATACAAAATTATTTGAGTGTGGGAAGAATTTTCTCCACATCGTTGTGAGGTCTCGGAATTACGTGTGTTGCGATAACCTCACCCAAAGAAGTAGCAGATGAAGAACCTGCCTCAACAGCAGCTTTAACAGCTCCTACGTCGCCGCGTACCATTACAGATACAAGGCCTGAACCTATTTTTTCTGTACCGATAAGCTCTACGTTAGCAGCCTTTACCATTGCATCAGCAGCTTCAATTGCAGCTACAAGACCACGGGTTTCTACCATGCCTAATGCTTCGAGTGCCATCTTTTTAACCTCCTTCTTTACAGGTTCTGCTACCGGAGCAGTTTCTGGTGCTGCCGGCTTTGCAGTTGTTTTATTAGCAGTTTGTTTGCTTGTTGTTTTAGTAGCAGTATATTTACTGCCTGTAGTTTTAGAAGTAGCCATTATTTTGTACCTACCTTCTTAGATATACGGGATGCGCTAAGTTTGAGCAATCTTTGCACCTCTTCGTGAGGGCTTGCTATAACCGCGTGAGATACAGGTTTTTTTATGGCGTTTGCCATTGCATTTTCCACTGCGGCGCTTACCGCAGATACCTGACCTTCTACCACAACGGTCACAAGTCTGCCGCCCAATTTACGCTCCCAGGTTACAAACTCAACGTCGGCCGATTTACACATAATATCAAGGCAATCTATAGCCGCCGTTACGCCTGAAACCTCTATAAGTCCGATAGACTTCATCGTTCTTACCTCTTAAAATTAAAATTTAGGAAGAATTTTTTCTACATCTGCATGCGGTCTTGGGATTACATGAACTGCTACGAGTTCGCCAAGGCGTGAAGCGTTTGCAGAGCCTGCTTCAACAGCAGCCTTAACAGCGCCTACATCACCACGTACCATAACAGATACAAGTCCCGAACCGATTTTTTCGGTGCCGATGAGTGTTACCTCTGCAGCCTTAACCATAGCGTCAGCAGCTTCAATAGCAGCTGTAAGGCCGCGGGTTTCTACCATACCAAGTGCTTCTTTCATAATCAATTCCTCCGAAAGTTAGTTTTTATCAAAAGCGTTAAGTTTTAACATAGGTTCTGTTTGTTCTTCGGTTCTGGTGATAATGTGGCTTGCTACCACACCAGTCACGTTTTCTGCAGCAAGTTTAGCTGCTGCCATAGCAGATTCAACCGCATCTACCGAACCGCGGAACTTTATCGCTACAATGAGCGGAACCTCTAATTCATCGGCGTTACCGGGCTTGTTTTTGTCGAAATTCTCAACCGTTACATCTGCCGCTTTGCAACCTGCGTCACAAGCAACAAATGCCGCAACCAACCCGAACACCTCAAGAATACCTGTTGCCATACTCATAGGTTTTCTCCTTATTTATTAACAACAGCAATTTTCAGACCTTCCATTTTAAGATTGGTCTTGAATGCATCGTCAATCTGTTCAAGGGGATATTTGTGAGTGATAAGTTTTTCCATAGGAAGCCCTATGCCCTTTGCACGTTTAAGGAAATCAAATGTTGTTGCGTAATCGCGAAGGGTGTATACCCAGGAACCAACGGTTGTGATTTCTTTTGAGCAGATATCAAAGTGCGGATTGATGGTTGCATCACCGCCGTTGATAAAGAAACCAAGTTCACAAAGACCGCCGCCGTTACGGATAAACTTATAAATATTGCTATGTGCTACAGGCGAACCTGTACACTGGAATGCAAAGTCAGCAAGATAACCACCAAATGCATCTTTAACACCGTTTGCCAATTCTTCAATACCGTTATGGTTTTTGAAATTAACTGTAGCAGTAGCGCCCATTTCTTTTGCAAACTGGAGTCGCTTATCTTCACCGTCTACAGCAACAATGTTTTCGATGCCCATTGTGCGAAGCACCGCAATACAGATAAGACCAATAGGTCCGCAACCCTGCACTACAACACGGCTGTTAAATCGAAGTATGCCTGTTGTCTTTGCACGTTCAACTGCGTGGATAAGAACAGCACAAGGTTCAATAAGAATTCTGGAATCAAGATCCAGATCGCTTACGTTAAATACGGTAGAACCGCCGCGAACCAATATATAGTCGCTGAACCAACCGTTCAAGTGAACGTCATCATCGGGAAGCAGACCATAAACGTCTGCGCCACCAACGTTTTGTTTATTAAGGTCAAACATTGTAATATCGGGGTTATCTTTAAAAATCATACAGGTAACTACCTTGTCACCTATATTTAAAGGTTTACCTGCTGAGTCTACCTTTACGTTTTTACCCATTTTCACGATTTCGCCTGTGCCTTCGTGACCAAGCGCTACAGGGATAAGACCAAACGGGTCGCGTTTGTATTCATGAGCATCTGTACCGCAAACACCACAGCCTTCAACCTTAACCAAAATATCGTCGTCGCCAACTACGGGCATCGGATATTCTTTAATTTCGATTTTTTCAAGACCTGTAAGCATTGCAACCTTTGCAGTTGCCGGTATTGCGCCCTGTGCCTGTGGAGCTACAGGATTGCCGTTCATACTGTCAAGTACCTGACGTACAATCTGCTCTATGTTGGAAGAATTTATATCCATTATAGATACTTTCCTTTCTCAAAAATTTCTTTACCGTATGCGGCAAGAGCTGTATCCTGCTCTTCGCTGCCGCCACTCACACCAATGCCACCGATTATTTCACCCTTATCATTTTTTAGCGGCTCGCCACCACCGAAAATTACAATTTTACCCTGATTGGTAAACTGTATTCCGTAAAGTGGGCGTCCGGGTTGGGCTAATGGCTTTAGTGTGCTTGTTGACATTTTAAGGGATACTACCGTAAATGCCTTTTGCACCGCTATATCATAGCTTGCAATATATGCGTCGTCCATGCACTCCACCAAAACCGGATGAGCGGCTCTGTTAGAAATTGCAACGACCGCTTTAACACCCATTTGCTCAGCGCGGGCTCTTATCTTCTTTGCAAGCGCTTGCGCCGTGCTTAGTGTTATATCATTCTGAGGTTTAATATTGCTTACCACTGCTTGGACAATGGATTGCATGGCCTGTTCATTCATATTTATTTACCAAGCTGAGCGAGCACACGCTTTGTGATTTCAGCAACCATGTCAGCGTCACCCTTACCGCAAGTGCAGTTACCGCCGCAACCATGACAGCTGGGCTGACCTGCCTTAGCATTTGGGCAAAGGTCTGCAGGATGCTTACCCTTAAGACCAAACTGACGACGGATTTCATAAAGTCTCTGAACCTGTGACTCTGAAAGTTCCTTAGCGCCGCCGAGCTGCTTAGAGATGTAAAGAAGTTTAGCATAAAATTCTACAGATTCCATCTTGTGATATGCTGCAAGAAGCGAATCAGAGAATGTAAGCGCGCCGTGGTTTTCAAGAAGAACTGCGTCAAATGACTGCAAATACTTTGAAACTGCATCGGGGATTTCTTCGGTAGAAGGTGTACCGTATTCAGCAATCGGTACGCAGCCGAGTGCGATTACAGCCTCAGGCATAATTGGCTGAGTAAGCGGAATACCTGCGATAGCAAAGCCTGTTGCATACATAGGATGAGCGTGAACTACCGAGTTAACGTCGGGACGCTCTTTATACACACGCATATGCATTTTGATTTCAGATGAAGGCTTAAAGCCCTTGTTAGCCTGAAGAACCTTGCCGTCGCGGTCAACCTTACAAATGTATTCAGGGGTCATAAAGCCCTTACTAACACCTGTAGGCGTGCAGAGGAATTCGTTGTCGTTAAGCTTTACAGAGATGTTACCGTCGTTTGCAGCAACCATTCCCTTGTCGTAGATACGCTTACCGATGTCGCATATTTGTTTTTTGATTTCATACTCGTTTACCATGGTTATTTCTCCTTATTATTAAAATTTGCTTTTAACCTATTATGATAATACCACCAAAAAGCGGTAATGTCAACACAAAAAAGATATTTTTTTTGGTTTTTGTTGTTATTTATGTGGTTTTGTGTGGTTTTTGAGATAATCAAGAACTTTGTTTATGCCCGTTCCTGTCTTAGAATCCACACGAAACACCGTTTCACATCCCGAAAGCCGCAACCAACTCTCTGCCTGTGTGGGATCTGCTTTATCACACTTGGTAACAATACCTATCACCTCACGATTTACCATACAGGTAATGTTTGGAGGGAAAAGTGAATACTGCTCGTCCGCCGCTATCAGAAGCGCTACAATATCCGCTTCATAAGCATAAAGACAAAGCGCAGCGCCAAGGTCGTGATTTTCGGCATATTCTCCCGGTGTGTCTATCAAAAAATCATCGTAGTTTATATACTGCGTTTTATGATAGTGTGTTTTTTCGCCTCTGAGCGCTTGTGTAAGGGTGGTCTTACCTACCCCGCTGCGCCCCATAAGTATCAGTTTCTTCATCAGGTCTTGGTCACTTCGCAAACTGTGAAGCCTAATTTGTTCTGCACGTAGTCGGTTATGGCAGAAAGTGACGCCTCAACCTCTGAAACGGTACCGGTTAAAATTACTGTGCCGCTGAAGCGATCTACAAATCCAAGCGTTGCGCCCGAAGATTTGATTGCTATATCGCCCGCAATAATCGCTGTTTCACTCGGAGATACAGTAAGAATACCGATGGCTCCTTTGTGATCTTCAGCAGGATTAAGACCTAATTTTTTGTAAAGTATCTCATCGGGGTTAGCAATAATATGCGCCAAAGTTATCTGTTTGCCGGGGACAAGCTCTTGTATAATGCGAGCCTTGTCGCTAAAGTTATTATCAAACTGCATATTCTAACCTCCTATCTGTACTTTCAGTCCAAATTGTTCTGCAGTTTGCTTTAGTACCTGCATCAATTCGTTTGTCGGTGATTTTACGTCACCCATTGTGTATTCACGACCAAGTCCCGTGTATTTATCACGTCCCATATTGTGATACGGCAGTAAGTGAATTTCATCAACGTTTGGCAGATTTGCCGCAAAAGCGGCAATCTCAGCAATTTCGGCTACCGTATCGTTAAAGGTAGGTATTACCGGAACTCTGACAATCATTTTTTTAGCCTCACTTGCAATAAGCTGGGCATTTTCAAGAATTCGCTCGTTTGGTTGATTTGTGAATTCTTTGTGTTTATCACTGTTTATGTGCTTAATATCCATAAGCACTGTATCAAGATAAGGTAAAAATCTTTTAATGACATCCCCGTGCGCTATGCCCGTGGTTTCAATAGCGGTATTTATGCCGTTATCTTTACAAGCTTTAAGCAGCGCCACCGCAAAGTCGGGTTGCAAAAGGCTTTCTCCGCCCGATAGCGTTACCCCGCCACCCGAGCGGTTGTAGTAAGGCCGGTCTTGTATTACTTCTTTCAAGACCTCTTCTACCGTAACATCGCGCCCCATTGTTTTGGGTTTTCCATTTTGCATCATTGTTTCAATCTCGTAAGATTGCGACTCGGGGTTGCAACACCATCGGCACCGTAGCGCACAGCCTTTTAAAAAGACTATTGTACGGATTCCGGGCCCGTCATGGGTTGAAAAACGTTGGATGTCAAAGATTCTTCCCACTACAGAAAGATTTTCCAACGTTAAAAACCTCCCTGCTCTGTACGACTTATAATGTCGTCTTGTAGTGAACGTGAAAGTGTTGTGAAGAGTGCGCTGTAACCCGCAACACGAACCACTAAGGATTTGTATTTTTCGGGGTTCTTTTGCGCGTCACGAAGTGTTTCTCGGCTCACAACGTTAAACTGCATATGCATACCCTTCTGGTCAAAGAAGCCTCGTACCAAAGCCACAAAACTTTCAAGTCCGCCGGGACCTGCCAATGCGCTTGGATGGAATTTCATATTAAAGAGGGTGCCGTTTGATGCAATAAAGTGGTCGAGCTTTGCAACCGAGTTTGCCGATGCGGTAGGACCTTTTGTGTCACGTCCTGCCGCAGGACCAACACCGTCAGCAATTGGTGTATATGCCGCCCTGCCATCAGGCGTTGCACCTGTCTGAGCACCAAGTGGCACGTTTGCCGACACCGGATAAAGACCTGCCTGGAACATACCGCCGCGTGGGTTTTTGTATTGTTCAAGCGGCTTTGTGTACGTGTACGCAACGTCGCGTGCAAAAGCGTCAACGTCCGGTAGGTCGTTACCGTATTTTGGTAATTCCTGAATCTTCTCAAGTATCTCGCCATAACGCTTTTTATCTTCATCCGATGCAGGATTTTTAGATACCGCAATATAAATTGATTTGATATCTTCAGTGGTTAACGTCTTGCCGTCTGCCACCAACTTTTGAGCAACTGTTTTAGTAAGTCTTTCGGCGGTGGCATTGTCCATATCAAGACCAAAGTTATTGTCAAGCGCCGCTTTAAGCTCACAGAGTTTTAAAACTTTTTTATCATACACAAGCGTTTTGACAGCGAGTAGCGCGTCGGTCATATTGGCTATACCAAAGCCCTGCGGACCTGTAAAGTTGTAAACCGCGCCGCCTTCCTGAAGGCTTTTGCCACGACCGATACAGTCCTCAATCATACAAGACTGATACGGCAGTGGGCATCTGCGTGCATGTGCCATATCGATAGCGTTATCTGCGTTTACAAGCAGTTTTATAAAGTAGTTCATTTGCGCTTTGTAAGCATCATAGAACTTATCAAATGTGGTAAATTCGTGTAGTTCACCGGTTCTGGGGCCTACCTGCACTCCCTTGTCAACACCGTTAGAGAAGACCATTTCCAAAGGACGAAGCATATTAAAGAACGCGGCATCGTGCCAACCATCAGTTTTAGCAGGAGCCTGTGGTTCAACACAACCGATTATGTTGTAGTTTCGCGCATCTTCAAGTGTAACTCCACGGCTCATAAGTGAAGGAATAATCACTTCGTCATTATAGTAAGCAGGAAGTCCTACACCCGTTCTTGTAACCTCTGCCGCACGAAGTAAAAATTCGTGAGGGCTACCATTCCACACGCGCACCGAGAACGAAGGCATTGGTAACATTACGTGAAGTGTTGCGTTTATACACATAAACGATACATCGTTTGTAGCGTCATTTCCGTACTTGTCCTGACCGCCTGCAATAAGATTCTGGAATAGACTGTAGCCTGCAAAACCTTCTGCCGAAGCGGCGTCTCGCACCTTGTTAAGGTCATTGAGTTTTACCCATATACAATCAACAAGTTCTTGTGCGAATTCTCGGGTAATTTTTCCTGAACTTAAATCCTTTTCAAAATAAGGATTCATATATTGGTCAAAGCGTCCCGGTGAAATTGAGTGTCCGCTTGATTCAACCTGCAAAAGCATCTGCACAAACCAGAATGACTGGCAAGCCTCGTAAAAGCTCTCGGCACCATAACGAGGAACTCTCGCGCAGTTTGCGGCAATTTTGAGCAGTTCTTCACGGCGATTTGCATCAGCCTCGTTTGCCGCCAATTGTTTCGCAAGTGTAGCATATCGGTCGGCATAATTTATAACCGCTTCACAACTGATTATCACCGCTTGCAAGAAAGCACTGCGTGACGCGTAGTCAGCATCGGCAACGTCAAGGGCGCTCAAAGCATCATTTGCTTCTGCAATAATACCTTTATATCCCTTTTCTAATACCTTGCCGTAATCTACCGTAAAGTGACCGATACCATTGTAAAAATAGTTACCAACGGTAAATATATTATGTTCTATAGCGGTTAGCGCTTCGGGTGACATATAAGCAGTGGCAAGTTCGCTTGTGGTCTTGCCCTTCCAGTAAGGATAAACTGCACGAAGTTTTGCCTTTGTTTCTTCCGATATATAAAACGGGTCGGCGCTTCGTGTAGCAACTGTATCAAATTCAGCCTCAAGCCACTCGTAAGAATACTCCGGGAATACCTGGCATCCACGCGGAGCCTTTGAATTGCTACCTACAATCAACTCTTCTGGTCTGATTGTAATCGGCAAATTCTCAAGTATGTGCGCAAAAGCCTTTGCTCTACGCAAAACTATAGGTTGTCCCTCGGTTGCTTTATAGCTTTCTGTAATCAACACCGCACGATCAGCTTCAATTTCGGGCATCTTTGCGTAAAGACGATCTATAAGCCGCCCGATACGGGGTGATTTTTCTATATTTTTTGTATATGTGTATGGCATAAGACAATACCTCACTTTACTTGTTGTCATAATTTTACACTAAAACCACACAAAAGTCAATACCAAAACCACAAAAATAAAGATAAAATAAAGAAAAACAAAGATTTTTTATCCGTTTTTGTTTATTATTTGTGGAAAATTCTTTGCAAATGTGGTTTTTAAAGCAAAAAATGAGTGCTTTTTACAAAAAGCACTCATTATATAATTATATATACCTATATAATATTATTCTCCTTTATACTTTCGCCGTGTCGCCAGACCACCACGGATATGCCGCTCACTTTTATTTTTTTGCAATATCTCGTTCACCTGATTGTAAAGGTCGCGGTTTATATGTAAAAGACGTTCGGTAACGTCTTTATGTACCGTAGACTTGCTTATTTTAAACACCTTTGCTGCAGCCCGCACCGTAGCACCGGTATCTATAATATATTCCCCCAAAGCTATCGCTCTGTCATCAGGAAAATCTCTCATACAACAACCACCTTAAAAGGACTTATTTAATTGTATGATTTTACTTTTGGTATTATGTCGAATACATAAAAAATAAAAACCTTCGATAACACGAAGGTTTTTATTGCAATTTTAAATAAATTATAAATTATGGTTAGAATAATCGGGAAGCAGCTTTGGAGAAATTGCGTCAGTAATAATTCCCGCATCAATAATTTCTTTTTCAAATTTTTCTATATGTGATAAGGTAAGCTTACCAACTATGGTTTCTTTTGCCTTGGTAGCGGCAGCCTCGCCCGCACTTCTGCCGAAAACGATAATATCGAGCAACGAATTACCCATAAGACGATTTTTGCCGTGTATTCCACCTGCAGCTTCGCCAGCAACAAACAGATTGTTAACGTTGGTCATACAGTTTGTATCAATTTCAAGACCGCCGTTCTGATAATGCAGTGTGGGATAAACCAAGATAGGTTCCTTGCGGATATCTATCCCCTGCTTTTTAAACATACGCAACATTGCGGGGATTCGCTTTTGGATGGTTCCCTCGCCACTGATTTTTTCAATCATAGGTGTATCAAGCCAAACTCCGGTACCATTTGGGGTTTCTACACCGTTACCATTCGAACATTCACGGATGATAGAAGCCACCGTAACGTCACGTGTTTCCAGCGAATGTATAAACAGTTCTCCGTTTTTGTTTACAAGCTTTGCCCCCAGCGAGCGAGCCTTTTCAGTAACAAGAACGCCCTTCATCTGCTCGGGGTATACCGCTCCCGTAGGGTGATACTGTAAACTTTCGGTATGTAATAGCTTAGCTCCTGCCCTGTAGCCCAACACAAGACCATCTGCCGTGGCGCCGTAGTGGTTGGACGTCGGAAAACCCTGATAATGCATACGGCCCGCGCCACCCGTTGCAATGATAACGGTTTTTGCCTTTGCAACAAGTAAATTCCCAGTTTCCATATTCATAAGAACGGCACCCGCCGCATTGCCCTTTTCGTCAAGAATAAGCTCAATCGCCGACGTAAAATCAATTACGGTAACGTTGCGATTTATAACTTCATCCCTTAGCGTACGCATAATCTCGGATCCCGTATAGTCTCGTGCTGCGTGCATACGTCTGCGTGATGTGCCGCCGCCATGGGTTGTAATCATTGTGCCGTCGTCATATTTATCAAACTCTACGCCTAAATCATTAAGCCAGCAAATCGCCTCGGGCGCATCGCAAACAAGTTTTGAAAGAAGCTCGCGTTTCGCCGCAAAATGTCCGCCTCCAAAAGCGTCGAGAAAATGTGTCGCAGGTGAATCGTTCGGCTTGTCCGCCGCCTGAATACCGCCCTCTGCCATTATGGTATTCGAGTCGCCAAATCTGAGTTTTGTAACAACAATTACGTTCGCTCCGGCTTTATCGGCTTCAATCGCCGCCGCGGCACCTGCGCCGCCGCCACCGATAATAAGAACGTCGGTTTCACAATCGGGATTTGTAAGGTCAACACTGTGGGCCGTAATACGACTGTGTGCCTGTAGGATTTCCGCAAGTTCTAAAGGCACTTCAGCACCTTTGTTGACACCTATTTTCAAAACGTCAAACCTATCTTTTCTATAGTCGGGATGAAAAGCTGCAAGTAAATCTTGTTTTTCGTCGGTGGTCATACGTTCCGGCTGTGTTGCTATATTCTTTTCTCTGGATTTTTCAACCAGAACAAGAGAATCCCTGTATTTTTCCGGATACATATGCTTTCCTCCTACTTTTCAATTTCTCGATTATTATAAAGTTCTTTTATTTCCTCAATCGGTTTTTGCATTAGCGACTCTAAAAGCTCGCTAAAATCACCGCTTCTTACTTCTTTTACGCGCTCTTCCAGGTGAGTTGACTTGGGTGACAGATACCTGCCGTTAATCCTTCGGGCAAGCATTGCAACCTGTGGTTGCAAAATACCCGCAGGGCATTTTACAGAGCACGCGCCGCACATAACGCATTCAAAGGATTCTTCCGCGCATTTTTTAAAATCTCCTTGCTGAGCGGCGGCAATATAGTCTTTAACATTTAATCCCTGAGGACAATTTTTGGTGCAGATATTACACCCCATACAATTATATATTTCGGGATAAAGCTGCACCACAACCGACTTGTCAGGTGATATTTTTTCAATATCATATATCTGTTTTTCAAACGGAAATGATGGCATAACCGCCACGTGCATATTGTTTTCAACCTTGGTCTGACACGCAAGACACACCTTGGGTTCACTTTCATCTATACGATAAAAACCAGCGCACGCGCCGCAAAAACCACTTCTGCATCCGCAACCTTTTACCAAGGTATAACCAACGTATTCCATTGCGGTCATAATGGTAAGGTTATCGGGCACAGTGTGCTCTTTGCCAAAAAGAAAAATTTTCACCATCTTTTCCATATATCATATCCCCTTCAACTCTATGCATTATAGCATTCGGGGAATACAAAATCAATACGAACATATATTTTGTACGCTGAAATTTCGTGTTATAAGTTTTTTAAAAGCCTTTATACAAACGGTGATTTTTATTAAACACGTTACATAAAACAAAAAATACACTAACCCGTCAAGACGAGTAAAAAGACTACCCGATGATATTACGCTTACCGCTTTTAAATAGGGAAATTCTACGTTACTGTGTCCGCCAAGCGTAAAAACAATCTGGCAAAAACACAAGCACAACACCGCAACACCCGTTACAGTGCCGCCCATAGCAATCTTTATGTTACAGTTTTCTTCCCTTGCAAAAATCGGCAATACAGCCGCGGGTAAAAGCATCATAATAATTTGTCCTGCTTTCAATTCTGATTGCGATATTTGTTTGACAGCGGAAAAGTCAAATATTTTTATACCTCCGATAAAACAAACCGCAATTACTAAACCACATATCAAGGATACAATAAGTCCAAATTTGCAGACAGCATCATTACTGCTTGCTAAAAAAGCAAAAACAATCAATAATATCGGTATCATTAACAAAACGGCATTTGTTTTTGGGAGCATTACAGCTTTTAAAAAATCAACCAACGCCAAAATCGTATCTATCGCGCCAAATACCGCAATTACACAAATAGCGATAGAAGTAACATAAAAGACAATCTTGTTTTTTTTTGCTGCTTTAAGCAACAATTCTACCACAAGCAACAAAACAGTTAAAAAAATTACTGTGAGCGTCAACGACAGTATCCCCAATTTATAAAACGGTATCGTTACTATTGTGTTTCCCAAAACAAATAGCGCGCATATCGCAAAAATATGTGCAGAATATTTCTTTGTCATTTTCTTTCACCGCTGTTTTCAAAACTCAGTTTTTCGTCCGTGAAATTTACCACGGGCATATCAAAGTCATTGTGATTTATCCGAAAAAGTTGATTATTTATTTTATTGTTTGTTTTTATCAGACCTATAATATCATATCCAAGCACGCCGTTTGGTGTTTCCGCATTAAAAAGAGCATCAATATCATCGGTTCTTACCGTGTATATTCCGTAGTTTACGTCCGGTATATTTTGTAAAAAGCGAATACCTTCATCTACAGTATTTCCTTCAAATACCGCAGTACCAAGTTGCTCAAAATAAAGTGGTTTTACAAGCGATATTTTTAAATTATCATACGCAGCGTCAACGCCTGCACCTTCCCCAACAAGCACTACCCTTTCCGACGACTTGTCCATTGTATCACTTGATGATATCGCCTCTATATAAAGAATTGTTTTATTGTTTTTAGTTTCAAATCCTATTGCAGTGGCAAGATATCCTCGGTCAATTTCACGATATGAGCATCCGCTTATGATAATTATAAAAAAGGGCAGTAAGACAAGCAGTATTTTTTTCATTTATTAACCCTTTCTTATTTTGTTTTTATTAAAAGGCGGTCGTTGCTTCATAAAAAACCAAGGTGCACGGATAAAACTATCTTTCAGATTCTGTGAGCTTGGTTTTGCTATCGCTTCGGTATAATCCACACCAAAGGATTTTATCCCAAACACCCTTATAACAAAAAGTGATGCAGCCGCAAAAAAACCGAATAAGCCCCATATACCGCACGCTATTACAATAAAAAGTCTCCAATAAAATACAGCACCCGTAAGTCGAGGTACCATAAGACCTGCTATTGCGCTGAAAGACACCGCAATCAGCATTGGTGCGCTGATAATACCCGCTTCAACGGCGGCTTGTCCTACAACAAGACCGCCAACCACACTCAATGCGTGACCTAAGTTTTGTGGCATACGAAGTCCCGCTTCTTTTAAAATTTCAAACGCAAAAACAAGCGCAATACACTCAACCACACTCGCAATGGGGACACCCGCACGCAGTCGCGAGACAGTTAGCGCAAAATGTGTGGGTAACAGGTCAAAATGATGCGTAACAAGCGCAACAAAAACACCCGGCACACTAACGGTTACAAAAAAACAAAACCACCGCAGCAGTCGCGACAATGAAGCAAGTGTAAAATTGATATAATAATCCTCATCAGACTGAAAATTTTCAGAAAACAGGTACGGCAACGTCAGTACCACGGGCGTACCGTCAACCACAAGCGCAATTCTTCCTTCAAGCAGGCGCGCCGCCACTATATCGGGGCGCTCGGTACTGCCCGTCGTTTTAAGAAGACCGTATTTATTATCGCGTATATTTTCGGCAATGTAATTGGTATCAAGAATACCATCAATATCAATTATCTCAAGTCGTCGTTTCAGTTCTTTTACGGTATCGTGGTTGACAAGCGACTCAAGATAGCAAATAAACACAGGCGTATCGGTACGGCGGCCTATACGCATCATTTCTATACAAAGATCAGGGGTAAGTAATTTGCGTCGTATCATAGCAAGATTAAACATAGCCGCCTCATCGAAGCCCTCACGCGGACCCTGAATTACGCGCTCGCTGTCAGGCTCTTTTATGCCACGCGTACGCCACCCCTTTGTATTTATTGTAAGCGCCGAAATATTGCCGTCTGCAATAAGCACGGTATCACCGTAAAGTATTGCGCGGAGCATATCGGGCAGTTTTTTTGTCTCGGTAACCTCGTTTGCAAACAAAACGTTTTTTGCAATATAATCACAACCTACCGACACGTTTTGCGGCAAAGAGGCTTCTATAAGCGCTTCGACCACCGTTTCGCCCTGTTGTGCTGAGTTTATCATGCCGTCTATATAAATAAGATAGCATCTCACACAGCCACCTGTTAACACTTCTCGCGTGCGGAGTGTGGCATCACGGTTAAAAATTCCTTTAAATAATTCTATGTCCTTATCTATATTTCCGCTTAAATACGTATCCTTATAATCGTTTACACTTGCTGACAAAATAATCACCCTGTGATTATCTTTTGCCAAAACAAAGCAATTATGAATTGCCGCCTATTAAAAAATCATACTGACTCGCGATGGTGTTCCACGTCACAGGTCCTACTGCGCCATTCGGGTTTATACCAAAAGCGTTCTGAAAAGCAATTACCGCCTCGCGTGTTTGAGGCCCAAAATATCCCGTAACAGGTATTTCGGGTATGTCGGCATAATTCTGACCAATAAGCGACAGATAGGTCTGTAAATCACGAACGTTTTCGCCACTCATACCCTCGCTTAAAAAATAACCGGGATACAATTTTGCAAAATCCCCCGAATAACCCTGTGGCAAAAATTCAACCGTTTCGGAATAAATACGATTTATCACATTCCAGGTTGCTGTGTTTACAACGCCCGTTACAGGCAATCCGTAATATTGCTGAAACTGTCGCACTGCGGCTGTGGTCGAAGCACCAAAAACACCGTCAAGCGGTAGCGGCAACAATGCAGGATTAAAGTACGCAAGAATATTAAGATAATACTGAATAGTTCTTACCCCTATACCCTGCGAGCCTTCACGCAACTGCGTGGCAAAAGGCACCTGCGCTTCGCTTATGGTAATACCCTCACTTACAAGGTCCGAAAGTCCCTTAACACCAACGTAATACTGTTTGATACGATACCATGTAGATTTGTCAACCTCGCCCGTCTGTGAAAGATTAAAAATTTCCTGAAACTTGCGTACCGCAGCCTCGGTATCAACGCCAAAAACCCCATTTTCTTGGGTGATTTGGGGTATTGCGGGATAATTGCGTGCAATGCGATTGAGTTCGGTCTGAATAATTTTTACGTTGTTGCCCGAGTCACCAAGTCTTAGCGGCACACCGGGGTACGATTCCTCAATCTGCGCTACAGGTGCGTTTTCGACAATGCCGATATCCTGACCGTAATAATTCTGCAAAATTCTGAACGGAGTAAAACCTGCGCGTGCAAGGTCTACCGTGCCCCATTGGGAAAGACCCGCGCAGGTAGACGTTGTGCCATTGCAGAACTGTGTAAAAAGCGGCTGAACCTCGCCCTGACGGACAACGTAATCGTTAAAAATATCGTCAACTATAAGATCTATGTTTTCAAAAACCTCTCGGTTTGGCACAAACGCCTGATCAAATGCCGTTGAATTAGTGATATCATAGTTATATCCGCGTGATGGATACCACTCGGTATAAATACGGTTAAGCGCAAAGCTTATTATTGCATAAATATTTGCGCGCAGAGCTTCTTCAGGCCAGGTGGGGTAAATTTCACTTGAAGCGACGTTTTTTATGTAGTCGACAAAATTTACCGTCACGTTTTGCGCGTTGCTGCCCGGTGCTCCTAAATGTACCGTAATATCTTGCGGAATTACAGGGGTTAATGTTTCCGGCATATACTCACCAACCTTTACAGATTATACTTATTATCTTCGTTTATTATCTGAGGCGAGGTGTGTCCGCCTGCGGCGGCTATTGGTAACAGATCAATACCCTGCACCGAAACCACCCCCGAAAACACAGGAATGTTTAAAGCCATCTGCTCTACGTATCCGTCACTTTTTACCGAAATGTTATAGTTGGCATATGGCAATACACCACCGTTTTCGGCCTGTTGAGATTCAGCAACCGGTGGTGTTTTTAAATTGAAAATTCCTGTTTTTCCGCTCTGGTCGGTAACATCGGTTTCGATTACGGTCATATTATCAGCGTTGCCCGTAAACACCGTTACAAGGGCATCTTTTACAGGGTAAAGTCGACCCAGTGTTGTAACGTTTACCTGCATACCGCCTGTACCGTCTTCAAAGCGGTGCTCGGTTATAGGCTGTGTTTGAGGAAGTGGTGCGGGGATTGGTTGTGCTGACGGTGTTGAATAATTTTCACGCGAACCGTACATCCGCATCAATTCGCGTGCATAATCCTGTGGTGTTTTTTCTCGCATAGTATCACCCTTATTAAAATATTTACTACATTTTATGATTAAAAAGCAGTAAATATAATATAAAGAAAAGAGCCTTTCACAAATCGTGAAAAGCTCAAATGTTATAGTAGTTTTAATTATCTTATATTTTTAAATAAATCTTCTATAGAAATATTCAAAACCTTTGCTATTGTATATATTTCAATATCGCTGGCACCTCTGACTTGACCTTCAAGTTTTGAGTAACTCGTCGGGTTAATATCTAAACCGGCAACCTGCAATTTGGCAACAAATTCCTTTTGAGTTATACGTCTTTCTTTTCGTAATAATTCAATATTTTTACCGACAATATTTTCGGTACCATATCCGTGTTTTCTTGGTTTCAAAACAATCACCGCACAATAATTCTTCTTTAGAATTATATGTTGATAACGCCTTGACATAATTCCGTTTTAGAATTATAATTAAAATAATTCCAAATTAGAACAAAAACCTTTTTACAACACATAGTAAAAAGGGTTTTTGTTTTTTATATTAGTTTTCCGTTAAAATAATGTTTGGTTTTTGCCAGATGATTTATAAGATTTGCCGCTCTGCGTTGTGCGACAGCCTTTGTAAGCCCGCCTGATACAAGTTCCTCAAACGTTTTATAATGTCCGGGCATACAGGTATCACAACCTGCTGACAAACATTCTGCCTCAGAAACACAAACATCCCAATCGGTCATAATCCAACCCTTGTAGCCCCACTCGTATCGACAAACACCGTCAAGCAAATCATGGTTTGCCGCCGCAAAAGTGCCGTTTATTTTGTTGTATGATGCCATTATTGACATAGGATTGGTTTCTTGCAAAACATACTCAAAACTACGCAGATAAAGTTCCCGTGCGGTGCGTTCGCTTAAAACACTATCGCCCGTAATACGCATATCCTCTGAATTGTTGCAGGCAAAGTGTTTAAGAACCGTATACCGCCCCGAAGGCGTCCCGTCGGGATTTTTTTGTACTCCGTCAATAACACTTATTGCCATCTGAGCCGAAAGATACGGGTCCTCTGAAAAATATTCAAAATTTCTGCCGCAACGCACATTGCGATGCAGATTAACACCAGGTGCACACAGACCGTTGTACCCGATTTTATCAAGGTCGACTGCAATTTCCCGACCCAACAATCTTATAAGGTTTCTATCCCACGTTGCCGCTTGCGCAGTCGCAGAAGGAAAATACACACAATCTCTGCCCGACAGCTCATAATCGGGTGGTACAGGAGGCTCCACAAAGGTGGTGCCACGCACCCCGTTTGGTCCGTCCTGCATAACTGTTGACGGAATACCAAGCTCGGTTATCTGGTGGGTGTGTGTTCCCTCCCCTTCGACAATCGGAACTGTTGACAGCCCTAACGTTTTTTGTTTTTCAAATCCATCGCCCGTAAGCAATAGCGCCAATTGCTCGTCCGTAAGGCACGCGGCAAGCTGCTCTGCTGTACATCTGCCGCATACAACGTCTGCAAAGGTATAATTCCCCGTCTTTTTAAGTTCAGAATATTGTATAGGCTCAATAAAATCAAATGTCTCTACACCGCTGAAATCTGCCTTGAGGCGCAAGATATCACTGTAATCTTCAGGCTGAGTAACGGGTTTTTTCAATTCATTTATAACACGGTTTAAAGCAAGTCGGTTAACGACCCTTTTATGCGTAAAGCATTCATTTATTTTAACACAACATATCGGTTTTGTATCACGCGAGTGACGACCCACACGAATTATATAGTCGCCCTTTTCAAGAATATATGCCGAATCGGTTTCTGAAAAAGAAGAAAATTTCAGCAAATCAATCTTTATCGTCACAATTTCGCTCTCATGCGGATTTAACCAATCGGTCTTTTCAAAACCGCAAAGCACCTGATACGGTTTATCCAATTTGCCGTCAGGCGCAGAGAGGTAGCACTGCACAACCTCGCGACCGCGGTATTTACCGTTATTGGTAACCTTTGTCTTAATACTTACAACAGTTTTATCGATTTCGCAAGATACAGTTTCCAAGGAAAAATCCGTGTATGAAAGACCAAATCCAAAAGGAAAGACCACATCCTTTTTAAAGGTGTCAAAGTAACGGTAGCCCATATAAAGACCTTCGTTATAAACTATTTCGTCGGAAGAAAAACCGTCGTTTGTGGGGTATTCCAGTGCGGTTTTTGCCCACGAAAACGGTAATCGGCCACAAGGAGGCACCCTGCCGTAAAGAATATCCGCCATAGCGCACCCTGCAAGATGACCCGGGAAAAAGTTGTGAATAATAGCATTAAAGTTATATTTATCAAGAAAACTCAAATCAAGAGCAGACGAAATATTCAACACAAGAACGGTCTTTTTAAAATGCTGCATTACCTGCTGCAGCATTTTTTCTTCTGCCGATGTAATGCGGTATTCGCCCTCCACGTCCTTGATATCTCTGCCCTCAATCGCATAACGACCTATAAATACAACCGCCGTATCACATTTTTTTGCAGCAACTACCACCTCATCGTCAGTAAGACGAACCTCCGGCAGATAATATTTATGGTGATTAAACGAATGATGAAATTTACCAAGCGACGGATCGTGATTTGCTTTACAAGTGTCGCGATATTTTTTAAGCAGTGGTTTGTAAACGTTGCCCAGCTTTTCAAGCCCGTCGCAATACGGCTGGCAATTTACTGCCCATAAATCTGCGGCACCGCCACCACCTTTGTATGTATCGCATTGATTTCTGCCAAAAAGCGCAATTTTTGTGCCCCTTTTTAGCGGCAGAATATTGTTTTCATTTTTAAGCAAAACGCTTCCCTCGGCAGCAACGCGGCGTGAAACAGCGAGACCCGATTTGTTAAACTTTAATTTTTTCATAATTATTCAAGTCCCAACGCCTTAAAATAACAAACAATGATATGAGTAAGCATCATATGTAAATCCTCAATTTGCTCGTAAGAGGTTGATTGAATATTTACGTTTATGTCTGAAAGTTCTTTAAGCTTGCCGCCCTCAAATCCCGAAAAACCGATAACCTTACCGCCACGCGATTTTGCATATTGGGCTGCGGACACAATATTGGGCGAATTGCCGCTTGCAGAGATAAGCAATATGGTGTCGCCATCATCCATTAGGTTTTTAAGCTGTTGTGAAAAAACCTCTGCATAGCAAAAATCATTACCCAAAGCGGTAAGAACCTCTATGTTTGCAGAAAGAGATATAATTTTGGGGCGGTGAAGGTCACCCTTAACGGCATTTTTGCCAAAATCGCAACAAAAATGATTTGACGTGCCTGCGCTTCCACCATTGCCTGCAACGAAAATCTTTTTTCCTGCTTTATAACTTTCAAGCATAAGTTCACACGCCGCATTTAACTGCTCTGTATCAAGCGAGTCACAAAGGGTTCGTATATCGTCTATATAATTCGAAATAACCTGTTTCATATCAATTCTCCTTTTTATTTTCAAGTATCAATGCGGCACATCCCTTAAGCGCGGCATATCTGCCGGGTTCTGAATGCAGAATTTTAACGTCAGGGTTTGCCCTGCTGAATAAATTTTCATCAAGCGAACGTTTAGCGGCAGGATACAACAAATCAAACGCCTCTGCCGCGCCGCCGCCTAAAACAACAGTATCAATGTTTAAAAGATTTACAGCATACGATACAGCTTTACCTATATACGTTCCTGCTTCTCGCCATACCGAAAGTGCTGCTTTGTCACCTTTGCGCGCAAGGTCGGCAATTTCTTTTGCGGTAATATTATCACCTGTCTTTTCACAGTATATTGCCGCAATCGATGCGCCCGAAGCGTACGCTTCAAGACAACCATTATTTCCACATCCACATTGCCTGCCGTTTTCCTGCACAACAAAGTGCCCTATTTCGCCCGCTGTAAGATTCCCACCACGATAAACAGAATTGTTCAGATAAAGTCCGCCGCCAATACCATTGCTTACGGTAATCCATAAAAAGTCGGTCTTATCTTTACAAACTCCGAAATATTTTTCGGCAAGAGCGGATAAATTAACATCGTTATCAGCATAAGTCGGTAAATCGATTATCTTGCTCACTATTTCCGTTATAGGTATATCACCAATTTGTGAAAAGGGGGAATAAATCCACGTTCCCGTAACGTAATCACAAAGTCCCGGTACTGCTACTCCACAAGACGAAAAGGTATACTGATTTAGTTTTTGGTAGCCTTCAGATATAAGCTCCCGTATTGTGTCAATAGTATAATTTTGGGGGTATTCGACACGAAAGGTGTCGACAATCTCACCTTTTGAAGTCAGAACACCGCAAATAAGCTTCGACCCACCGATATCTACACCAAAAATGTTTTCCATCTATATCACCTTTAATATAATATCATTTTTTAAACTCCAAAA
>JAZNWJ010000050.1:0-12115 GCA_045593245.1 Acutalibacteraceae bacterium | reverse complement strand
CTCTCCGCGGAGCCAAATTCGTAGTTAACGCTATTCAGGTAGGTCTTTACGATCCTTGCACGATCATCGACTTTGAGATACCCAAGAAGTACGGCCTTCGTCAGACTATCGGTGATACTCTCGGTATCGGAGGTATCTTCAGAGGTCTTCGTACAATAAAGGTACTCAAGGAATTCGCCGCTGATATGGAAGAGGTTTGTCCCGACGCTTGGTTCCTCAACTATACAAACCCGATGGCTATCCTCGCAGGTTATATGCAGAGATTTACGAAGATCAAGACCGTTGGTCTTTGCCACAGCGTTCAGGTTTGCTCCGAAGGACTTCTCAAGTCTCTCGATATGAGCGACAAGCTTGAAGGCAGAATTGAGACAATCGCAGGTATCAACCATATGGGATGGCTGCTTGAAATAAAAGATAAAAACGATAACGACCTTTACCCACTTGTCAAATCAAAAGTAGATGAGTATTTAAGTCGACCCACAGCAAACAACAAAGTTCGTATGGAATATATCAAAAATTTCGGTTACTACTGCACCGAATCAAGCGAGCATAACGCCGAATACAATCCGTTTTATATCAAATCCAAGTACCCTGAGCTTATCGAAAAATACAATATCCCCCTCGACGAATACCCACGCCGTTGTATAAACCAAATTGCTCGTTGGAAAGAGGATTACAAAAACATTCTCGAAACGGGTATTAAAGAGCACACCCGTAGTTTTGAATACGCTTCACACATTATGGAATCAATTGTTACCAATACCCCTTACGAAATCGGTGGCAACGTGCTCAATACCGGTCACTTAATTACCAATCTGCCTGAAAACGCTTGTGTAGAGGTGCCATGTCTTGTAAACGGTAGCGGCATACATCCGTGTCACGTAGGCGCACTCCCTGTTCAATGCGCCGCTATGAATATGACCAACATAAACGTTCAACTGCTTACTATTGAAGCGGCGGTAACAGGAAAAAAAGAGCATATCTATCAGGCGGCAATGCTCGACCCTCACACCGCTTCCGAACTCGACATCGACACCATCAAAGCTATGGTCGACGACCTGATTGTTACCCACGGCGACTGGCTGCCAAAATATCACTAATTTTAAAACCCGCAGGCAAACTGCGGGTTTTATTGTATAACCAGATTCGAAGCATCATACATTATTTTTGCATTATTCTCTTGTAACAATTCGCGGAATAAAGTATTACCCGTGTGCTTATCAACACAATTTCTATAAACCTGTCCCCTGCGATAAATTTCCTCGCCTCGCCTTTCAAAATATTCATTCTCGGCTGTGATATGGTATTTTATATCAGGCATTTTGTCAGCACGCAATTCGCCGCAAAGATGCGTATCGGTAACGTAAACAATAATCTGATACGTAATATCCGACTCGTTTTTAAAACGATAATCAAGATAATTATACATAATAGACGTTCCCGTACCAAAAGGAATCTGACGGTTAAAATCGGGAAAAAGGTCAAAGCCGTCGTGATGATGCCGCTCGGTTATTTTAAGCGGTGTATGTAAAACCATCCAATGTATAAGATTGGTAAACTGGCACATACCGCCACCTATTCCCGCCTTTGTCTGCGCATTTGAAATCGTCAGTCCATCCTTATATCCCTTTCGGGCAGTCGTGTTACCAACCAATTTCCAGAAAGAAAATGTTTCGCCGGGTTTTATTATAATTCCATTCACTTTTGGTGCCGCAATTGATAGATTTATCGCCTTATTTTTCTGCAGTGTCATATCCACGTTGCCAAGTTCTCGGCAAATAAGTGAATTATGTTCATATAAAACAACAGGCAGTTTTTCTTCCTGTGTATCAGTGGCAAATTTTATTCCACTGAAAAAATCCTTCATATTTCTTGCCAAACGGCATTTAAACACCGATATTTTATATGCAAATGGTGAAATCTGACAAAACAATTTTCTTTTCATTTTCTCGCCGCCTTATAAAAATATTATCATACAAAAATATCGCTGTCAAGTGCGGTAAATTGCTTGACCATTTGTGTTAAATATGCTATATTTTAATTGGAATTCACTTCCAATATTTTTAAATGGAGGTTATATATTATGACCGATTTTGAACTAAACGTAAAAGAAGAAGGCTTTTACAAAGGCGAACCCTGCGATGATTTTAAAATTCATCTTGAAAGCTACCACCCGGGTGTACCCGGCTACTCGGTATCTTATAAGTATTACATAGTGTTCAAGGGCGAGCGTATCACCCCGCGCGGTTGTAATATCCGTGCAGACTACCCGGGCGTTTACTTTAAAGCCGATGAAATTATTATTCCCGATGCTACTCGTCAGATGGGCGGTTGGATGACAATAGACCTTCACTGCGCTCAGGATCCCGACTACACAGCAAAACTTAAAATCAAACTCCGTAAATATGAACTGACCCTCGAAGATAATTTCGAGACTTTCAATACAGATTTGTGGGAACCCCGCTTCGATGGTGCCAAGGTTCCCATGGCATATACCAAGGTTAAAGATAACTATGTTCGCAACGGCAAGTTGTGTCTTGATTTTGAAAAGAACGAAACCCCAGTTATTAGGGGCGGCGTAGAATGCTACTATTCTGACGCGGGGCTGAGAACCAAAGGTAGTTTCTCACAAAAATACGGTTGCTTTGCTTCCAGCATCAAAGTACCTGCTTGTCCTACCGGTATTTTCTCTGCCTTCTGGCTCCTTCCCGAAGGCAGATATACCGAAGACTATTTCTTCAAACGTGCCGATACAGGTGACGATTTCCACGGTTGCAGCGAAATCGACATTATGGAAATTTTCCACCACCCTGCTACCCGAGGCTCAGCTCATACCGAGCATTATTGGGAACCGGGCTGGGATCGTGCAACACAAGGCTCTACCAAAAGCTCTCTCGGTTACGACTACACCATCCCCGGTTACAAAGACGGTCAATTTATCGAGTACGCTTGTGTTTGGAATGAATATGCAATTTACTACTACGTAAACGGCGTTCTTGCAAAGGTTAATGACAAGATTGCTCCCGTTGAAGAAGTATTCCCCGCATATATTCTTTATACATGTTACATAGGACCCGAAGGCAGCGGCGCTTTCTGGGGCGAAGTAAAGGACGAAGACCTCCCACAGACAATGGAAGTAGATTGGCTTAGAGTTTACAAATAAAATTTACGTTACAATATGTCTCGCCTCCCTCTGACGAGGGCGCGGGTGTCCGGTGGACACCTCTGCATTGCAGAAGCGCCGACCGAACCGGAAGGTGAGAGGTGTCAGTCTATGACTGACGGAGGGAGAGAAATACTTATATACAAAGGAGTTTTACCCTATGACCGATTTTGAATTAAACGTTATCGAAGAAGGGTTTTACAAAGGCGAGCCGTGTGATGATTTTAAAATTCATCTCGATAAGTATCACCCTGGTGTTCCCGGCTTTACACTTAAATACAACTACCATATTATTTTTAAAGGCGAGCGCATTGGTCCACGTGGCTGCGGCATTACAGCCGACAACCCCGAAGTGTATTTCAAGGCTGATGAAATACTTATTCCAGACCGTGTACGTAAACTCGGCGGTTGGCTCACAGTTTCACTTTTCTGCGCTCAGGACCCCGACTACACCGCAACCCTTAAAATCAAGATGCGTAAGTATAAACTTACCCTTGAAGACAATTTCGAAACTTATAACAAAGATTTATGGAACGCTCGTAGTGCCGGTGCAAAGGTTGATATGGCTTTTACCGAGCCGCTCGACAACTATGTTCGTGATAATCACCTCTGCCTTGATTTTAAAAAGCACGAAACACCTACCATTCGCAATGGTAAAGAATGCTATTACTCCGATTCAGGCGTTGACACAAAAGGTAAATTCTCTCAAAAATACGGTTGTTTCTCTTGCCGTATGAAATTGCCCGAAGCGCCAAAGGGTATTTTCTCTGCCTTCTGGCTCGTTCCCGATGGCAGATACCAAGAGGATTACTTCTTCAAACGCACCGACACAGGTGACGAATTCCACGGTTGTAGTGAAATAGATATTATGGAAGTTTTCCACGATGCCGATACCTTGGGCTCAGCTCATACCGAGCATTATTGGGAACCAAACTGGGACAGAGCTACTCAGGGCATTACCAAAAGTTCGCTCGATAATTTCTATACCATCCCTGGTTTTAAATACGATAAATATTACGAATTTGCTTGTGTTTGGAATGAATATGGTATCTACTACTATGTTGACGGCGAGCTTGTAAGAGACAATCAAAACATCGCCCCTGTAGAAGAGGTATTTCCAGCTTTCATACTTTTCACCTGCTATATCGGACCTAAGGGCAGTGGCGCACGCTTTGGCGAAGTAGAGGACGAACTTCTTCCAAAAACTCTCTTAATTGACTGGCTTAAAGTTTACAAATAAAGCCTCCCTTGCCTAAAGGGAGGGGGACCACCGTAGGTGGTGGAGGGATATATTCGCCACCTAACTTCTTTATTTCAGGAGGTAAAATCTTATGACCGATTTTGAAAAAAACGTAAAAATAGAAAGTTTTTGTGGCGACACACCCTGTGACGATATGCTTTTTCACCTGAAGCAATACCACCCAGGTATCCCCGGTTACGCTTTAAAGTATAATTACTACGTTACCTTTAAGGGTGAAAAGCTCAAATTCGAAGATTACGATGTTGACTTTAATCTGCCACTGGTTTGGATTATCGACGAGCTTATCGTTATTCCCGATGAGATTCGTCAGCGCGGCGAAACCTTAAGAATTACCGTTACGCACAAAGTTCACAAGGAATATTCCTCTACCATATATATCAAAATGCGTAAATACGAGCTAACTCTCGAAGACAATTTTGAAACCTACAACACTGATTTGTGGGAAGGTATGGAATACGGTGCAAAAACACCACTGTCAATTACACCCCGTATGGACAATTATGTTCGCGACGGTAAGCTGCGTCTTGAATTCAAAAAACTTGACAAGCCGATTATAAAAGACGGCAAAGAGTATTGGTACACCGATGCAGGTGTAAGAACTAAGGGTAAGTTCTCTCAAACCTATGGTTGCTTTACTGCAAGGTGCAAACACCCAAGCTATCGTAAAGGTCTTTTTACGGCATTCTGGCTTATGCCCGAAGGTAAATATTGTGACGAATACTTCTTTAAACGCACCGACACAGGCGACGATTTCCACGGTTGCAGCGAAATCGACATTATGGAAATATTCTGCCACCCCGATACTTTGGGTTCTGCTCACACCGAGCATTTTTGGGAACCGGGTTGGGACTGGCAAACTCAAGGCATTACCAAAAGTTCTCTCGGGTCACACTATATAATCCCCGGTTTTAAATACGGTGAATATCAGGAATATTCTTGTGTATGGAACGAATACGGCATTTACTACTACGTAAACGGCGAACTCGCAAAAGCAAATACAAATATCGCACCCGTTGACGATGTCAAAGCGGCATATATCAAGTTTACTTGCTACATTGGTCCCCAAGGTTGCGAAAAAGTAAAGCATTGGGCCGGTGTTCCAGACGAACTTCTCCCACAAGAATTTGTTGTCGACTGGCTTAGAGTTTATAAATAATCAAACAAAAATCTCCCCTTGATAAAAACAAGGGGAGATTTTTTACTAACTAATCCTACAATCATTATAATATAGAACCCAAGATTATGCCAAGCACAAATACGCCCACACCTACTACCGTCGGGAACAATATACCCAACTTAAACTCAGGTTTCCAATTTATTTTTTTGCAGCTAGCATTGAATTTAATACAGTAAGCAATATATCTGATTGGTGTAAGTACAACGCCAATAAATATCGTAAGGAACAACTGCACTACCATCAAACCCAACTTGCCGCCTAAATCAGCGTCGTATCTTTTACTACCGTCTCTATATGTAGTTTCAATAACATAATCGTAATTAAAAATGTTTTTAAATCCGTATCTCCTTACAGAAATTACTGATGGCACAGAAATTACCAACGCGCCTGCCAACGCAAACAATGGATTTGTCTTCATTCCAATGCAAACCAATATCCATCCTATGCAACAAAAAATAATAATTTTCCAAATTTCTTTCAGCCCATGACTCATTTTATCCAGTGCTTCATTTTCCATCTCGTTCAATTCTTGTTCGTTAATTTGTTCGGTCATAACAATCCCCTTCTTTTTTATAATTTGGATATTGTAAAAACAATTCCATTTGTATTTTAGCGGATTTTCCGCTAAATGTCAATAGCGAATATTCCGCTAACTATAATAAATGCATATACTAACCTGGGTGGTGATTATATGCCTTTATACGAACGAATTCGCAACCTGCGAGAAGATAAAGATTTAACCCAAACCGATATGGGTAGAATTCTCTCCTGCAGTCAGCGTGTATATAGCAACTATGAACGCGGTGAGATTGACATCCCCACCACAACGCTCATCAAAATTGCCGATTTTCACAAGGTATCTGTCGACTATCTGCTAAACCGCACCAACAATCCCTATACAAACGTTTAAACCCCGCAAGTCTTGATTGACTCGCGGGAATTTTTTGTCATATGATTTCGCCTTTAAAATTCTTCGCCTCTCCGCTCCTCAGAATGACACGCATATAGCAATATCTTAACCAATGTCATTCTGAACAACGGAGTTGTGAAGAATCTTAAAATAAAAATTACAGCACCCGCCTTATTTTAAAAGCAGATGCTGATGCATTTGTTAATTGTGCATTGTGAATTGTGCATTTTCAGGAAGCCTCTTTTTGTGTAGCGGTATATCCTCTTTTCGCCACACTCTCTGCCGTCTCAAGCATATTCTCAGCATATATTCCATACCCTGTTTTACTGTCACTTACCAACACGTGAGTCAGCGCACCTACCAATTTACCGTCTTGCAAAATTGGGCTACCGCTCATACCCTGTACTATACCCCCCGTCGCATTTATAAGTTCTTTATCAGTTACGGTTACCGTAAAATTTTGCGTTTCATTGCTGGTTGAACCTATCCTCTTTATTTCACACGAATAAAGCTTTGGCGTGTCACCGCTCACTGTACATAATATCTGCGCCTTGCCGTCTTTCACCTCTTGTTTCAAGGCAATTTCCGTAAGTTCTTCTGCGTTTGCATCACGGTTCATAATACCATATACACCCTGCTCGCAATTAAGCGAAATATCCGCAATACTGTCATAGGTTAGCTTTCCTTTTAATGCTCCTGGGCTACCGGCACTCCCTTTCTGCACGTCTACGATATCCGCCTCAACCAACTCGCCTTTATTTATTTCAAGCAACGTTTCAGTATCGGCATCACATATTCCGTGACCCAATCCACATACAACGTCATTTGACGGGCTGTAAAAGGTAAGTGTACCTATACCTGCTGAACTGTCACGCACCCAGATACCAATCCTGTATATTCCACTGCTTTTTTCTAAGACGGGCGTTACCTCGCATGAAAAGCTCTTACCATTACGCACAACCTCAAACGTCAGCGCACTTCCCTCAGATTTCGTTACAAGTTGCAGCACGTCCTCGTTACAGGTCACTACCTTACCGTTTACCGTTTTAATATAATCTCCTACCTCAATACCCGCTTTAGCGGCAGGATTTTCTTTTCCCTCTTCGCCTTCAATTTCCACGCTCTCTATTACAAGTACACCATCGGTAAAAATCTTCATACCAAAAGGTGACCCCAGCACCTGCACGTACATTTCGTCTACTACTTCAACGTTTACGGTAGAAAATGGTATAACACCAAAGATTTTTAAATCCACTTCAAAGCTTTCGCCCACCTGTCGTGTATAAACTCCTTGTGACATCTTTACGCCGTTATAGGTAGCCGTCACAGGCATAAAACTTTTTACCGTAAACTCATCGCCACGGTTCACACGATAGTTCTCCGATATATCATCACTCATAATATATATTGAAGTAAAAATACAACTGCAAAAAATGAGTAAAGCCGCAAAAACTATTCTTATAAAATTTTTCATTTTTCAACCTCCCAACTATTTTTAATTTTCCCGAAAACAATAATTTTTAATATAGGAAAAATTTAAAAAACAAAAAAAGACACAAAGGTTTTAACCTTTGTGTCCCCTTTACAAATCAATATTTCCTATAACCTTACATAAGATGTCAAAACATTTGGTTTAGACAGAGGGAGGTTACTTATTCTCCAAACGGAAAATCAAAAATACCACCATTTGAATTACCCGAAGATTCTTCTTCCGCAGGATTTTTACGATCTCTCATAACGGTCGAATAACTTGACTCGCTTATATTAGCACGCAAATTCACCTTATAATCAACAGTAGTTTCATTAGAATGTAATACCGTAAGTGAAATGGTATCGCCTGCCTTACAATCCTCGATTATATCAAGCACAATGTCGTCGTTTGTAATCTCAATACCGTTTACGTGGGTAATCATATCACCTTCGCCGACCTTGCCGTATATATCGCTGTCCTCGCCAACCGATACAACCATCAGTCCCACAGCGGCATATCTTTCTATCTCAGCAGTTACAGAGTTAACCTCGGTGTAGGTTATGCCCAACTTTGCTCGGTCAACAACCTTACCTTCCTTAATCAATTGCTCTACAACACGCTTCATTGTCTTGGTAGGAATAGCAAATCCAATTGCATCATATTCCACACCTGCAAGTTTAGAAGACGTAATACCAATTACCTGACCATACATATTAACAAGCGCACCGCCCGAAGAACCGGGGTTTATAGCGCTGTCAGTCTGGATTAAACTTGCGGTATAGCTTGAAGTTGTCTTTACTCTGCGACGTGTAAGCGAAATAATACCGCTTGTGATAGAGGAATTATCGGTAGCATCACTCGGTCTGCCAATAGCCACAACCTCTTCGCCGTTAATAAGCTGCTCGGAATCGCCAAACTCTGCCACTTTAAAGTTTTTACCGTTTTCTATCTTTAAAACGGCAAGGTCACTCACGGTATCACCCGCAACGTAAACTGCGTCATATTCGGTACCGTCATGTGTAAACACCTTAAATTTTGGTGCGCCTATCTCGGAATAAATATGGTCGTTGGTTACTATATATCCGTCTTTTGAGTAAATAACGCCCGACGCATCACTCGCTTCACCTGCTGCGTTATATATTCTTATACCTACAACCGATTCGTTAAGCATTTTATAAACCTGAGCAGGTGTGCTCTGGTCGGTATCCTGGGGTCGCGCAGCAAGGTCAACTTCTACTTTATTTCCAACGTATCCCTTGGACACACTGTTTCTACCCATAAAATATCCTGCAGACGTTGTTGCAGTGAGGGCAAGCACCAAAGCCATAACCGCGCAAAAAATCTTAAGACCTTTTCCCATTGGTTTGTAATCCTCAATCTTTCCTGCAGGGGTATATTCAACCTTGTTCCATACAGGCTCCTCTTCAGCGGGAATGTTATCCTCCGGAATCTCGTTACTTGCAGAATCTTCCCATTCGTTTATCTGGTCAACATTTTGAGTAATCTCTTCGTTTGTATCTCCGACTTCTTGAGTAGCCTCATCATTAAAATTCTGATTTAATTCATCCATATTCATTCTCCTATCTGCCAATCGGTAAATTAAATTCAAATGCGGTAAATTTATTTTCCACACTCGAAACCGAAATTACACCGCCGTGATTCTTTATAATAGTCTTTACAATATAAAGTCCCAGACCCGTACTTTCTTTATTTGCCGAACGCGATTTATCAACTTTATAAAATCTTTCAAACACATATGGTAGTTCACTTTGCGGAATACCCTTACCTGTATTTTCTATTCTGAAGGTCATATCTTTTGAATCACACTTTAATTTAAATGTGATTTTACCACCCTTATCTGTAAATTTAACAGCATTATCCACAAGATTATATACCACGCGGTATATTAAATCCTTATCAGCGTTTATTGTTATATCGGGTAGCGTGTCAAGACCTGAAATATCTATTCCCTTTTTCTCTATACGCTGCTCCTGACTTATAACAACACCCAGCACCTGCTCTTTAAAGTCAAAGTTTTCAAGTCTCAGTTCAGTTTCCTTAGACTCAAGCCTTGAAACACTCAACATCGACTCTACCATACGCGAAAGACGTTTGATTTCATCATGAACAATACCTAAATAATACCCTTGTTTTTCCTGCGGTATAGTTCCGTCAATAATTCCGTCTATAAATCCACCTATAGTAGTCATCGGAGTTTTAAGTTCGTGCGACACGTTGGCAATAAAGCTTTTACGCACCTCTTCCAAGCGCGCCAGAGAATTGGTCATCTGGTTAAATGATACCGCAAGCTGACCTATTTCATCATCACTGGTAACGGGTATTCGCCGCGAAAAATCACCTCGCGACATAGCGCGCGCAGCATCAGACATAATACGCAACGGTCGGGTAAGTCGGTAGGTCATTACCGACAATGCTAAAAACATCAATACAAGCGGCACAATCGCCGAAATAATATAGATATACGCAATCCGTTCCATAAGATTGCGCGCATCATCGATGGAGTCGGTAGCAACAACGTACCCCATTTTTTCACCGCTTTTATTTTCTATCTTTGTAGCCGCGGTATAGTGCGGACTTGTATAAATATCAAGCGTAGAAAGAGTGTTTTTCTTATCTGATATAATTGAATCTATAAGACCAACTTTAATTTGCGTACCCGTGTGCTCGCAACCGCCGTTTTTTATCCACTCTTCGCAAGCGCACAGCCTTATCACACCGTTTTTATCAATCATAAAAACGTCTATATCTGCAACGCTTGAAAGATTGCTCATAATATAGTAAACCGCATATTTGTCATAACCGACTTGTTGCTGCAATATGTTATATTCAACAAACTCAGATACCGACTCGCACGATTTTTGCAATAATTTATGTTTTTCTTCCGCAAGATAATTATTATATATAAAGGTAAGAATTATCAATATAAACGAAAGACTCAAAAAAACAATCAACGCAATGGCGCCAAATTGTTTTTTAAATAACTTTTGACGCATAATTTATTTTACCTCAAATTTATATCCTACACCCCACACGGTTTTAAGCGACCACTTTTCCGATACGCCTTCAAGCTTTTCACGTAGTCTTTTTACGTGTACGTCAACGGTACGGGAATCACCGTAATAATCAAATCCCCAAACTTCATCCAACAACTGATCACGTGTATAAACACGATTTGGATTACTTGCCAGATGATACACAAGCTCAAGTTCCTTAGGTGGCGTATCAATCGAAACGCCAGCCACTTCAAGCTCATAGTTGGTTATATTTATACGCAAATTATCATAGCGCACTTCTCGAACTCCATCAGCCTTATCGCTATCACCCATTCGGCGCAATACCGCCTTAATACGAGCTACAACCTCTTTTGAATCAAATGGCTTAGTAATATAATCATCAGCCCCGAGTTCAAGTCCTAAAACCTTATCAAAGGTTTCACCCTTTGCCGTAAGCATAATTATCGGTACGTTTGAATTTTTTCTTATCTCGCGACAAACCTGCCAACCATCAAGCACCGGCATCATTATATCAAGTAAAATAAGGTCGGGATTATTTATCTGCGCGCAATGTAAAGCCTCGCTGCCGTCATTTGCAACAACCGTGCTGAAACCGTCTTTTTCAAGATAAAGGCGCAACAACTCGCATATATTTTTATCATCGTCAACAATAAGAATTTTTTTGCTGTCCATAAATTTCTCCTTAAAATCAAATCTACTGCCAACTATATAATAAAACAATTTTAAAACAATTGTATTAAGAAAATGTGAATTATTTGTCACAAATATTATATAACAAAATAAAATAAAAAGCCACACTAAATTAGTGCGGCTTAATACTTTTCAGATTATTCAGCGTCAGCAGCTGCTTCCTCTTCCTTCATTTTTGCAAAGCATTCGCTGCAATAAACGGGACGATCATCACGCGGAACAAATGGTACACGTGCTACGCCACCGCACGCTGCGCATACAGCATCGTGCATTTCACGGGGTGCCCTTCCTGCATTTTTACGCTTGTCGCGGCAGGGTTTGCATCTCTGCGGTTCGTTTTCGAAACCTTTCTCTGCATAAAATTCCTGCTCTCTTGCAGTAAATACGAACTCTTCTCCGCATTCTTTG
>JAZNWJ010000049.1:0-17542 GCA_045593245.1 Acutalibacteraceae bacterium | reverse complement strand
CGGAGGGAGAGAAACCATTACTACACCCGTTCGCCCACGGCGAATACCACAATTATTCATCATTCATTCTTCATTTAAAAAAGCGGTCGCCACACGGCAACCGCTTTCTTGAAAAATTATTTATCTTTATTCGCCACTAATTGCAAAAATTAGACCCTTCTTGTTATTCATTACAAACAAATCATAATAAAGTCTGAAGTTAATCTTATATGCGTCCATATCCTGTACCTGATCAGGCGAATAAATATCCACCTTATCTACCTTCTTTACAAGACTTGCCGCGCTTTTGGGCATTACAATCGCCTTAATGTAGCCTGCATCGCTTGCCGCTTCAAATCCCGATTCGTTAAAATTATAAGCGGTTCTCATTCGGTCTGCCGCCACTGGAATAATAGCGCAACCGTTAATTTCCTTTACCTTCATATCAACGGCACCCTGTTCAAAATCATTTACGGTAATGCTGTGCTGTAGCTTTTCGCTTGTCATAAGCGCCGCATACATAACAGGATCAACAAAAGCCACCATTTTTTCGTTCGTATAGCCGCTTGCCGCCTCTGCCTTGTTAATGCAGTCAAGCATTGTCTCTACGGCAGTATCAGCCGCAAATGTATCTACGTTACCCTTTTCATCAGCAACACCATAAAGTGTCGAAAGCGCATAAGCATCAATCTCGGGGTTAACCTTTGTGCGTGTATATTCTCCTACCATCTTACCCACAAGCGAAGATACACCCGTTTCATCCGCATCCTGTGCATCAATTGTAAGCTGCTTGCTTCGTTCCTTGGTAAGTGTATAACTATTATATGTAAAGTTGGTACCACCCTTAGAGTAACCATTCTCTCTGCTGTAATCGCCCAGACCATCAAAATCAATCTGTGGCATATTTACAGTTCTTGCACCTGTAAAACGCGCCTTGAATTTACTATCAGCCAAAAAGCCTGTCTTAGATTCCTGAACTATCATCTTATCAAGTTCGTGTGCATATTTACTTGCACCATTAATTGTATTTGTCATATTTTTTACCTCTTTCTATTTTGTGTTCCTTTACTTGCTCCACAGTCCCGATAAAAAGTTTCTCTCTGCCGAAGACATCACATCCGCTTCGGTATTAGACATCTTACCAAGACCCGCAGCATCAGACGCTTTTTTCGTTTTTTCTGCCGCGTCTATTTTCATCTTTTCTTTATGTAAATAACACAGATACGCTGAGTACAAATCTCTCTTACCCTGCGCTGCCTCCACAATCACACTATCAGGTAAATCGCAATACTCCGGAGCCTGCGGAAATTGATTTTTAAGTTCTATATATTCATCCGCCAGCCTACTGTTAATACTTTTGGTTTTTTCTTGTATTTTGACACTCTCTTCCATTTCGGACATTATTTTTTTATAGTCATCGCCCTGCTTTTCACGATATATTTTCATACCTATTTCTATATTTTCGTGTCCCGCACCATATAATCCTTCAAGATATTTTCTATACGCATTTTCTGGTGCAACTACCATTTTTTCTACAAGCGAATTTATGTCCGTTCCCTGTGTTTTTGCCATATATTCAAGTTTTTCTCTTAAAGCCTCGGTGTGCATACCTTTTTGTATAAAATTTATTGCTTCTTCCCGTGTAAAATCCCTGTTTTTATGATTGTACTGCACCGAAACAAAAGGTTCCTTTGCAGCCTCTTTTTCCGATACCGACCTCTGTGCTGTCTGCGGTTCGGTATCTCGCGCAACATCCTCACGATCAAGTTCACTATCATCTGGTGTAACAATATTACCTTCATCGCTTGAATTGTTTTCTTCTTCAACGGATGCTTCAGGTATGGTGTCCATTGCATCTTCGTTAAAAAAATTGGTGTTTTCTTCCATTATTTATATTTTCCTTTCCTCAATGGTGATGAGCAAATTAAAGTAAAACCTATAATTTACAATAAACTTATTCCACACCCGAAGGTGTCGAACCGTTATATTCTAAAAATTTTTTCCACTCGTTTTTTGCTTTTCTTTCTTTTTCGCTTTCCTTAATTTCTGTATTTACTTTTTGCTGTTTTCTCTTTAAAATCTTTTTTTCTTCACTCTTATATCCAATCAAAAAGCCTATAACAAAAATGCCAAAAGTCATCAAGGCAAAAGCAACTATTAAGTAAATGATTATATTCAATGCAATAAATGTCTCCATCATATATCTCCTTATCTGAATCCTATATCGCGGGCATTAAGCCCATGTTTCTTTCTATAATATTCCTCACTTGTCGGTTTCTTATGTGACGCATCAGGCGGTGTCGGTCTGAAGTATTTAACGTCATAAAACGCATAACGCATCGCATCCATCAAGTGATTATTTCGGTCCTCTGGCTCATTGAGCCCATTTTCACCGCTATCTTTTTTCCAACAGTACCCCGACAATTCAGCAAATGTATTTTTACACTGCGGAGAAACAAAAATTTTGTACTCCTGTATCTGCGCTATGCCGTTTAGTACCGAGTCTCTTCCCTTCACACTTGGCATTATTCTTGATATACCAAGCCGTCTTAAATCCTCGTTAGATTTCGGCTCGGCGCAATCAGCGCGGATGCGCTCCTTTGCAAAACCTTTTTTCTTAATCATATCTGCAATGTCGCAGTTAAGCATCCTTATTTCATAATGCTCATCATATATGTATATTTCTTTGTCAATCGGATTCACCGCAAAGACAATAAACGCCGTGGGGTCGTTCGTATAACCGTAATCCAACCCAAAAAAATGCCGTAATTTCCAATATTCAACTTTGTAGGGGACGTCGATAGCGACGTCCCGTTTGTTGTGCAATAGATTCCCATCTTTATCAAACTCAAAACTCAACAACTCAAAATTTTCATACACAAGTCCGTCAGATACGCCCCACTCACCAAGTCCAGCTACGCTATATCGCCTGTAATTTGTATCCTTCATCCGTTCAAAAACTGCACGGTCGGTATCGTCTAAAAATTCATTACAAAGATAATTTGTAGAGTAAATGCCCACGTCCTCGCTCGCTTTGTCAAAAAATCGCTTCTTAAGCCAATGAGTTTCACTCCACGGGTTAAATGTAAGCGTCGTTTGCTTAAATAAATGTGGCGGTACGTTTCCTCTCGGCACCGATAAATCCAACTTCTCAAAATCGTTCTCACTGCCAATCTCAAACGCTTCTTCAATCCACACCCAACACAAACTGCCGTTTGAAACGGTCGTAGATGCTAATTTCAGTACGTCGTCAAATCCTCTGAAAAGTATCCTTTGACCTGTCGGTTTATATATCATCTCCATTGGCGATACAGTGTTTTGCCATAAATGTATTACCCCTAACTTTTGTTGCGCCCATTTAAGCTGTGCAAATGTACTGTCACGGTGCGTATTAAATACAGCTCGTACCACAAGCAAATTACTATCTGGATATTTCATAAGTCTGTATATAAGGTTAAGCGCTGTCGTTGCGCTCTTTTTACTACCCTTACCACCCTTAACCACTCTGTATCGCTTCGTATCATACCAGAATTCACCATATCCTCGACCTACAATATCGGGCAAATAACAAACATTACTTTTCAATTTTATCCTCACCCGATATAAAAACTACTCCGCTTGACTCTGTCTTTTTATTCTGTAAATTTTTAAGTTCAAAAAACAACTTCAGTGCCTGAGGACTGCCTTTTTTAGCTGTTTCAATAATCGCTTTCCATATTTCAAAAAGTTCCGTTTCGGTATATCTGTCAATCAAAAAATTTATATACTGCTTAAACTCTTTTTTATCATACCATCGATAAAACGTAGATCTCGCAATTCCAAGTTCATCACATAATTTGCTTATATTTCCATCAAACTCATTATTTATAAGTCTTTCCGCGCATTTTTTCATCTTTGGTGACAAAGAAAAACCATCGTCTTTTCTCACAATCAGACCTCCCAAAATTAAAATCCTATTCGTCACGCTGATATCCTACCACGCTTTTTACTGACATTCACTGACATACTAAATATCCTTAAGATTCATAAGCGCTTTTTTATATATTCTGTAAATTTGTCTTTCACTGTAGCAAAGTATCTCTGATATTTCCGCAAAACTAAACCGTGTCCTATCTCCATATTCATCAATCTCACCCAAATACAACAACCTTAGTAATCTTTGTTGTGTCATATCTTCAAGCAAGCTTATCGCGTGTTCTATTCTTATTCGTAAATCACAAAGTATTTCCAGTTCCCTGCGTATAAGACGGTCCCAATCTTCATCTCTTTTTTCTACTGTAACCTCCACAATAGAACCCTTGTTTTTACTCCCTTTTACCTTTTCCTCAAATTCAGTGCTATGATATTTATCACACATTCTGCTGTTTTCTTTTGCTCTGCGCAACTGTTCAATACGGTCATCTATTTCTCCGTACTTTCTTAACAATTGCTTTTTTTCTTCTATTGTCAACCTCTCTTTTCCTCCTGTCAATTAAATCCAACAGCATAACAAACTGCCCGTACGATTTATATGTATTATGTCTTTCGTTATAGTCACTCCTAAATTTCTCTACAATACCAATACTTTTGCTACGTTTAGCGCGTAACAGATAAATACATTCTTCACATAGCCCATTTTTTAAAACCTTTTCACCACAAATACAAACTTCCACACTTTTCATATTTATCCCTTCAATCTCATTAAAATTCGCTGTAGCTCACTCTCACTACTCATCTTTAATATTTCTCTATCAACATCATTATCCAAAAATTCAAACATTTCGCTTATAGCTTCAACTATAATTTCTACACTAGTGTTCAATTCTTCATTTCTAATTGAGCCACCATATATATCCTTTAATGCGTTACAATATCTATTTAAGTACATAGCAACCGGTAATATGATTTCGGCTACATCAATTTTTTCAATAAAATTCTTATGAATTACAAAATTACTACTGCCGCAATTTGTACATATTGGAATTCGTTCATACGGCGGACTATCCAAACCATGTTTTTCATCCGAATAATTTGGATTATCAAAAAATTTATAACAATCTTTACAAAAATATTTATTTATTTTCATCTATATCCAACTCACCACACTTTATTTTTAAAATAAGATTTTCTCTATTCAACTCTTTAATCTCCCTGTTTTTTCTTGACAATAAATTATTTAATATAAATAATCGTTTATCTGATAAAACTACACAAATCAAACAGCATAAAGATATAATCAATAAAATTAACACCAATACTAAAAACAAATAAAGGCTAAAGCCTTCTAAAACAATATAATTCATATAAAACCTCCTTTGTATCTATTAAAGATACATACATACTAAAAAAATATATTTCCCCTCCTAAACTTTAAAAAATTATGCCTTGTATCTTTTTTCGATACATAAATATTATCACCACTTTTTCATTTTGTCAAGAGTTTTGTATCCTATTTTTATCTATTTAAAAATTTTACTTGACATTTTGCTATTTTTAAGATACAATTGTTGCAGAAAGGATTTGATCTTATGAATATAGGTTCCCTTATCAAAAAACTACGTACCGAACGTAATCTATCACAAGAAGAACTCGGTTCTATGCTTGGTGTGCAGCGCGCCGCTGTACAAAAATGGGAATGCGGAACTGTTAAAAATCTAAAAAGAGAGACCATTAAAAAACTTTCTGAAATTTTTGAGATTCCTTCCTCCTATTTTATAGATGAGGACTATACTAACTACAGCAATGTGATCTCTTTTCCAAAAATGAACCGCATACCACTTGTTGGTACTATCGCGTGCGGTACCCCTATCCTTGCTAATGAAAATCTTGATGGCGAGGTAACTGTCCCTGAAGATATAAACGCCGACTTTGCTCTACGGTGTAAGGGCGACAGTATGATAGATGCTCGTATACACAATGGCGATATTGTATATATACGTCAACAACCCACCGTTGAAAATGGAGAAATTGCTGCAGTACTTATCGACGAAGAAGCAACTCTTAAACGTGTTTATATATCCGATAATACTATTACACTCGTCGCTTGCAATTCAAAATATCAACCCTTCGTCTATACTGGCGAACAATTAAACCAAATTCATATTTTAGGTAAAGCAGTCGGCTTTACCAGTACAATAATATAACACATAAAATGGCTATCGGTTTAAAACCGATAGCCATTTTATGCGTTTTCGAGAACAACCTATGTGTCGATCCATTTTTGTTATTAAATCATATTTAATATATAATCAAGCCTATTTCCTAACTCCAACATCAGTCAGTTGTTCATTACCTAAACCTCTTTCAAATCCAGTGTAGGTGCACTTATCAACAAAAATAGCAAATCCGTCTTCACCGCAGGTATTTCCTATGATACCGCCAAACCAGTTTTTATAATTCTCTGCATCAATGTTTACGACATCTAATTTTCCCATATTTTTGCTGTTTGTGATCTTCAAATCAGCATTTGCAGATTGGATGTTCTTTTCATCAGCTTTATCGGAATCAGTGGTCAGAAGTAGACCAGAGCCTACACGTCCAACAATACCACCGGCAATACGGGAAACTGTCATTATCTCTGCATCCTTATCAGTCATACTGTCAGCCGCAGCGGTGATTGCAAGAGTACCGCTGTTGCTGCATTTATCGATGGTTGTTGTAACGTTAGCCATTCCCCAGTTACCGAGAATACCGCCAATATAACCATTAACTTTGTCAATCGTGATATTTCCACTATTAACGCAATTGGAAATCGAAACAGAAACACCCTTACCCATTTCAAGGCAAACAGGCATATCCATAAAGCTTATAATACCGCCAGCATTCAAAGCAGAGGTAATGCTACCTGTATTTTCGCAATTGTCAATAACAATGTTGCTATTAGACGGCTTGCTGTCCATAATCCAATAAGCAACTATACCAGCACAATGCTGTCCTTCAGAAGAAGCAAGCGCACCGGAATTTTTGCAACCTTTGATCTTGACATCGCCTGTTTCACTCATAAATTTACCAATGATGCCGCCAACAGTTCCCTTGTTCAAGTCAGCCTTATTTTCACACTTTTCGATTACGATGCTATCACCATTTTCAGCATCACCGATGCAATTTAAATGTCCGATAACGCCTGCAGTATAATCTTTAGAGGTCACAACGCCACTGTTCACACATTCAGAAACTGTAATGCAATAATCATTATGGTCATTGGAAACCTGACCGACAATACCGCCTGCATACATCTGTCCGGAAATCGTACCGCTATTTTCACATTTGGTAATCTTAGCTCCACGGCTCATATACTTCTCGCTGCCTGTTGCGGAAACGAAAGCCTTACCAACGATACCACCTGCAATGGCTAAATTTTCACCATCTTTAATCTCACAATTAAGAGTTCCGGTGTTTTTACAGTTGGATACTGTGCCTTCACTCATTCTGCCAGCAATACCGCCCACGGAATCAACATTACTTCCGGCGAAAGCTATAGTACCATTATTTACACAAGCATCAACATTTCCGTCACACTCACCGATGATACCACCAATATAGGTCATTGCGTCATCTTTTACCTGTGTGATTTTTCCTGCAAAAGAACAATTTTTGATGGTAGAATAATTGCTTTCTCTTTCTTCGTCCTCGTCAACCATACCTTTGTCAACACCACCGTATGCATTACCTACGATTCCGCCCAAAGAATTATCATAACAATTCAATACCGCCGTACTGGTACAACCGTCAATAACAGCTTCGTCCATCAATAGTCCTGCAATGCTACCAACTCCACAAGGACGACCGGAAACAGCAATAAAAGACTTGTCAATCTTAACATTCTTTACCGTGCCATCAACGGTATCAAATAAACCGTAATTGTTTGTTGAGTTTTCGTCGGCTGTTCCGCAATTGGTGTTGATATACAGACCGAAAATTGTGTAGCCCTTGCCATCAAACACACCGTCAAACTCTACAGCATCAAAGCCTATCGGCATCCAAGAGTATTCGGGAGCGGTATTTTCCCAATTATCATAATTGGACACTTCATTGATAATAATATCGGCTGTCAAAACATAATGCGCTCTCTTATACTCGTCTTTGAGTTCTTTATGCTCAGCCACCATTTTTTCATGGAGCAACGCCAACTCGGAAGCATTTGAAATCTGATATGGATTGCTTTCAGAACCGTCACCGCCTGCAAATCCAGAAGCTGCGGTCACATATTTTGCTTCGGGCAATTCACGGAATAAATACTCGTAATCGGTATTTTCCGTTTGATTGTTCGACGTATCATTATTGGTATCGGTGTTATTTATATTGCCACATCCAGTCAAAGCCGAAACAAGCAACATTAATACCAAAAGTACAGCTAATGTCTTTTTCATTGTCATTTTCTCCTTTACTTCTTAACAAATCCTTGACCAAACAAGGTGCTTTCCGTTGCAGACATAGAAATAAATGTGTTTGCTTGCAAAATTTGTGCGTTATACAACTCACTGTAATTTTCTTCTTTGTCTACATCGGAATAGGTGCAAGTGATGGTAAAATAATTTGTACTCATTTTATAAGTAACAGTACAGCAATTAAGAGCTTCTACCGTTGTAAATTGCCTTTTCATTATATCTTCCAATTCCGTCTTTTGTGTGTCGTTGTAGTCAGAAACAGGAATATACATTGTTTCAACCCATTGCCTAACTACATCTTCCTTGTAACCATAATCAGCACAAAGAATTTTTCCATCCTCCTGTTTAAGAACATAGCTTGCTGAATCCATATTGAACATAGGCTGAAAATGTACAATGTAGGCATCGGTAAGTATGCTATCGTAAATAGAATTTGAAGTATCACTTGAGATGGAATATGTACTACTCGTATTTTCTGGTAAAATTATTTGACTGCCTGTATTTCCTCCCACGCTGTCCGATGTCATAGACGGCGCTATTACAAATTTACCAACCAAAAATGCTACCAACACAATAGCTAAAGAAATAAAAATATTGGTCTTCTTTTTGGGTGTTTTTTTTACCGGTGGATTTGGTAAAACAGGCGCACTCTGATAGTTCGCATTTGAATTCATATCATAAGCCTGTTGATTTGAAGCAGAGTTTATATCATTACCTGTTCCTTGCTGTACACCGCATCCATCACAAAACTTTACGTCATTTTCTAACTGCTTACCACAATTTGAACAAAACATGAATTATTTCTCCTTAAAATTAAATTATGATCACATAATGTTAGGTTACGCCTAACATTATAGCTTTTTGAAAATTATTTGTCAAGTATTTTGTTAGTTATTGGCTAACATACAAATGTATCAATATTTGATACAATTTTGTTAGGCGGTGACTAATATGTGTAACGAAAATAAAAATGTTGAATTTGACAATGATATTTATAACACCATTCGGCATAACATAAAGCGATATCGAAAAGAACAAGGCATCACCTCTGCGGAACTCGCGGACTTAACGGGACTATCCCACGATTTTATAAGGCAACTGCAAAGTAACAGTAAAAAGACCTATAACTTCTCAGTTGAAACCTTTTATAAGATATCGGTTGCTTTAAATGTAAGTTTAGATAAATTAATAGAAAAAAGCTAATCAACAAATCTTCAAATTGTAACAAACAAAAAATGGCTACCTCACCAAAAAGTGAGGTAGCCATTTGATTTGAAAAATTAAATTATCTCTGTACTCTACCCGAACCGTCGCCGCCTGCAAGCTTTTCAACCTCAGAAACGCTTACTCTGTTGTAGTCGCCCTCAATTGAGTGCTTAAGCGCAGATGCCGCAACTGCAAACTCAATAGCCTCCTGTGTTGACTTACCTGTCAAAATTGAATAGATAAGTCCACCGCCAAATGAGTCACCACCACCTACACGGTCAACAATGTGCAAATGATATGATTTAGAGAAGCAGTAATTCTCACCGTCATAAAGCATACCTGCCCAGTCGTTATCGCTGGCAGAAATTGAAGAACGAAGTGTAATAGCAACCTTCTCAAAGCCAAATTTGTCAGCAAGCTGCTTTGCAACAGACTTATAACCTTCGTGGTTAAGCTTACCACCATAAATATCGGTGCCTTCAGCTTCAATACCAAATACGTCTTTAGCATCTTCTTCATTAGAAATACAAACGTCAACATACTGACAAAGGTCGGTCATTGCAGCGCGTGCTTCATCTCGGGTCCAGAGCTTACCGCGGTAGTTAAGGTCACAAGAAATCTTAACACCCTTTGCCTTAGCAGCAATACAAGCCTCACGACAAATTTCTACAACATTTGGTCCAAGTGCTGGTGTAATACCGGTAAAGTGGAACCAATCAGCGCCTTCAAAAATCTTATCCCAGTCAAAATCTTCTTTTGTTGCCTGCTGAATAGCAGAATATTTACGGTCGTAAATACATACCGAACCACGCTGTGAAGCGCCTTTTTCAAGGTAATAAATACCTACACGCTCACCACCACGTGTGATATTTGATGTATCAACACCAAAGGTGCGGAGCGAATCAACAGCAGCCTGACCTATAGCGTGCTTAGGAAGCTTTGTAACGTAAGCGCTGTCCATACCGTAGTTTGCAAGCGATACTGCAACGTTTGCTTCACCGCCGCCGAATGTAGCCTGCATCTGATCGTTCTGGAAGAAACGGTAATAACCGTTAGGTGCCAGACGAAGCATAATTTCACCAAATGTAATAATTCTTGCCATTATCCTCTGATCTCCTTTAAAAGTTCTACAGCTTCACGTGTAAGCTGTTCAATTTCATCAAATTTGCCTTCTGTAATCATATCGCCCGGAACCATCCAGCTACCGCCGCAAGCTATAACCGCCTTGCAGTTTAAGTATTCAGCAAGATTCTTAGGTCCGATACCACCCGTAGGCATAAACTTAATCTTGGTATATGGCGCTGCCATAGCCTTTATCATCTTAACACCGCCGGCTGCTTCTGCAGGGAAGAATTTAAGATAAGAAAGTCCCAATGACATACCCTGCTCTACTTCGCTCGGTGTGCAAACACCCGGAATTATAGGATAACCCTTTTCAATACAGTGCTTTACAACAATTGGGTTAAGACCTGGGCTTACAATAAATGATGCGCCTGCAGCCATTGCAGCATCAGCCTGCTTTGGCGTAAGAACTGTACCTGCTGCTACAAGAAAATCAGGAAACTCCTGAGCAATAAGACGAATAGCCTCTTCTGCAGCATCAGTCCTGAATGTTACTTCAGCACAGCAAACACCACCTTTTTTAAGAGCATTTGCAAGCGGAATCGCATCCTTTGCATTGTCAATCTTGATAACTGGCACTACGCCGATATCACTAATTTGCTTAATTAAATTTTCCATTTTTATTCCTGCCTTTACAAGAAAATATTTACAAGACAATTTTACCACATATTAAAATATTGTCAATAAACAAATTTCAATTTTATTCAGCGGTTTCACTATTACTTGCTGTCTCTTCAGTTTTTTCATCTTCAGCTTGTTTTTTTGCCTCTTCTTCAGCCTTAGCCACCTCTTCAGGTGTGCCCAGCGCTGAACCCCCGTGATTTTTACATATTGACGGTACGTTATTTTTCTTGTACCAACCAATTGCCTTTGAAGGACAGCCATCTGTTGCAAGAAGACCTGTCTCGGTGCAGTAATATCTGTCAAGGGCATAATCGCTTGTAGCAAATTCCTTTGCCTCAAGTCCTGTGTGTATCTTTGACATTACCGCGCCCCACATTTTCTGAGCTATAGCACTGTCTGAAATGGTCTGTTGTGCATCATAACCGCACCAGCAAGAAGCTACATAATATGGTGTTCCGCCAACAAACCATAGGTCGTTAGAGTTATTTGACGTACCGGTTTTTGCGTAAATTTTCATATCCTTGATATATCCCGCAGCGCCACGACCGGTACCGTTAGAACCATAAACAACACCCTGCAATAACTTATTCATTACTGTTGCAGTATCCTCGCTTATAGCAACAACAGGCTCAATTTCCTCGTGTGATAGCACAACTTCGTTTCGCTGATCATAAACCGCATAATAAAGTGTCGGTTCATAATATCTGCCACCGTTACCAAAAACAGCATAAGCCGCAGCGGATTCTATCGTCGTAATGCCACCGTTTGTACCACCCATTCCAAGAGGTGATAGGTCAATATCGTTTTTATTAAGTGTGGTAATTCCCAATTTTTGTGTCAGGAAGTCATAGCTTACCTGCGGAGTCATCTTGTTTACAAGATAAACAGGTATCGTGTTTATCGAGCGTTCAAGCGCATACTGTGTAGTTACACCACCCCAATAAGAGCCATACCAGTTTTTAGGTGTCCAACCGTTATAGTTTGTAGCCGTATCGTTAAGAATAGAAGAATAATGTATAAGACTGTTTTCAATCGCGGGTGCATATGCGGCAATTGGTTTCATGGTAGAACCGGGCTGACGCAGCGCATCTGTAGCGCGGTTAAAGCCCGTCATACCAAGGTTTACGGTCTTCTCACCTATACCACCTGCAAGTCCGCGAACGCGACCTTTATAGTCCATAACAGTAAATGCGCCTTGTAGCTGATTTCCATCTTTACCTTTTAAACCATAAGCCTCAGAGTTAGAAAACACCTCATCAACAGTTGTTTGTATTTTTGGATCGAGAGTAGCGTATATCTTATAACCGCCGCTATAAAAATTCTCAGCAGCGTGAGCCTCATCCCAACCATATTTCTCCATCAAACCTTTTGTAACATCAACTATTAAGGCATCAACAAAATAGTTATTAACTTCACTTTCGTTAAGCTCCTCGCGTGATGCTACAAGATTAAGCTCTTCCTTAAGCGCTGCATCATGCTCATCTTTAGTAATATAACCCTGTTCAAGCATAAAATCGAGAACCGTTTCACGTCTGTCCTTGTTGTTTTCGGCATTGTTTTCAGGGTCATAAATAGATGGTCCTTTAGTGATTGCCGCCAGAGACGCGCACTCAAGCAGTGTTAACTCTTCAACACTTTTATCAAAATAATAATTTGCCGCCACCTCAACACCATAGGTACCGTGTCCCATAGGTATTGTATTAAGGTAACATTCTATTATGGTATCTTTCGCATAATTATTTTCAAGATATCTCGCTCTCATAATCTCGCGAACCTTACGGCTGGCGCTCTGTTCACGGTCATTACTAAGGTTTTTAACCAATTGTTGCGTTATAGTAGAACCACCCTGACGTGAAGAATAAATCGGTATAAATTCATTTATAACTGCGCCAAATGTACGCTTCCAGTCAACACCATAATGGGTATAAAAACGCTTGTCCTCTATCGCAACAAATGCGTCAACCAACATCTGCGGAATACCGTCATAGGTTGTATTTTCCTTATCCTTTGCGGCTTTCGCATCGTAATATACCCAGATACGATTAAACTCTCCATGCAAACGCTGGTATTCAACCCACTCTCCTTTTTCCTTATCCTCTACGTAAATAGCAGTGGTAAAGTTAAGCTCAAGATCGTTAAGGTCAACGTCCATAGTACCGTCAATCATTGTAAATGCATAAACCAAAAAGCTGCCTGCAACCAGACTTACGGTTATTATACCAACCAGCATAACGGTAAGAAACATTTTTAAAAACCTTTCCTTACCACGCTTTTTCTGAGCCTTCTTCTTGCGTGCATCATCAATAGAAGCTGCCGAAAAACTATTAAGGTCCAACGACTGCGGCTCTTGCTCTTCAGGCATACTGCTACTGAAAATATCTTTATCGTCCATATTAGCACCTCCATTAAAAATGGGCATAATTATCATTATACAAGTGTATTATACACCAAAACTTTCATTTTGGGTAGTTACAATTTTTTAACTAATATTAACATTTTGTTAAGGGCATACTAAAAACGGTGATATTATGACTTCTTTTATTAAAAAAATCTTATTCCCCATTTTAGTTTTTACCTGTTGCTTCCTGATAATCTTACACTTTATAAGAAACACCAAACCCAATATTTCAGGCTATACATTAAAATCATATAAAAATACCGTTGCTCTGTATGATGGCGAGGATATTATTGAAGTTTACAGCGATATAGTTTTAAACACCCTGCCTGAAAAGGATATCCGGACTTTTAAGAATGGTTTGTTTTTTTCTTCTCCTTCAGAAGCGCAAAGTTATCTTGAGGATTTTGAATAAAAAAAGCGGCATAAATGCCGCTTTTTTATTACTTATCAAGTTGTTTTTTCTCTTTTGAACGATAGTAGAAATAAAGTATAAGGTCGGTGCTTACCATTACAAAGTTAAGTATGTAAACCGCAATAGAAAGCCATCCAAACCAGCTATCAATCTCCGCAACCTTTAAAAGTTTTGCTACTATACCGCAAACGTAACCGGTATCAATAAGTATCAAAAACATAAGACTCTTGCCTTTGGTTGATTTGTTTTTGAGTGTTGTCATAATATTGTTCGGCCATGAAAAACCAAACAAAGCAATCATTATTGTTTCTAAAATAAGTGGTAAATTCATAATTATTCTCCTTTAAGTACGGTATTAACCGCTTTTTTTATTACATTTACTAAATTTTCTTCACAAGCTTCAGGCACAAATGTAACGTCGAATGCATCAACACCCAAAAGCTTGCAACACCAACAAAGTGACGCTGTGTATCTGCCATAATCAAGAGTCAGATGAAAACCATCTCGATTAAACGAAAGTCCACCGTTTTTATAATCAAATTCATTGGTGTTTTCACGCAAGTATTGTATTACATCACCCGACGGTATTATATCGGCATTTATACTTTCAGCCGCTCTTTTATTAGAGTCACATATGCACTCATACATATATTTCTGGTCGCTGTTGTAAATTTCAAAATTAGAACTTACAAAATCGCTTTCATATGCCCAGGTTTTTTGTATATAAAATTTCGCATCAGGACAAAGTAGTTTTATCTCACGATACAAATCACTTAGATACGGCTGATATGTTTCATATTGACCGCTATAATGACTTACCTGCTGTATGGTAATAATATCCCATTTTTCCGCAGTCAACGCCTCTTTCAAAGTAGTGTGCTTTGTCAAAACGCCTTTTTCTTCATAAAGATAAACTTCTTCTCCGCTACATAAAAAATCCCAGTGCATTTGAAGTGAACATCCGGCTACACACGCATTTACATTGAGAATGTCTACACCGACACTTTTAAACATATTGTACAAAAAGCCGTGTGCATCCTGTGAAAAACTATTGCCAATACTCAATATTTTCATAATATTACCTCGTTATAACGATTACACAGACAAAACTTTGTTAACTGCTGATTTTATAACGCTTACCAACTTTTCATCATCGCATATTTCCGGTACAAATGAAATGTCATTCGCGTTACCACCAAACAACTTGCAATACCAGGTTAGCGATGCCGCATATCTGCCGTAACCGTGCGATAAATGAAATCCGTCGGCATTAAGCGAAAGCCCACCATTTTTGTAATCAAATTCCGTTGTGTTATCACGTAGGTACTGTATCACGTCACCCGCTGGTATAATCTCGGCACCAATGCTGTCTGCTGCCTTATCGTAAGCATCGCAAAGACACTCATACATATAGTGCTGATCGTGATTATAGTTAACATAGGCTCCGTGTGTGGCATCAATTTCATACGCCCAGGTCTTGTGTATGTAAAACTTAGCGTCGGGGCAAGCTTCACGAACCACCTTATGTATATCGCATAAAAACGGCTGATATTTTTCATAATTGCCGCTGTCGTGACTTGCTTGCTGATAGGTAATTATATCCCACTTTTCAGCCGCTAAAGCCTCGCGTAATGTGATTTTTCTTGTGGGAACCGCCTTTATTTCATAGTCATATTCAGCTTGATCATTAACGTAAAAATTCCAATGACCATAAAGACTGCAACCGCCATAATAAAGGTTGGCGTTATATATATCTTTTCCCGCACTTTTGCACACGTCATAAAGCCATCTGTGCGCATCCTGCGAAAAACTGTTACCTATACTCAATATTTTCATACTTTCACCTCTCGCAAATTATATCACTAACCATTCTAAAAATCAATAACAAAGCGACAAATTTTACCTATATTTCGACGGTGAAACACCAAAATAGTGCTTAAACATTTTAGAAAATGTATAAACGTCACTATACCCCACTGATAGTGCCGTTACCGAAACGTTGTATCCGTAATCACTCAAAAATACTGACGCCTGTTCCATACGGATTTTAAGCAGATATTGTTTGGGTGACAGACCAATCTTTTTCTTGAACAAATCTGAAAAATATGTTCTCTCCAGTCCTATTCTATCTGCAATACCCTGCACACTTATATCACTCATATATTCAGAGTTAATTATATTTACAGCCTTATCAATATAATCAACCTCGTCATTTTGCTTGTCATAAATCAGCGATATCAATTGCCAAATCTTGCTACACAAAAATTCTGTTCTGCCGGTACTCAAGACAGAGCATTTTTTCATATCTTCAAAAACACGATGTACATTTGGTATATGCATCACGTCTTCAAAATCAACCTTGATTTTATCATCCTTGGTGAATCCTATCCAGATATAACTCCAAGGGTCACTCTCATCCGCCTCGTAATAGGTTTCCACAAAAGGTGGAATAACAAATATATTTCCCGCGGTTACAATATATTCCCTACCCTCGATTTTGAAGTATCCCTTGCCTGATACAACATAATGCAAAAGCCAATGTGTGCGTAATGCCGGACCAAAATGATGCGACGAAGGACAATCTTCATACCCAAACTGCACGGGATTTATGTCTTTATAACCTTTATTTACGACTACTTCGTGCAAAAAATTCATAAGCACCACATCCCTAAAAACAACAAAATGACAAATTCTAACAACATTTTAGCATTTACATTATCACCTTGTCAATATACAATTAAAATATAAAAATTCAAACGAGGTGTTTTTATGAAAATTACCTTTATGGGTGCTGGTAGCACCATATTTGCACGAAACGTCATCGGTGACTGTATGTGTAGCGAGGTTTTGCGTGACAGCACATTTGCGCTTTATGACATTGACCCCCAGCGTCTTGAAGAAAGTCGCGTTATCTTAGAGGCTATGCGCGAGCAAAAGGGCGGATTTGGCAAGATTGAGTATTACTGTGGCGTACCTAACCGCAAAGATGCACTTCGTGGCGCCAACTTTGTTGTCAACGCAATTCAGGTAGGTCTTTACGACCCTTGCACCATCATCGATTTCGAGGTGCCAAAAAAATATGGTCTACAGCAAACCATCGGTGACACTTTGGGTATTGGCGGTATAATGCGTGCGCTCCGTACAATCCCCGTAATGAAAGACTTTGCCGACGATATGGCAGAAGTGTGTCCAGATGCTTATTTTCTTAACTACACCAATCCTATGGCTATGCTTACAGGATATATGTTGCGTTACACACCAATTAAAACCGTAGGTCTTTGCCATAGTGTACAGCATTGTGTCAGAGAACTGTTTGAAGGTATTAATATGACCGAGTATCTCGAAGGCCACAAAGAGCTTATCGCAGGTATCAACCATATGGGATGGCTGCTTGAAATAAAAGATAAAAACGATAGCGACCTTTACCCACTTGTC
>JAZNWJ010000048.1:0-72360 GCA_045593245.1 Acutalibacteraceae bacterium | reverse complement strand
CATCAAAAAGTGTTTTGTGTCTTCAGTACGCTTTTCAACAATCTCGCCTACTATATACGGCTCACTTACGGCTTCAATATTGTTTTCATCACTAATGTTTGGTGTTATATCATCAACAGTACCCTGCGCTGCAACAACCGGCGTTACACTAATAACTAACGCAACACAAAGCAATACCGATATTATTTTTCTTGTCATATGCTTTTTCTCCTCTTGTGTTTAATGAACAATGGTGTGTTTCATCAAAACTGTACATCGGTATCACTTCCTTTCTTACGGTATAATATCCCCTTTTATACCTTTCTATTAACACAATAGCACAAAACGGAAAATTTGTCAACGATATTTTGTGTTACAAAGTATTGACAAGCCAAAATATTTTCGTTACAATAAATTCATAATAAGTAAAGGGGTGAGTCCAATGGGTATTGCAGAAGGTCTTAAACGTGGTACGATAGAACTTGCTTTATTATCACTTTTAAGCAAAAAGGATATGTACGGCTATGAGATTTGCCAACAGTTAAAAGAATTAAGCCGCGGTATGTACGTTGTAACCGAGGGTTCGCTTTACCCTGTGCTTTACCGTTTGATTGAAAAGGGTTGTATTACCGACCGCAGTGAACTGGTTGGTAAACGTCGCACACGAGTATACTATCATATAGAGCAGGCGGGTCTTGACTACCTAAACGAAATAAAGCAAGAGTATTTTTCAATGCACAACGGCATCTTACTTGTATTAGGCGAAAACAAGGAGGGCAAACAATAATGAAAAAGCAACTGAAAACATATTTTAAAAGCATAAAGAAAAATTTGCCCTGCTACAATAAAACGATGCGCAAAATGCTTGATGATTTAAAGGTGTCGGTTGATACGTACATAAAAGATAACAATATTACTGATTTTGAAAAAATCATAGTGCATTTTGGCACGGCAGAAGATATTGCAAAAGAATTTGCAATAGGAATTGACAATTCTTTTGTAAAATCTTACAAATTCAAAAAACGCGTTACCGCAATAGTTTTATCTATTCTTGCCGTGATTATGGTGGCTATTTTTGCGTTAGTGTTTTACATAATTGCAGACGGTGAAAGGAATCAACCTATAAATTTTGATACAAATATGATATATAACAAGGATGAATAATAATGAAAAAATTTTTATCTATAATTTTAGCAACTACCCTTTTAATAGCAATTTTTAATTTTAATGCTTCTGCCGCGATTTATGACAAAACAGCGGAAAACGAAATAATAATAAGCGAGACAACCGAATATTTTGAAGACGGCAGTTCAATAACGACAACAATAACACAACAAATCAACACCGGTATTTTGCCTATGGCAACAAAAACCGTAAGCGGTTCTAAAATACACACTGCAAAGAATGCTGATGGAGACGTTTTATTTAAATTTAAAATCAACGGTACATTTAGTGTAAACGTAGGTGTAAGCGCCACCTGCACCGCGGTTAGTTGTGGTGCAAGCGATTTAGCAAGTGGCTGGAGCCTTGATTCATCAAGTACAAGCAAGTCTGGCAACAAGGCAAAGGCGACAGGTGTTTTTAAACACAAGGTTTTGTTTATAACAAATGTTACCCAAGAAGTTTCTACATCCCTCTCCTGTGATGTAAACGGTGTGCTGTCATAAGTAACAGTTTTAACGCACAAAAAAAGCCCTTGCTTCATTACGAAGCAAGGGCTTTTTAAATATATCTATGAGATTGTTTTTATATATTCCATCAATTCGTCGAAACTACCGTTTGGATAATTACCGATATCCTCATTCTTTGAATTTATAAGGCAATCAGTAAGCAAGAATACCTTCATTCCTGTCTTTCGTGCCACCATATCGTCGCCGACATCGTTGCCTACCATAAGGCATTCTTGAGGTGCAACACCTATTCTTTTGGCAACCTCTATGTAATAGGCAGTATTTGGCTTGCAGTAATTTATATTTTCATATGTGGTATAAAACTCAAAATCCTTTGGTTCAAGACCTGCCCAGCCAATGCGCCAGCGAGTTGCTCTTTCGGGGAAGATGGGGTTTGTGGCAAGTGCCACCTTATACCCCATTTCTTTTAACCTGTAAACCGTTTCTTTAGCCTTGGGGTTGTAGCCGCAAACCGATTTTACCTTGTCGAATTCCTGCTCGTAAAACTCGTCAAAGTATATCTTATCGTCTTTAATCTTATCGCCGTAAACCGACAATGCTGCGTCCCAGAACACCGCTTCGTTAGACTTTTCGCCACCGTTCTTTATCATAGCGGCAGTGCCCTTCCATATGGTGTCTATAAGCTGTTTCGGGTCGTAGCCGTAAGAAGCTAACTTTGTAGAAATTCTTTTAAAATAATCCTTTACAAATACATCCTGATCCATAGGTACAAGCGTACCGTCAAGGTCAAAAAGAATTGCTTTTATACTCATTTTAAAAACCACCTTTTAATTTATGGGAAATATTACAACATATTTTTATAAAAGTCAATAAATATCTCTATTGTATTATTTTAACATTTATTAACTCAGGGTTATTGATTTTTTAACAAATTACTGTTATAATAAGTGTACAAATAATATCTGTCGTGAGGGAGTAGCGGGCGTTTACGCGCAACAAAGTCAACATCTTGGCATATTGCCTGGCTTTGTTTTAATTTGCAAGACTCATATGTGGGCAAACCATATATGGTGTTCGTACATAAAATACCTCAACACCAAGTATGGTCCTGACCTACTTGGTGTTTTTTGTGTTTTTTGGTGTAAAATAATCTCATCAGGAGGAGTAAAACATGTCAATGCACAACTTATCTAAAACCAAAGTTTTAGAATCCCTTGGCAGCAACAATGTAAAGGGTTTAAGCGAAAATGACGTAAGCGAAAGACTTATAAAGCACGGTGAAAATCGTTTGCGAGAAAAGAAAAAGAAAAGCACCTTCGTTCGCTTTTTAGACCAATTCAAAGATACTATGATACTTATTCTTATAGCGGCCGCTATCGTATCTTTCGTAGTTATTTGTGTCGAAAAAAACTGGGGCGAGTTATTTGAACCTGCGCTCATATTACTTATCGTAATCGCAAATGCAATTATGGGCGTTTATCAGGAAGGTAAAGCTGAAAAAGCTCTTGACGCGCTTAAAAACATGTCGGCACCTCACGCCCGTGTAATTCGTGACGGAACAGAAAAAATCATAGATGCATCACAACTTGTTCCCGGTGATATTATACGCCTCGAAGCAGGTGACTTTGTGCCGGCTGACGCACGATTGCTTAACAGTGTAAGTCTTAAATCAGAAGAATCTGCTCTTACGGGCGAATCGGTACCATCGGAAAAAGATTCTGAAGCTGAAGTTAGCGAAACCGCCGCTATAGGCGACCGCTGCAATATGGTGTTTTCAGGTTGCAGTATAACATACGGTACTGCTCTGGCGGTTGTTACCGCTACCGGTATGGATACCGAAATGGGTAAAATTGCAAATCTTTTAGACGGTGAACAAAACACCCAGACACCGTTGCAACAAAAACTTTCCAGTCTTGGTAAACACCTTGGCGTTATGGCTCTTTTGGCCTGTTCTGTTATATTTGTAGTGGGTATTGCAAACGGAATACCTGTACTCCACATATTTATGACAGCCGTATCCCTTGCGGTGTCAGCAATCCCAGAAGGCCTTCCGGCAATAGTAACCATCGTGCTTTCAATAGGCGTTCAGCGTATGGTTAAAAAGAACGCCCTTATTCGCCGTTTGCCCGCTGTAGAAACACTCGGCAGCGCGTCGATTATATGCTCTGATAAAACAGGTACTCTTACACAAAACCGTATGACACTTACAAAAGCATATTTAGACAACGGTATTTGTGAGGACATAGGTGAAAACAATTCAGAAGATATCAAAACACTGCTTACGTATGGTGCACTCTGCTGCGACGGTTCGGTTGTTTTTGACGGTGAAAACGAACAGCATATCGGCGACCCCACAGAAACTTCTATTATAGTAGCGGCATATAAAAACGGTATTTCAAAAGACGAGCTCAACCTCAGATATCCGCGACTTGCTGAAATTCCATTTGATTCCGACCGCAAGCTGATGACAACCGTCAATAACTTCAATGGCAAAAACGTTGTCATTGTAAAAGGAGCTTTTGACGTTATGGCATCCCGTTGTACCGCAGGTAATCTGGACGCTGCCAGGGAAATGACCGAATCCATGAGCAAAGATGCTTTACGTGTGCTTGCAATAGGTTATAAAGAAATTGACTCTTTGCCTGAAACCGTAGATTCAGAAACGCTCGAAAACGGACTTACATTTATGGGGCTTGTAGGTATGATAGACCCGCCTCGTCCCGAGGCAAAAACAGCGGTTGAAACCTGCCGCAAAGCCGGTATAAAACCTATTATGATTACGGGAGACCACGTTGTTACGGCATCGGCAATTGCACGTGAACTTGGTATTTTACTTGACGGTGACAAGGCTATAACCGGCGCCGAGCTTGACGCTATGAGTGACAGCGAATTTGATAGTGTGCTCGAAAGTATTTCGGTTTATGCGCGTGTGTCGCCCGAAAACAAAATCCGCATAGTAAAAGCATGGCAACGAAAAGGTCAGGTTGTATCTATGACCGGCGACGGTGTAAACGATGCTCCCGCGCTTAAAGCCGCAGATATTGGCTGCGCTATGGGTATTACGGGTACTGACGTTGCGAAGGGTGCTTCAGATATGACCCTTACCGACGATAACTTTTCGACAATAGTTGACGCCGTTCGTGAAGGTCGCAGCATATATTCAAATATCCGCAAAGTAGTAGGATTTTTACTTGGAACAAATATCGGCGAGGTTATTACAGTGTTTCTTGCAATGTTGCTCTGGCACAAAACACCACTTCTTTCTATGCAGCTGCTCTGGATCAATCTCGTTACTGACTCATTACCCGCCATTGCGCTTGGTATGGAAGCGGTTGAAGACAACATTATGCTTCAGAAACCACGCCCCAAAAACGAAGGTATTTTTGCCGGTGGACTCGGTGTGCGTGTAGTGCTTCAGGGTATTATGTTTGCGCTTCTTACTCTTATAGCTTTTAAAATTGGTGAAAATGCAACAGCAACACTTGCCGGCGGGCAGACAATGGCATTTATGGTATTGGCTTTGTCACAAATAGTGCAGGCATTTAATATGCGTTCGGACCGTTCTCTGTTCAAAATAGGTATATTCAGCAACAAAAAACTGAATAAGGCATCACTTGTTTCTGTTTTGCTCGTAGCAATTGTGTTATTTACTCCCGTTCGTATTGCTTTTGGCCTTGTGAAATTAAATGTAAATTTATATCTTGTTGCAATCGGTCTTATTTTAGTACCATTTGTAGTGATGGAACTTTCAAAGGCATTTGGACTTTTAAAACATTCGCATAAATAAATTAAAAGCTCTGTGTTACCAATTAAGGTAATACCGAGCTTTTTTATTAACCTTGTATTAAATTACGTTTATCTGACAACAGCGCATAGTATCGAGCGCGGCGTTGTGAGTCTCGGGTGTTACACCCGCACAGCAAGAGGCGTCAACATAAATCTCACTATCAAGAAAATTGGCTTTAAGCAACAGTGCGTTTGACACAACACAAATATCGGTACAAAGACCTATAAGTGTAATCTCGGCGCTGTCATCACCAATTACTTCTTTAACAAGGCTTGGTAAATCTACCGAGCCAAAGGTGAGTTTTTCTACTATTTTATAATTTTTATCTTTTAATGCATCGGCAATTTTGGAATTCAACTCCCAACCTTTTGTACCCTTTATACAATGTGGTACGGGTAGTTTTTTGCCCTCGAGCGTGTCCATATAATTATCATAGTGGGTGTCGGAGGTTACAAATATATCACCGACAAAATTTTTAATTTTGTCGGCAGCGTTATCGATTATAGCCTGCGCCTCAGGTGTGCCGAGCGCTCCGTCTACAAAATCGTTTTGAATATCTACTACAACCAAAATCTTTTTCATAAAAACACTTCCTTTAAAAATATTATACACTTTTTTAAAATACATCGCAACCTTGATTTTTTTAGTGACATTTGTCACCTTTTATGTTACTATGTCTTTTGAGGTGGGATTTATGTTTTTAGATACCGTTGAAACTATTAAAGAAGGTGCAGGGTTTGACCTGTTTGGAAAAACTCATTTAATATGGCTTGCAGCCTTTGTTATTTTGGCAGTTACCGCGTCGGTTATTTACCGAAAATTGTCACCAAAAGCACGCAATATTATGAGAATTGCGGTAGCAAGTCTTATATTGCTTGATGAGGTCTGGAAGTGGGTATTTCTTTTCATAGGTGACCGCTACGAGCACAGTTATCTGCCACTTCATTTGTGCAGTATAAACGTTTTCCTGGTAGCATTTCATATATTCAGACAACCAAAGGTTGTTGACAATTTTTTATATGCAATTTGTATTCCTGCGGGTGTTATTGCGCTTCTGACTCCGTCGTGGACAGCTCTGCCAGCGGCCAACTTTATGCATATACACAGCTTTTCAATCCACATTCTTCTGGCTGTCTACCCGCTTATGTTAACAGCAGGCGGCGATATAAAACCAAATATACGTATGGCACCTAAATGCCTGTTGTTACTACTATGTATGGGTATTATTGTTCTCGGTGTAAACTTCTTGTGCGATACAAACTTTATGTTCTTAATGCGGACCGATGACATAAGTTTTTTAGTACTCTTTGAAAATATTTTTGGCGCACATCAATGGGCTTTTCCCATACTTTTACCGATTGTGCTCATTATAATGTATACACCAATTATAATTATAAACAAACTCAAAAAGAGAAAAATTTAAGGGGTTTTTATGGAAGTAAATTATAAAAACAAAAAAAGTTATAACACAGCGAAATACCCTATACGTCAGCCGCGTATTATAACCTGGCTTATCTGGGTTTTAAGCAAAATTGTGCTTATAGGTCAGAAATATAAAATTGAAAAAATAAATACCGAAAATTTAAAACCACCGTACATACTGCTTAGTAATCATCAGTATTTTGTGGATTTTGAGCTTGCGGCAATTGCTACGTATCCACATAGAATAAACAACGTAGTGTCAATCGATGGTTACTATCGCAGACCATGGCTTATGGAACTTATAGGTGCTATCTGTAAACGCAAATTTACAAACGACCTGCATCTTGTAAAATCTATCCGCCGCGTACTTCAGAAAGGTGACGTTTTTTGTATGTACCCCGAGGCTCGTTACAGCCCCGACGGCACCACCGCAATACTCCCCGAAGCAATCGGTAAGCTTATAAAAATGAACAAGGTACCCGTAGCGTGTATTGTTCACCGTGGTAACCACCTGCGCACTCCTTTCTGGAATTTCAGAAAGAAACGCAAAGTTCCGCTACACACCACCTTTACACAAATTCTTACCGCCGAAGATGTTGAAAAAATGACGGTGGAGGAAATAAATGCTGTGGTACGCGAGGCTCTCGACTATGACGAATACCGCTACCAGAAAGAAAATGGAATTAAAATCACTGAGCCTTTCCGCGCCGAAGGACTTCACAAAATACTCTATCAATGCCCTGCTTGTAAAACCGAACACAAGATGGCGTCCAAAGGCACTGAAATTTTCTGTGAAGAATGCGGCAAACGTTGGACCCTGCTCGAAGACGGAAATTTACAGGCTAACGACGGCGTGACCGAGTTTAATCACATCCCCGATTGGTTCTCTTGGGAACGCAGTGAAGTGCGAAAGCAGATTGAAGATGGTACGTACCATTTCGAAGATAAGGTTGACGTTTATTCCCTGCCTCGTTGTTGGCGCTTTTTACATTTAGGCGATGCTACACTCACCCACGATATAAACGACGGTTTTACCCTTACAGGTCACTATCGCGGTCAGGATTATAAAATTGAACGCAAGCCATTAGGACAAAGCGCTTTACACATAGAGTATGACTATTGCTATATAAAACCCTTTGACTGCGTTGATATTTCCACCGACAAGGACTCATTCTACTGCTACCCCACAAAACAAAACGTGGTAACAAAGCTTTCCTTTGCGACAGAAGAAATATATCGCATAAAACTTGAAGAAGCAAAAAAAGCAAAACAAAAAACATAAGTTAAAAACCCTTGCCAATAGGCAAGGGTTTTATTTTTAAAACAATTCATTATGCACTATGTCGATAATTTTTGCAAACTCGCTCGCGCTGTAACCGTTGGGTCCGGGTGCATCGGTAAGAATTGCGATAATATACGGGTTTTGTTCTTTCCACACAATGCCCGCATCGCTAAGCGACAACCAGTCTCCTGTGCTATTATGACCCTGCTTGTGCGAATATTCCACACCGCCAAGTGCCGCAGTGGCATAATTGCCGGCCGTATTGGTACAACTGTTCTTTAAAAAACGGGAATATTCTGTATCGGTTTCAAAATAATTATATATTTCACACCAGATTTTTACCAAATCATTAGCCTTGGTTCTCAGACTCCAAACTGTAGGTTTAATTTGCAGCGAGTCACAACCCATTTCACTTACATATGTATTATATCCATCCCGACCAAAGTAATCAACCGACATTAAATATCCTACGTTGTCACTGATTGACATACTTTTATGCAGTGCAGTTTCCATTGAAAAAACCGTGCCAAAGGATGAATACTGCATCTCACCTGTACCGGGTTCATAGTGCTTTTGCTCGTAAGTCATTTCGGTCTGCAGATTACCGTTGCCCGCTTCCATTTGCTTGCAGGCATATAGAGTGTACGCCGCTTTTACGGTACAAGCGCCAAAAATTTCGGCATTTGTATTATACTCGAGACCCTTACTGCCATCCACCGAATAAACCGAGAGTGAAATGTTATATTTATGAGAATTAAGTATCTCCTGTAGTTCGTTAATTTTTGGGGTATATTGTAAATTTGTCAGTTCGCCACTTGCCACTATCTTTTCACCCGTATTTTGCGCTTGCGGCACAACCGCCTGCTGTGGTATGGACTCTGACTGTGACGTCTGGGAACTAACTTCTTGCTCTGTTTCTGATTGTGTTTCAGAAAATACGGGCGATGATACAACATTATTCACAGCGCTGCTTACATCGGTGTGATTTGCGCCTTGACAAGCCGACAGACAAATAGTAATACAAAATACAATTATAATCGCTATCATCTTGCGCAATATCGTTCACCCCAACTTATGAAAAAATTTTTCTTTTAATTTTACCTAAAAATGCACGGATCTTGGTCTTCCAGAGCCATCTTAAAGGATATAAAAACCTATTAAACTTAACGTAAATTTTATATTTTACGGAAGTCGCACAATCAACGTACTTTCCGCCTCGGTAAATCGCTGTCATTACACCCACGATATCCTCTTGCTTCACGTATTCTTTATGATAAGTGTTGTCACCGCGTATTATATAGGTACCATCGGGTCTAACTTCTATTATTCGGTGAAGAATAAGCTTATTAACACCTTTTTTCTTGTATAACGGAACGTCACCTACTGCAAGCGGCCGCGTCTCTCTCGAAATTACCACAATATCCTTATGTGTGCGAAGAAGCGGTCGCATACTGGCACCACTTGTTAAAAAAGCGGCTGTATCCTGTGTTTCGAGCGCCTGCTCTACAGCGTTTATATCGTATGTCCTCATACTAAAAGTTCTGCCTTACTTAGTTGTTCTATAAGTGAGTCAACACTTTCTTCCGCGGCATCTTGTGTTGCGTCGGGATATTGCTTCATTAACGCGTTTATAATTTCCTCGCGAGTGGTATCGTTTTTAAGCATTTTAAAAATAAACGCTCCCGTTTCATTAAGCTTTATATAGCCGTTAAAACGACCGTCGTTATTACCGACCGACACGGCAACTGTTTCACCAGCAACGTTGTTTATTACAAATTCATATTTAAGCTTCATCACTTTGCTCCTTATCAAATAAATTTGTATCTATATTAAATCCGCCTGTAAATTCATTATTTAGTGTTGGAAAATTTTCTTCGTCAATGATTTCAAGTACACTCTTTATAGGTATGCTTGATGCCTCTTGCACCATTGATTCTGATATGTTTTCCGCAACCCATTTATCAAGCAACTGATCGCCCTCGGGATACTCGGTAGCGTCGGTATGTTTTTTTACAAACAATGAGCATATCAGCATATAAATTACAAATATAACCGCCGCGGATAACGTTACCGTAACGCCAAAGGTCAATCCTGTATTTTTATAGTTAAAACGGATTTCAGATACGCCTTCGTCAACCGCCACCGCCATAAAACCTGCATTTACCTTTTCTACTTCTACAGTCTTGCCGTTTACGGTTGCGGTCCATCCCTTATCGTATGGCACCGAGAAAAATACAAGCGATTTTTTATCTCTGGTTACTTTAGCCGTAAAACCGTGGTTGTCCACAGTAAACGTGTCTGCCGCGGTTTTACGCAGAGCCGCAGCATCGTTTGCCATAGCTGAATCTGAAAGACTTAAAGTAACATCGCCTGCCGTATATATTCCTCCGGTTTTAAGCGATTCAATATCGGCCATATACTCGCTGTATTTTTTTATCTGCTCGTCAGTCAACAGTATCGCCTTAAGCATAAGTCTTGAACGATTTGATTTGCTGTATTCGTCGCAAAAATCATAACTCATATAATAGTCGTACGAAAAACCATAAGGCACGTAATTTAGATTTTCATACACGTAGTAATTACCGCTGGTTTTTACGTATTCAAAGTTTGGCATGAGCGTATCGTCGTTTTCATCCACAAAGCTGTCGCCGTCGGTACGATTAAGCAAATATTTTACCGAAAGCAGTGAGCGAATTGCGGGAATATCGGTATCGGGCCTACTTGCAACCGAGCGTTCAACCCCGATATAATCATAAAAATCCATTATCGACGGTGACACCACCGAATGAAACGCGTTTATTGTAGGTAGTCCTAAATACATACCCGTGTTATCAATGCCGTCGTACACATCTATTCTGAATTCGGTTTCATCGTCGAGATAGACTTCACCCTCAATAAGCGAGTCTATCATAACGCTTTTTATTTCGTAAGAATGTGTGCGCCCCGTTGCTATGAAAACATTTCCGTAAAGAACAGATATTATACACACGCACGCAATAGCGCCTTTGTAAAATTTTTCTCTGTTTGCTTTCAGCGCCTCGAACAATAACTTCTGCATTGGCAGACAGATTATTGCTATAAGGCTGCTTATCCAGAAGCGGGAAGCATACACGCCGTTGGCACTCTGGGTGTAAAGACCAAATATAATTTTCTCTTCTTCGCCGCTTTTTACGGTTTGTGGGAAAAATCCAATAACCAGCACAAAAGCCAAAGTTATTACTGCCGTCCAACGAAGTCCGCTTGAAAAATCAACATTTTTATCCTCAGTAAGCATTGCGGTGCAAAGCGCAATCAGCAGTATCGGCATATAAAACCATCGCGCATAGTAAGAGGTATTAAAAGCGTAAAACGCACTGTTGAGTATCGGTACCATAGCACAGAGCACACAAACGCCGAGCACTCGTTTTAACCAGCTTTTTTCGCGAAGTTTAAACCAAGTGAAAAATCCCGTCATACCAAATACAGGCAACCATCCCGCTACCGACGACCATTTTACGTTGGCTTCGGGGAAAAATACAGGTCGCGCAGGTAAATCGGGTGGAAAAAAGAAGCTTTGTATAACGTAAAGATAAATCTGCTCTTTGCCATAGGTAATGCCGTTCCAACCCATAAGAATATTTGAAATTCTCTCGTTTCCTGCAATAGCGTTAAGCGCTGGAGCAAGCAGCACAGCCGATAGCGCAAGACCTAAAACCGCTTCGAATACAAATATCATAAAGCGGGAAATTTTTACCTTTATTGCGTTTGAAATCAAGCGCACAAAGAAATAAATAACACAAAATACAACCATTCCAAAAAAGAAGAAATAGTTGGTAATAGCGCAAAAAGCAACGCTGAGCGCAAAAACACCTCGGCGGTTTTCGGTTATTAAAAGTTCGATAGCCAACAGCAGCAGCGGAAAGACTATTATCGCCTCGTGAAAATGATTAAAGAAAATATTATATACCGAAAAACCCGAAAAAGCATAAAGCAAACCGCCCAAAGAAGCAGCATACGCGGTTTTGGTAAAGCGGCGAATATATAAATATCCCGTAAGTGCCGCGCAGGCAAATTTAAGGATAAGCAACGGCCCCATCAGGTACGGCACGAAACTGTTTGGAAATAGAAGTGTTACCCAAAAGAATGGGCTGCCAAGCAGATAAAATGCATACGAACCTACAAAGTCAGAACCTAAGTCGGTAAGCCAATTCCAGTTGACATCACCCGTGCGTATAGCCTGATGACACATCTGATAAAAGGGTATCTGCTGGACGTTGAAATCTCCGTAAAAGGTAAAATAACCTTCACTCATTATCATATAAGGCACAAAAAGACAAGCCGCCGTTAAAAGCGCTACTAAAAACGTAAACATTCGTCTTTCTTTTTGCGGTTTTAAAAGCATTTTCTTACTTTCCGAAAAGGTCACTTTACCTCACCCCTATCGTTAAAATATCATTAAAAATTATTATATCAAAAAATCGGACAATATTCAAGGATAAATACTTGCTACGTAGCTTTAAAATTTATTCATAAAATGTTTTCAAAAATTTTGTTTGCTATTTTTAAAAATGCGATGTAAAGTAAATATATAAGTGCAATTATGGGGGTGTTGGTATTTCTTTCCAGACAATATTCAAGCGATATGAATATAAGTATCTTATCAATGCTGAGCAGAAAAAAACATTACTTAATGAAATAAATCAATACATAAAACCCGACAAATATAATAACACCACCGTACGAAATATATATTTTGATACGGATAATTACCTGCTTATACGTCGCTCTATCGACAAGCCTGTGTATAAAGAAAAGCTGCGAATCCGATGCTACAACCAATCAACAGATAACTCACAAGTATTTGTAGAGTTAAAAAAGAAATACAAATCCATAGTATACAAACGACGCACCTCTCTTCCGTACAAAGAAGCTATCGATTGGATGTGTGGCGGAAATTGCAATAAGCATACACAGATAACCGACGAAATAAATTATTTCATTTCGTTTTATAAAACTCTGAAGCCAACGATTTTTCTTTCTTACAATCGTACTGCATACGTATCTTGTAATAACCCCGAATTGCGCATAACTTTTGACAGCAATATACTATGCCGACAAAACGATTTATCGCTTTGCAACGAAATAAGCGGAACGCCCATATTGCCAAGTAATATATTTGTTATGGAAATTAAATGTTCCGGAGGAATTCCTCTTTGGTTAACAAAAGCACTCACACAAGAACAAATATACAAGACATCATTTTCAAAATACGGAACAGCATATAAAAATTTGATATTTTCGGAGGCAAGTCAAAATGATCGACAACATTTTTAAAGGTATTTTTGATTCGGAAGTAACCACCACAGTAAGTATATTTAACTTTTTGTTATGTCTTGGAGTGTCGCTGGCATTGGGTTTTGTAACCGCACTTGCTTATATGTACCGCACCCGATACACAAAAAGCTTTGTTATAACACTCGCGCTATTACCCGCTGTTGTATGCATTGTAATTATGCTCGTAAACGGAAATATCGGTGCAGGTGTAGCAGTTGCAGGTGCATTCAGTCTTGTGCGCTTTCGTTCGGTACCCGGTACTGCAAAAGAAATATGCACCCTGTTTTTAGCCATGGGTACAGGTCTTATTACCGGTATGGGTTATTTAGGCTTTGCTGTAGTTTTCACAATTGTAATGTGCTTAATGTTTGTGATTTATAATCTTGTAGATTTTGGCACTAAAAAGAATGCCGCGATTTATAAAACACTCACTATAACCATTCCTGAAGACCTTAATTATTCCGAAATTTTTGACGATATCTGGAGTGAATATACCAGCAAATGTGAATTGATCAGAGTAAAAACAACCAATATGGGCAGTCTTTTTAAAGCGACGTATAATATTGTTCTATATGATACCAAAAAAGAAAAAGAAATGATCGATAAAATTCGTTGCAGAAACGGAAACCTTGAAATTTGTATATCCAACCAAGAAACTGTATCAAGTGAGTTGTGATTATTATGAAAACAAAAATTATTTTAAGCCTGTGTATGTGTTGTTTAGTATTGCTCACATCATGTAAAAATTCCACCAACACGGAGCTTGAATATTCCAACGATTACAATAACAGCACAAACCCAACCGTAAGCTATGCTAACACATCGGAAATGGACTTTGTTTTTGACAAGTCCGATACAACTCCACCACTTTCTACGGATTCTGTTACCGATATTTCCACCTCAAACGAAAATAACAATTACAACATAACGTCAGGCGGCACTTATACGTTTACAGGTGCTCAGAAAGACATTATGCTGATAGTTGATGCAAATAATGCCGACGTTACTATAATTTTAAATAATATTGAAATACACAATAGTCAAGGTCCCGCAATATACGTACGCTCTGCCGAGAAGGTAACCCTTTCTATTGCTGAAGGCACTGAAAATTCCATATCTGATGGTTCGTCATATAGCATTACCGATAGTAATTCTACACTTGATGCGGTAATATTCAGTAAATCAGACCTTACCATAAACGGTAGCGGTAAGCTTAACGTAAATGGCAATTACAAGCACGGTATAGTTTCGAAAGACGATCTTATAATATCATCAGGCAACATAAACGTTACCGCCAAAAATGTGGCCCTTTGCGGTAAGGATTGTGTAAAAATCAATGATGGTATTATTACGCTCAACGCCGGTAGCGATGGCATTCGCTCCGACAACACCGAGGACACCGACAAGGGATATATATATTTAAATGGTGGAAAAATAAATATTACAGCCGATAATGACGGTATGCAGGCAGAAACAGTGGTTAAAATAGACAATGTCGATCTGAATATTACTGCAGGTGGCGGAAGTTCCACCTCGCTTACCTCAACCGATGAATCCTACAAAGGCATAAAGGCAGGTTCAGATATTTATATTTCAGGCGGAATATTTAATATCAGTTCAAAAGATGATTGTATACATTCTAACGGCACAATTACAATATCATCAGGCACCTATACTCTATCTTCGGGCGATGATGGCATACATGCTGATACCGATATTGAAATTTCGGGTAGTAACACAAATCTTGCAGTTAATAAAAGTTATGAAGGTATAGAAGCTACCAACCTTGTAATCAAAGATGGTAACATTTTAGTTACAGCCACCGACGACGGATTAAATGCAGCGGGCGGTAATAATACTTCAGGTGATAGTTTTACCCGTCCGGGATTTAATAATTTCAGCAATTCAACCGGCAGCATTACAATTATGGGCGGCAACATAAATATCAAAATGTCAGGCGATGGAATTGATTCCAACGGAACGCTTGATGTTACGGGCGGAAATATCACCATTACAGGTGCCAATCGCGGTGATACCGCAATACTTGATTTTGATACAACCGGAAATATAAGCGGCGGTACCTTTATAGGCACAGGAGCCACCGGTATGGCACAAAACTTCAGCACTACGTCAACTCAGGGTGTTATATTTACCACTTGTCAATCGCAATCAATCGGTACAGAAATCACACTTTCAGACTCAAACGGCAACGTTATACTGTCACACGTTGCTGAAAATGATTTTTCTTGTGTTATTATAAGTCATAAATCTATTAAGAAAGGTGAAACATACACCCTGAAAATCGGGTCAACTTCTACCAACATTACTATGACCGACACAGTCTACGGTCAAGGTCAAGGAATAGGCGGTGGAATGGGTGGCGGAATGGGCAAACCCAACAAACCAAACAGACCGTTCTGATTTAAACGAAAACACAGTGCTCATAAAGCACTGTGTTTTTTAATTATCTTATTCCGTAATTTTCTATTACGTAGTCCATATCCTTATCGCCGCGACCTGAAAGATTTATAAGCACAGAGCCGTGGTCCATAGTCTTGGCAAGCTTCATACCGTATGCTACAGCGTGTGAGGACTCAATTGCGGGGATTATACCTTCTAAACGCGCAAGCTTAAAGAATGCGTCGATGGTTTCTTCGTCGTCAATAACGTCGTATTTAACGCGACCAATATCCTGCAAGAATGCGTGTTCAGGACCAGAAGACGGATAGTCAAGACCGCTTGCTACCGAATAAACAGGAGCAGGCTCACCGTTTTCATCTTTTAGCATAATACTATTAAAACCGTGCATTATACCCTCTGTACCGTATTTAAGGCTTGCCGCATGGTCGCCAAGCTTTGGTCCGCGACCGAGTGGCTCGATACCGTAAATATCAACAGGGTCATTCAAAAAGCCTGAGAAAAGACCTGCCGCATTTGAGCCGCCGCCAACACAGGCAACAATAGCCGAAGGCAGATGACCCGTCATATCAATAAACTGCTCGCGTGCCTCAATACCAACAACGCTCTGGAAGTCGCGCACCATCATTGGGAACGGATGTGGACCCAAAACCGAGCCTATGCAGTAAATACAGTCTTTATATTCCTTGCTGTAAGCGTCAAAAGCCGCGTCAACAGCCTCTTTAAGTGTTGCAAGACCGTGGGTTACTTCAATTACGTTAGCGCCCAAAATTTTCATGCGCGCTACGTTTGGAGCCTGTTTCTTTATATCAACGCTACCCATATAGATATCGCACTCGAGTCCGAAGTATGCCGCAGCGGTGGCAAGCGCAACACCGTGCTGACCTGCACCCGTTTCGGCAATAATCTTTTTCTTGCCCATATATTTAGCCAACAGCGCTTCACCCATACAGTGATTAAGCTTATGCGCGCCCGAGTGGTTAAGGTCTTCACGTTTAGCGTAAAGCTGTACCTTGCCGCCCAGAGCATCAGAAAGTCGCTCAAGGTGAGACACAGGTGTAGGTCTGCCCTGAAATTCTTTTCTGATTCTGCGAAGTTCGGCAATAAACTTACGTGACTGACATATAGAATAATATGCCTCGGTAATTTCTGCCATAGCGTTTTTAAGTTTGTCTTCTATAAAACAGCCGCCGTATTTGCCAAAATAACCGTCTTTATCGGGGTAATTGTTAAAATAAGTATCAAAATCTACATTGTTAAGTTTCATAATTGTTTCTCCTTAAAATAAATTAGTTTTTATTGTGATGAAAAACAAATTCGCCATCGTTTAGTCAAAATTACCATAAATAAAAAAATCCCATCCCTGAAATTAGGGACAAGATAAAATCCTGCGGTGCCACCCTGATTGATGAAAAAATTCATCCGCTCACGCTTATACCAACATACAAGCCACACTGTAACGGGTGTTCCCGTCGACTACTACTCGGATCCCATGCCCTTTCGGTCGCCCTCATAAGTCCATTCACCAAAATATTCACTATTGCCTTTCCACCAACGGCAACTCTCTGTAAGCTTCAACCAAGGTTACTACTCTTAATCTCAGGTTTTTTCTATGTAACAAATACTAACACTTTAGCACGTAAAAGTCAAGTATTTATTTGTTTGTCGGTCAATTACAAATTGTAGACTCGTCATCACTCTGTCAATCGCGGTGAAATAATACTTGAAAAATACATAAAAATATATTATATTATATATTTAGTATGCATTTTTTGCAATTTTCCCTTGGAGGTTTTTATATGTCCGATTACTTAAATATGAGTAAAGACGAATTAAATGCTGAATTCAAATCGGCAAAAGCCGAATATGAAGCTCTTCGCGCTTTACACTTAACTCTTGATATGTCACGCGGTAAACCCGGTGGTGACAATATGGATTTAAGCGAAAAGATGTTTGACCTTGTTGGTAACGATGAGGGTTTTAAAAACATTGACGGTATTGACTGCCGTAATTATGGCGGCCTTGACGGTCTTTGTGAGCTTAAAAATCTTTTTGCCGATATTTTAGGCTTAGAACCCGACCAGATAATTGTTGGCGGTAATTCATCGCTTAATATGATGTTTGACACCATCGCGCAGGCTATGACACACGGTCTTGGTGGTGAACCTTGGGGCAAGCAGGACGGCATTAAATTCTTGTGCCCTGCGCCCGGCTATGACCGTCACTTTGCAATAACCGAATATTTTGGTTTTGAGCTCATCCCTGTAAAACTCAATGCCGATGGCCCTGATATGGACGAAGTAGAAGAACTTATAAAAGATGAAAAAGTTAAGGGTATATGGTGCGTACCAAAATATGCAAATCCCGAAGGTATCACATACAGTGATGAAGTGGTTCGTCGCTTTGCAAATCTAAAGCCTGCAGCAAAAGATTTTAAAATTTTCTGGGATAATGCTTACTGCATTCACGACCTTTACGATGAAGGTGATACACTTTTAAACATTTATGACGAATGTGTAAAAGCGGGTAACCCTGATTTGCCGATAATTTTTGCATCTACATCAAAAATTTCTTTCCCCGGAGCAGGTGTTGCAGTGGCTGCAGGCAGCCATAATAACGTGGCTATTCTTAAAGGCCGTATGAAGTTCCAGACAATTGGTCCTGACAAACTCAATCAGCTGCGTCACGCACGTATGTTTACCTGTGCAGACGATTTGTACGAGCATATGAAAAAGCACGCCGACATTATACGACCCAAGTTTGAAAGTGTACTTTCAGAACTTGACGCCCGTATAAAAAATACGGGTATTGCACATTGGACCAATCCAAAAGGCGGATATTTTATAAGTCTTTACGTATTACCCGGTTGTGCTAAGCGCGTTGAACAGCTTTGCGCCAACGCAGGTCTTATCCTTACTCCCGCCGGTGCGGCATACCCCTACGGTATTGACCCCGACGACTCAAATCTTCGTATAGCACCGACATATCCGAGCGCTGAAGAAATTAAAACAGCAGCGGTTATTCTTTGCGCGGCAATTAAGGTTGCGGCTTTGGAAAAACTGATTGCAGACAAGGCTTAATTTAATTGACATTGTATGCCAATTTAAGTATAATTAAAAAACAATAAAACAATTTATTGGAGGTTTCAAAAAAATGAAGTATAAAACTTCCCGCAAGTCGACATTTTTTGTAATCCTCGCGCTGATTTTAGCACTTACTTATCTTGCTTTTTTCGGTATTGAGAATTACTATGGCGACATCAGACAGGTTTACGTTAAGGGCGCTAACGACATACGTTGGGGTATTGATATCCGCGGCGGTGTTGAGGCGGTATTCAGCCCTGACAAAGAAGATGTTGAAATTACAAGCGAAGATATGGATTCTGCAAAAGCCATTATCGAAACTCGTCTTGTAAACAACAACATCACCGACTACGAGGTTTACACCGACAGTTTCAATCATCAGATTATCGTTCGCTTCCCGTGGGCTGCTGACGAAAGCGATTTCGATGCTCAGACGGCTGTTCAGGAGCTTGGCGAGACCGCAATGCTTACCTTCTGCGGCAATCAGACCCAGGACGATGTTATTCTGAAGGGTGCCGCTGACATCAAGTCGGCTCAGGCAGGCGTTGACCCCGAAAACCCAACAGTTCCGCTTGTTGTACTCGAACTTACCGACGCAGGTAAAGCGAAATTTGCAGCAGGAACACAAAAGTATTTAGGACAGCAGATTTCGATCTGGATGGACGACACTATGATTTCGGCACCTACCGTTGAATCGGTTATTACCGAAGGTGTTGCAACCATTACAGGTATCGGCTCTGCAGACGAAGCAAAGGACCTTGCCGATAAAATCAACGCAGGTTCACTTCCCTTTGCACTTAGTGTCGACGAAAGTAAATTGCAGATTATTTCACCTTCTCTTGGTTCTGATGCGCTTAACGTTATGCTTATTGCAGGCGCTATAGCATTTGCTATTGTTTGCCTTATTATGATAGTACGCTACCGTATAAACGGTGTGGTTGCGGCTATTGCGCTTCTTGGTCAGCTTGCAGGCTCTATCGCTTGTATTTCGGGCTTCTTCCCGAACGCTTCAAGCTTTACACTCACCATCCCAGGTATTGCAGGTATTATACTTTCAATTGGTGTGGGTGTTGACTGTAACGTTATTGCTGCCGAACGTATCCGCGATGAATTTAAGCGCGGCAAGCCGCTTGACGTAGCCATTAACTCAGGCTTCAAGAACAGTCTTTCGGCAATTATTGACGGTAACGTTACCATCGTTATTGTAGCAATTGTACTTATGGGTGCGTTTGGTTCACCCGACAGCTTCCTTACCAAGGTGTTCTCACCTGTTATGTCATGGTTTGGTACCTCAATCACAGGTTCTATTTATTCATTTGGTTACACACTTCTTATAGGTGTTGTATTCAACCTTATTATGGGCGTTCTTGCTTCCAAGTTAATGGTTAAGAGCATATCTCAGCTTAAATGTATGAGAAATCCTGCCCTTTACGGAGGTAAGAAAAATGGCTAATAAAACACTCAATACTAAAAAATGGTTTAAAATTTCTATTATTGCCTATGCAATTTTGATTGTTGTAGGTATTGTAATGACCGTAGTTTTTGGTCCTAAACTTGACATCAACTTTAGCGGTGGTACAAAAATTTCTTACTCATACAGCGGAGAGGTTGCAGAGAAAGATTTTAATGGCGCCGTTGCAACTGTGCTTGACAAGGAATTTTCAGTAAGCCAGAACACATCTCTTGCAGGCGACGTAAATTCATACGTAATAACACTTGCAGGTAAAGATTCTGTTTCGGCAGAAATACAAGAGAAAATAACAACCACTTTGCAAGAAAAGTTTAAAGACAACGATATTACACTTTACGACTCTAACTCGGTAAGTCCTACCGTTGCAGGAAGCTTCTTTGCAAAAAGTCTTGTAGCAGTGCTTGTAACAGCAGTTCTTGTTGTAATTTACGTAGGTATCCGTTTCAGAAAAATCGGTGGTATATCGGCATCTCTTACCGCTTTTTGCGCGCTGATTCTTGACCTGCTTACCGCATTCTTTGTTTGTGTAATTTTCAGATTACCGATTGATATGAACTTTATGGCAGTAGCGCTTGCCATACTCGGTTACTCACTTAACGATACCATAGTTATTTATGACCGTGTTCGTGAAAACAAGCGTATGTATCCTGATATGCCTCTTTCGGAAAATATGGACAAGAGCGTATCCGACACACTTGTTCGTAACATTGTTACAACCGTTACAACAGTTTGCGCAGTGCTTACCATAGTTGTTGTATCAGAAGTTTTTGGTCTTACCACACTTCGTTCATTTGCAATTCCTATGGCATTCGGTCTGGTATCAGGCTGCTTCTCTTCACTCTTTGTATCAGGTCCGTTGTGGGTTATGTACAAGGAAAGAAAAACAAAATAATTTTTTACAATTATTTAAGCACCCGCTTTTGCGGGTGCTTTTACTTTGCAATGCTACCGTCGGAGAAAATCGACGGTTGGTCTTTTGAAGATGGTAACACACCCAACCACTCCACCGTAAAATTTTCGGGGTCACGCTGATTAAACCGCAACACCCTACCTCCTCGGCACACGTTGTCACTATAGCAACCTGTAGAAAGTTTGCCAACAAAACCCATCAGCACGCCTTTGTAAGAGCCTATAAAATTATTGCGATGATTGTGTCCAAAAAGTACTGCTTTGATATCCCCTTTTTCAAGTATTGCGTCAAACATTCCGTTGTCCCTTACTATACTTGATGTGTGGACGTTTATTTGGTCTATATGCTCTCCGCTTTTTGTGGTGTAACCGTTGGTGTTATATTTAATCTCGTTTGCCACGCCGTAAATACTATTCTCTCCGCTATAATACATTTCAAGCATCTGAGGCAGAGGTATGTGCATACACATAACAGACGTAACCGCTTTACCGTTATTGTTGTTTTTTAGCGTATCGGATTGCGCTTTGTACCACTCAATCTGCTTTTTTGTAAGTCCTTCATATCCGTTTTTATCCGAGGTACCGCTATCCATACCGTAAATTGCAAAAACAATTCTTTCACCACCGCTTGAATACACAGGCAGCACGTAATTCATAGGTCGTGTGCGTTCATAATTTACGTCGGCAGCATCTACTGTATTATTAAGGCAATATTCATATGATTTATACATGTTATAATATCTGTATCTGAAAGGGTCGTGATTGCCGTTTGTTGTAGACCAATAAATACCTCTGTTTTCGAGTGGAGATACAAACGTATCCCACATATCATACGGTATTATATTGTACGAATTCATATCACCGTTTATCAGTACAAAATCAGGTTCGGCTCTCTGTACCAAAAATTCAAGTTCTTGACCGGCCTCACGCCACTGCTCTTTATTATCGCACTGAGGATCGGATACTACAAGAATTGTAAAATTACCCTCACTATCACAGGTAAGTTTTTGTTCCTTTTCGCTTTTAACAATAACCGAGACGCCTATACTTAAAGCAATTATTACAACCATAATTACAACAAATTTCCGCACTTATTATTCACCATTAATAAAATTCCCGAGTGATAAATTTATATAATAAGAAAATGATGTAAAAAGCGGTTTATGTTTCTATTGAAAATTAAAATTAAATAGAGTATAATATAAAATTGATGATTACCAAATTTAAGGAGATTTAATTATATGAAGCTTGGTATGGTGGGACTGCCAAACGTTGGCAAATCAACCCTTTTTAACGCAATAACAAATGCAGGCGCGCAGTCGGCTAACTACCCGTTCTGCACCATTGAGCCAAACGTTGGTATGGTAAGCGTGCCCGATGCACGTCTTGAAAAACTGGCAGAAATCTACAACCCAGATAAATTCACCCCTGCTGTGATTGAATTTGTTGATATTGCAGGTCTTGTAAAAGGCGCATCAAAAGGCGAAGGTCTTGGCAATAAGTTTTTAAGCAATATACGTGAGGTTGACGCTGTTGTTCACGTGGTACGCTGTTTTGAAAGCACCGATATTATCCACGTCGAAGGTTCGGTTGACCCGCTTCGCGATATTGAAACCATAAATCTTGAACTTATACTCTCTGATATTGAAATCGCCCAGCGCCGTCTTGACAAAGCAACAAAGGCGCTTAAAGGCGACAAGTCTATGCAGGCAGAGGTTGACTTTTTAAAGCGACTTATCGCACACCTTGAAGACGGTCTTCCCGCTCGCTCGGTAGAAATTACAGGCGACACCGACGCCGAGGTTTTAACCACCACTTCCCTGCTTTCGGCAAAACCCGTTATCTATGCTTGCAATATGAGTGAAGACGACTTTAAAAACGGTATTGAGCAAAATGCAGGATACAACGCAGTAAAAGAGGCTGCCGCTAAAGAAAATGCCGAGATACTTCCTATCTGTGCCGCGCTTGAAGCCGAGCTTGCAAGCCTTGACGATGAAGAAAAGTCAATGTTTTTGGAAGATTTGGGACTCGAGCGTTCAGGTCTTGACCGCATGATTCAGAAGTGCTACAGTCTTTTGGGACTTATATCATACCTCACCGCCGGTAAACCCGAAGTAAGAGCCTGGACTATTGAAAAAGGCACCAAAGCACCTCAGGCTGCAGGTAAAATTCACACCGACTTTGAACGCGGCTTTATTCGCGCCGAGGTTATCTCTTACGACGACTTTATGGCTTGCGGCGGCAATATGGTTACCGCTAAAGAAAAAGGTCTTGTACGTAGCGAAGGTAAAGAATACGTTATGAACGACGGAGATATTGTTCTTTTCAGATTTAATGTATAACAACCTGAATATCACCCAAAATATTTTTGGTGATATTTTTGAAAAACATAAAATGCAATTCAACCATATTTGGTATCGGAGCTATCGGTTACGGTCTTATTGAGGTTTTGTGGCGTGGTAACACACACCCATCAATGTTGCTTGCAGGCGGAATATCCTTTTTAGGACTTTCCAAAATATCCGAACAGCTTAAAAACTCAAGCCTTTTTATAAAAGCGCTTGCAGGCTGTGGTTTTATTACAACAGTTGAATTCGTTTTTGGCATAGTTTTTAACGTGCTACTTAAACGTAAGGTCTGGGATTACAGCAAAATGCCGCTTAATATCGGTGGTCAGGTTTGCGCATTATATAGTTTTTTCTGGTTGATACTAAGTTTCATTTTTATACCGCTTGCCGATAAAATAAAACACAAAACGAGGTGATACACCGTGTCAGAGTATTTACGTAGAACCTGGGCAGAAATAGATACCGATGCCCTTATACATAACTTTAAAATTATAAAAGATACCTCAAAAGCACCGGTTTGCGCTGTGGTAAAGGCCGATGCTTATGGTCACAGTGTTGAAATTGTCGCCCCTCTTTTAGAGGAAGCAGGTGCCGATTATTTTGCGGTATCAAATATCGAGGAAGCCATAGAACTTCGTGAAATCGGTATTACAAAGCCTATATTGATTTTAGGCTACACACCTTGTGAATATGCGTGCGAACTTGTAAAATACAATATTTCACAGTGCGTTTATTCGCTTGATTATGCACAGGAATTATCACAAAACGCTACTATCAATAATCTTAAAATCAATATTCACTTAAAACTCGATACCGGTATGTCACGTATAGGCTTTGACTGCCGCAGCGATAACCTTGTCGGCATAAACGACGCTGTAACCGCGGCGCGTCTTGATGGTTTTAATTTAGAGGGTGTGTTCACTCACTTTGCCGTATCGGATAGAAACGAGTTGCAAGAAGACGGATTTACCGACGCGCAGTACAATCGTTTTTGCAAAGCGGTTGATACATTAAAATCAAACGGACTGAATCCCGAGATTTGTCACTGCTCCAATTCAGCGTCGCTTTGTCAGGATTATGACAAGCATCTGGATATGTGTCGTGCGGGTATTATACTATATGGTCTTACCCCCTCAGCCGAGTTAAAACTACCGCAATTATTTTTACCCGTAATGAGTTTTAAATCGGTAGTATCGCAGGTTAAAGAAATTTGTGCGGGTGATACCGTAAGCTACGGCAGAACGTATAAAGCCCCCCAAAAAACGACTATCGCCACCATCAGCGCGGGTTATGCTGACGGCTATCCACGATTACTTTCCAATAAAGGTTATGTACTTATAAACGGCTGTCGCGCAAATATTGTAGGTCGCGTTTGTATGGACCAGTTTTGCGTTGACGTAACAAATATACCAGACGTTCAACGCGGTGACGAGGTTTTGCTTTGGGGACGTGAACTACCCGTAGAAAATCTTGCCGAAATGATAGGCACCATAAACTACGAAATGGTTTGTGGTGTATCAAATCGTGTTAAAAGAATAAAGTTGAAAGGACAGTAATACCAAGGGGTATTATTGCCCTTTTTGTTTGAAAGGATTTTTATGAAAAAATATATTCTTACTTTAGATGAAGGTACTACAAGTGCGAGAGCAATTATATTTGATAACGACGGAAACATCGTTTCCCTTGCTCAGAATGAATTTACACAAATTTATCCGCAGCCCCCTTTTGTAGAGCATGACCCGATAGAGATTTTATCGGCGCAGTATTCGGCTGTAACCGAATGTATTATAAAATCAGGACTTAAAGCGTCCGATATTTCTTGTGTAGGTATTACCAACCAACGCGAAACCGTGGTCGTATGGGACAAGTACACGGGTGAACCGATATACAACGCTATTGTGTGGCAGTGCCGCCGCACCGCAGATATTTGCGAAGAACTAAAATCACAGGGTCTTGAAGAGTATATTGCAGACACAACAGGTCTTAAGATTGATGCATATTTCAGCGGCACCAAAATCAAGTGGATTCTTGATAACGTAGACGGTGCGCGTGAGAAAGCTGACCGCGGCGAATTGCTGTTTGGCACTATCGACACCTGGCTTATGTGGAAATTGTCGGGCGGCACTATTCACGCCACCGACGAAACCAACGCTTCCCGCACTATGCTTTATGATATACACAATCTTTGCTGGGATAAAAAACTACTTGAAATTTTAGATATTTCCGAAAATATGTTGCCCACTGTTCAAAAAAGCGGCAGCGTTTACGGTAATATTGATATTATGGGTGTGCCGCTTGCCGTATGCGGTGTTGCGGGTGACCAGCAATCCGCCCTTTTCGGTCAACATTGCGTAAACGTCGGTGACGTTAAAAACACCTACGGCACGGGTTGTTTTCTACTGATGAATACAGGCGAAACGGCTGTTAAAAGCAACAACGGTATGCTTACCACGATTGCCGCTACAACACAAAACTCACCTACGCAATACGCGCTTGAAGGCAGTGTATTTATAGGCGGCGCAGTTATTCAGTGGTTGAGAGATGAAATGAAGCTTATTGAAAACGCGGCGCAAAGCGAAGAATGTGCGCTTTCGGTACGTGATAGCGCAGGCGTATATATTGTACCCGCATTTGCAGGTCTTGGTGCGCCTTATTGGGATATGTACGCTCGCGGTACTATTTGTGGACTCACTCGAGGAGCCGGTCGCAATCACATTGTACGTGCCGCGCTTGAATCAATAGCGTACCAGACCAACGACCTAATACTCGCTATGCAAAATGACTCGGGAGTTACAGTCACCGCTCTTAAAGCCGACGGTGGAGCTGCAAGAAATAAATTTTTAATGCAGTTTCAGGCCGATATATCCAACACTGCCGTTATTTGCCCCGAAAATGCCGAGGCAACAGCTCTGGGCGCGGCGCTGCTCGCAGGCATTACAGCGGGTATAATTGACGGCAATATAGCATCTATAAATTCGGCTGCTGTCACCTACAATCCAAACATTACAGCCGAAAAAAGAGAACAAAATCTGCACGGATGGAAACAGGCAATAAAAAGCACTATTTCTTTTACAAAGGAATGATTATATGAAATATAAAGTAATCGACAAAAAGTTTTTATCAAGCGACCAGAAAAACACCCTTTCAGGCGTAATGTATATACCCGAAGGTGACATTCGCGGTGTTTTTCATTTAGTACACGGTATGACCGAATATATCGGTAGATACAAGCCGCTTTTTGAAAACCTTGCAAGCGCGGGATATTTGTGTGTGGGATTTGATAACCTTGGTCACGGCAACACAGCGCGTGAAGAAGATTTAGGTTTTATCGCATCAAAAAATGGTTGGCAGTTTATGGTTGACGACGTAAAGCTTTTTGCCGACAGCGTGAAGGCCGACCACCCTGACCTACCCTATATTTTAATGGGTCACAGTATGGGTTCTTTCATAACACGCGTGGCCGTTTCCCGTTATGGCGACCTTGCCGACAAATACATTTGTTGCGGTACTGCGGGTAGCAATCCTGCCGCGGCGGCGGGACTACTGCTTTGCAAAATTATAAAGACGTTTCGTGGTGAGCGGGCTGTATCCCCTTTTATAGAAAATATGGCTTTTGGCGGTTATAACAAGCGTTTTGACGGTAACACCAAATACGAATGGCTCACCAAGGACCGCGAGATAATAGACAAATATGCCGCCGACAAATTCTGTACGTTCCACTTTACTGTATCCGCTATGCACGACCTTATAACACTGATTAAAGTGTGTAACAGTAAAAAGTGCTTTGCTGATACAAAACCCGACCTACCAATACTGCTGATTGCGGGAGATATGGACCCCGTAGGTAATTACGGCAAAGGTATAAAAGAGGTTTTTGATAACTTCAAGGCATCGGGCAAAACAGACGTTACAATGTTACTTTACGAAAACTGCCGCCACGAAATACATAACGACACCAGTCGTGAGCAAATGACCGAGGATATTTTAAAATTCATTGCAAAATAAAGAGCAGGGGCGACCGATGGTCGCCCCTATTCCTATTATTTCTTATTTCAAAAAGTCTTTTCCTGTTATTAGATAGTCAATAGATTTTTTAAAGTAATTTGAAAGCATTACAAGTGTTTCTAAATCAGGATTGCGTTTACCGTTTTCGTAATTAGAAATTGCTTCTCTTGTTATGTTTAAATCCATAGCAACTTTAAGCTGGCTATATTTCTTAACTTTACGAATTTCTCGCAATCCCAACATTTTCACCGTAACACCTCCCCTGTAAATTATCTCTTGATTTTATTGTAACATTTTGTTACAATAAAAATGTAACATATTGTTACGTTTTTAAATTTAAAAGACTTCGTTTTATAGGAGAATTAAAAATGACTGCTACATGGGAAATTGAAACTCAATTCTTGCCATATTATTTCAACGAAAGCAAGGGTGCTTTTTTTGAACAAATACTGTCAAATGGCTCAGATTTTTTATGCGATATTTTTAATAGTTCTTTTGAGTTCCACTATGAACAGGGCAATTTAAGAGAACACATAACATATAATGCCAATGAATTTTATATAACTGTAAAACGCTATAATGATATAGATAGATTACTTTATATCGAACTCCCCGAACCAAGAAAATCGGATTTTACATACAATATGTATGTAAAATGCTATTGTATTCCTTATCGGGTTAAAAAGGACGGTATACAAATATTTGATATGTATGGTATAGATGCCGTTCGTGATATAGACGTGGGTTTTATTATTTGGTACAAGAACGCACAACATATGATAAGCAATATGAAATTACCCGTAAGCGTTAACAATAGAGAAGAATTACTTAAATTTATGAGAAAATATATTTTTGAACGAATATGAATCAAAAATTCCCTCTTTACAAAAAGAGGGAATTTTTATATACTTATTCTCAGAACAAATGTTTGAAAGAGGTGGTAAGATGAAAGATCGCATAATACTGCATTGTGATTTTAACAATTTCTTTGCGTCGGTGTCATTGCTTTCAAACCCCACCCTTTACGATATGCCGGTTGCTGTCTGCGGTAGTGTAGAGGCGCGTCACGGTATAGTGCTTGCCAAAAACGAAATTGCCAAAAAACAGGGTGTTAAAACTGCCGAGGCAATATGGGAAGCCAAACGCAAATGCCCCGAGCTTGTAACGCTGCCTCCCGATTATAAAAAATACCACGAATATTCACGCGCCGCGCATAAAATATATTCCCGCTACACCGACCTGATAGAGCCTTTCGGTATAGATGAATGTTGGCTCGATGTTACGGGCAGCACGCTGCTTTTTGGGTCGGGCGAGCAAATAGCCGAAAAAATCAGGCGCGATATAAAGCGTGAGCTCGGTATTACCGTTTCGGTAGGGGTCAGCTTTAACAAGGTTTTTGCAAAGCTTGGCTCTGATATGAATAGCCCCGATGCCACAACGGTAATAAGCCGCGATAATTTCAAAGAAAAAATCTGGCCTTTGCCTGTAAGAGATTTGCTTTTCGTAGGCAAAAAAACGGCTGAAAAATTAAATCAGAACGGCATATTTACGGTTGAAGATATCACGCGATGTGATGATGAAATGCTGTCCCGTCTGCTTGGGAAAGCGGGCGCTCAGCTTAAAAAATATGCACTTGGTGAGGACGATTCACCCGTTATACCACAAAGTGAAGACGATATCCCTAAAAGTATAGGTCGCACCGTTACACCACCTCGCGACATTACTTCGCGCGATGACGTGTGGAAAATTTATATTGCCATAGCCGAAGAAATATCGGAAATTTTACACCGCAAAAATTTATACGCGGCAACAATTCAGGTGCATACCCGCGACACCGCTTTAAAAACAAAAGAATATTCTCACACGCTTAACAATCCCCTTAACACCTCTATTTTACTTGCCCGCGAGGCCATTAAAATTTTTGAAAACAATTATAACTGGGATTTACCACTGCGCTCGGTAGGCTTCAGAGTTGCAAATTTAAAGGGCGATAACGTCGCTTTTCAGCAAGATATATTTGGTGAACAAACGCTTGACGAAAGACAAGAAATTATAGAGAAATCAATTTTAAACGTCCGCAAAAAATTCGGCACCGACAGCCTTAAAAGAGGAACCATATGCGATGAATGAGCAACACAAAAGAAAACCCACAAGGTTAAAAAATTTTGATTATAGTCAAGACGGATATTATTTTGTAACAATATGCACCCAAAATCGTAAAAAATTACTTTGCAACATCGTAGGGGACGGCGCCCACGACGTCCCCTACAAATAATACTGTTTCGCGTACAATTTCAACCTTTAAGCGATTTGTAAATAAAGATGTTGGTGAAAATATTTTTCAACGTTCATTCCACGACCATGTAATACGTGGCGAGCAGGATTATATGGAAATCTGGCAATACATTGAAAACAATCCGCTAAAATGGGCTGATGATGAATTCTATGTGAAATAATAAAACACACAAGCCACCGAAACTTCGGTGGCTTGTGCTCATTTAATATTTTTCGTTTGTTTCTTGCTGTTTTGCCCGTTCTACAAGATTATTGGCTTCTATAAACTGTTTCGTGTTTTCAAAACTATCGTGCCATTCAAACTGGAAAGAAGAATAATAATCTCGGTAGTCATCATGCTTCTGATAGCTCGTAAGTTCTAAAAACTCGTAACCGTTATGATTAAAAATTGACGCTTCACTGTCTTGAACGTCTTGCCAATATGCATCTATAAATTGCTGTACTTCGTTACCGGTAACATCGGCATTATGGTATTCACCGCCATAGTAAAAATACAAACTTGTTTCTTTAGAATTATCGGTGTTTATATGCTCTTTTATCATATCAAGTCGTTCGTTACTCTTATAAATGTAAAGCAACTTATCCGATACCTTGGACGTATCAAAAGTAAAGCTTCTCGACATAGTTTTACCGTTTTCAAGATCATAATAAAATATGACGTTCTCAAGTTGCCTATATGAATAATTTTCGTCGTAATCAAAAGCATTTTCGTCCAAAATTGCCTGATGCAAATCAAGTATCTGTTGCGGATTATCAAAAGGTATATTTTCATTAAACACTGAAACGGAAACGCTCTTGATTTTATCCTTCTCAGGTATGCGATTGGTATATCCAAATCCGCCTGTAACACCACTTACCGCAACTGCTATTAAAACAACTGTCGAAAGCGCGCCCATAAGCAGTGAACGACCTACACCCTTAAAGCCACGGTTGCTTACAGCGCCGTAAATAACCGTTGTAAGCAAGCAACCAACCACTGCGAAAAACCAGAAACCGAGTGCGGTTACTTCGCCTACAAACATCATTCCCAAAAGGAAGCCGCCGCATATACCCGCCAGCAAACTGCAAGTAAGATACATAAATTTGAATGCGTATGCTGTGCCACCCTTTTCTGCTTTTCTGCGATTGTAAAGCAAAAGTGATGCGGTAATAAAGACTGCAATATAAATAACGCTTCTTATAAAAAATTCTATACTTTGTCCGTTTACACCATTCTCTTGCACACCGCTTGCCAGACCAAGTCCTACCCCGCAAAGATATGGCGGTGACAAATTATACACAATATCCGACGTAACGTATCCGTTGAATCCAATAAGCACTTCATCTAACATAGACTCAAATATCCAACCGACTGCAATCAGTGCCAAATTAGCCCCTATAAGTGACACACCAAGGTCAAACGAACTGCCTGCACATACTACAAAAATCATAGAAAACGATGAGCAGACAAGCATAATGATAACTGTATGCAAGAAATAATATAACAGCTCTACAAAACTACCCATCCAACTATTGAATGCCATCAAAATACCAAACGCGCTGTAACAAACCAACGTTGGAATAAGCGCAGAAACAATACCTGATATAAATCTTGATAGTAATAGTTCGCTACGCTTTAGCGGAAATGCATGAAATACGTCGCTTGAACTTTTTTTATACAAAAATCCAAAATTCAACATATTAAACAGCACGGCAACTATAGTGGATAAAACCGTAATAATATTTCCGAAATCTTCAATCATATAACTACGGGTGCTATTTTCTACTCTTGTGAATAAATCCTCATAATTTATAATAAACGTACCTGGGTAATAAACAAGCGCCGCAATACATAGCACTATTATAATGCCAAGATTTTTACGAATGGTAAAACCTATCATATTCCATAAAGGGTTCATCTTACGAGAGGATGTTTTTAACGTCATAGCCACAAACCTCCAATTCATAAATAAATACTTCTTCCAAGGTGGGTTCAATACACTCGGCATAAAGGGGATTTAGCGTATTTATATACTGCATAATCTCGTCCTCTTCGCCCTTTACAACCAACGACAAAAGTGAACCTGTGCGCTCGGTTTTCATCACGTAAAGGCTATCAAACACACTCGCATCGGGTACCTCACTGAAAGCCACCTGAACTTTGTGCATATTACCGCGAAGCGACTCAATACTACCGTTTGAAATAATTTTACCGTCGTGTATAACACATACGCTATCACAAACGTTTTCAAGCTCACGCAAATTGTGTGACGCAATAATTACGGTCATTCCACGCTGTTCTACACCGTCCATTACTATATTGGCAAGTACGCGTCGCATTACAACATCGAGTCCGTCAAAGGCCTCGTCCATAAGCAAATATTTAGGGTTGGTAGAAAGTGCCAAAATAAGCGCCGCCTGACGCTGCATACCTTTTGAAAATGTAGAAAGTCGCGCCTTTTGATTGAGCGGAAAAACAGTTAACAAATGGTTGTATATGTCGTAGTCAAACTCGGGGTACATACTGCTGTATAAATTTGCCATTTCCTTAAGATCCGATTGCGGCAAAAAGTATGGTGTATCACCCAAAAATGCAATCTGAGATTTTGTTTTTGGATTATTAAACGAGCGTTCGCCGTCAACGGTAATTTCGCCGCCGTCTTCCATATACACTCCGCTAATCAATCGTAAAAGCGTGGATTTGCCCGAGCCGTTTGAGCCCACAAGCCCATACACACAGCCGTCGGGTATAGAGAGTGTTATTCCATCTAAGGCAACTTTACTGTCAAACTTTTTAGTAAGCGCTTTTGCAATAATCATTTAAGCATTTCCTCCTTTGCGGTGGTTTCGTTAATAAGATTTATCATATCACTTGCGGTAAGTCCCAATTCGTAAGCGTGTTTTACAGCTGCTACAAAGTCTTGTCTTGCAGAATCAAGCACTGCATTTGCCGCGTTTTCATCATCGGATATAAAAGAACCTTTTCCTTTTACGGAATAGATTATTCCGCTTGATTCAAGTATAGCGTATGACTTTTGCACTGTGTTGGGGTTAACCGAAAATTTAGATGCAAGCGCTCGTACGCTGGGTAGCTGGTCGCCGCTTTTTAACACACCCAATGCTTTTAACTTTATAAAGCCGTTTACAATCTGGTCGCAGATTGGCACACCGCTTTTAAAATCTAACTGAAACATTCCACACCTCCTAAGGTTTATGAACTGTACTATTTCAATTAGTACAGTTAAAATATAGCATACTCTTCTATTTTTGTCAATATTATCCTTGTAAACTTAATATTTTCTTAAAAAATACGCGTCTATCGTTTTATATGACAATAGACGCGTAAAATTATATTTTTTTAACCTTTCCAACAAGATTTAAAATTAAAAAAGCGGCAAGATTGGTAAGCACAACTGCGGCACCCGCGGGTATATCAAATGCAAAAGACAGTAATAACCCTGTGCAAAAAGTAACTACCGCTACTAAAACCGCTACGAGAACCGTGCATTTATAGTGCTTGCATATCCGCATTGAAGAGAGCGCTGGAAAAGTAACGATACTTGAAATCAGCAGCGCACCCATTATGCGCATACCAATAACCACGGTTACAGCCGTAAGAACAGCATTTATGCTGTTATACAGTTTTACTTTAACGCCCGTAACAGTAGCAAAATCCTCATCAAAAGCGGTAACAAAAATCTTTTGATAAAAAAGTATATATATTCCTATTATAAGCGCCCCGCAAACCGACGCAATAACAACCTCTCCCCTGCCAAGTGCCAGTATGCTACCGAACATATAATTGCTTATATCGGTATTCATACCCGTTGTGAGTGACGCTACGGTAATTCCTACCGCAAGAGCACTGCTTGACACAATGGCTGTTGCAGCGTCACCGTTAATTTTGCTGTTTTGTTTAAGGCGCAACAACAAAAATGCCGCTATTATTACAATAGGTATAGAAAATTGCAGTGGAGCCACACCACACGCGAGTCCCACAGCCGCCGCGCCAAACGACACGTGCGACAGACCGTCGCCCAACATTGAAAAGCGTTTAAGCACCAGATTTACACCAAGCAAGGCGGCGCTTGCTGAAAGTAAAAGTCCTGCAATAATCGCCCTGCGCGCAAAAGGGTATGACATAATTTCGCTTAAAAACTCCATTTAATTATCCCCCTTTTTCTGCAGAATGTATTCCTCGGGTGTGCCAAAAAAGAAACCGCTTTCCGATATGCTTAATATATTTTTCGCTTCGCTTAATGCTCTTGAAATATCGTGCGAAATCATAATTATTGCAAGACCGCTATCGTTCAATTTTTTAATCAGGGTATACATTTCTTCGGTTGATGATTCATCAAGACTTGTTACAGGTTCATCCAACAACAGTACCTTTTTTGCGGCGCAAAGCGCACGACACAAAAACACCTTTTGCTGTTGGCCGCCCGAAAGCTCACTGAAGGATTTTTCGGCAATGTCTGAAATACCCAGCAGTTGCATATTTTTTTGCGCCTGCTCTTTTACACTTTCAGAGTAAAATAAACCTAAAAATCCTCGACCCGCAAAACCCGAATACACAACTTCTTTTACACTTGCGGGAAAATCCTTCTGATGTTGTTCTTTTTGTGGTAACCAACCGATTTCTTTGTTAGAAAAACCGTTGAATTTTATTGTTCCCGTGTGTTTTATATCAAAGCCCAAAATAGTTTTCATCAAGGTTGTTTTACCCGATCCGTTATCACCCAATATACATAGATAATCACCGTCTTGTACAGTAAAATTCAGATTTTCAAAAACCTTTTTACCCTCGTAAAACGACGAAAGATTTTTAACGGTTATAAGGTCCATTAACGAAGCCCCCTTTCAAGTGCTTTTTTATTACGGTACATAATATCAACGTAAGATATACCGCTACCGAAATCATCGGCACTTACGTTGTGCGCCGAGTGAAGTTCCACAATTTGTACGCCTGATTCTTCTTTAAGCGCATTTGCAATATTCTGATTACTGAGTTCCGTAACAAAAACAGTTTTCACGTCTTTGTCCTGTATTATTTTTGTGAGTCGCGACATTGTTTTAATACTTATATCGGTACTTACCGCGCAGCCATCAAAAGCCGCCTCATAATCTATGCCGAAATACTCCGTAAAATAAACAAACGGAAATCGGTCGGCAACCAATATAAATGGGTTGTCGCGCTGTGATACCACGGTGCTTATTGCTTGTGACGCAGTATTTATTTTTTGTATATATGCGTCACAATTTTCTCTATAATAAGACGCATTTTTTTCATCGGCATTTATAATGCTTTTACAAATTTCTTCAAGCATTGATACCGCATTTTCAGGAGACGTCCAGATATGCTCGTCGGCGTGATCATGCCCGTGATGATGCTCAGCGTGTTCCTCTGCACAATTCATAAGCGACAGCGAATTTATCTTGTTATCGTCAAGCAAAGTTTCTGCCCATTTGTCCGATTCGCCACCGATATATAAAAACAAATCACTGTTATAAACTGACGTCATATCCGATGGAAGCGGGTCATACGAATGCACCTCGCTACCCGGTTTTATAAGCATTTTAACATCGGCTTTATTCCCGCCTATTTGTCTTGCAAAATCATAAAGCGGAAAAATTGTTGTAACTATTGTGAGTTTATCATCCTGTTTTTGTGGCGTGGCGTTACCGCAACCACAAAGCATTATCACACACAAAAGACAAATAATAATTCTTTTCATTTTGCTCTGCAAGCCTCACAAACTCCGTAAATTACCGTTTTTAATGGGTTAAGATAAAACCCGTGGTGATTTTCAATATGTTTGGCAAGACTGTCCATTTCGCTGCAATCCATATGAATAAGGCTGCCGCATTTTTCACATTTAAGATGAAAATGCTCGTGGCAATGGTTGTGCTCACCTACGTATTGATAACAACTGCTCTCCCCCTGAGGCATTACAAACTTACGCAAAACACCATCATTACTTAACTTTTCAACCATACGATAAACGGTAGTTCTGCCTACAGTATTACCATTTTCGCATAGTGTTTTGCATAAAGCATCTATTGTAAAATGCTTGTCCCCCATATTTTTCACACACTGCAATATAACAGTTTTTTGTTTCGTTTTATAATTCGTCTGATTCATTTTATCACCATAATTTGAAATTGAAATCCGTTTTCAAATTATACAGCAAATATTGCCGTTTGTCAAGTTTTTAACATTGCTTGTATTATTGTATTACTTATTATATAATAGATAAAAATGGCGAATTGTGCGATTCGCATTATTATTGCCTATTTAAATTTGGAGGTTGGGTATGAAATTACCTGAAAGTAATTTGCGCCCCGTAAAGCTCATACGCGGCGGTATGCATTTGGACCATCAAAAAAATACAGCAGAATGTGAAACAGTTGTAATGCCGGCGCCAAAAACTGTGTACATACCATTGTCACAGCATATAGGCGCGCCTGCAAAAGAGGTTGTTAAAAAAGGTGACGCTGTTTTTGTAGGTACACTAATAGGTGAAACTGGCGGTTTTGTCAGCGCTCCGGTACACTCAAGCGTTTCGGGTACTGTTACCGACGTAAAAGACCTTACTATCGGCAATGGCACCCTACAAAAATATGTAATTATAGAATCAGACGGCAAAATGGAAAAAGACCCCGATCTTAAACCATTTAACGTTGAAAATTATTCCGACCTTGCAGAAGCCGCAAAGCAGTGCGGTCTTGTAGGTCTTGGCGGTGCGGGATTCCCCACACACGTAAAACTCTCCCCGTCAAAAGACGTAAAGATTGATACGCTTGTTATCAATGCTGCCGAGTGTGAGCCTTACATCACATCAGACTACCGTGAATGTGTAGAAGGTCTTAACGACGTTATTGAAGGCGTTTATCTTATAAAAGAGAAACTTGGTATTGAGAAGGTTGTAATCGGCGTTGAAAGCAATAAACCTCGTGCAATCCAGTTGCTTATGCAAGTAGCTGCCGACCACCGCGATAATGATGACAGCGTAAAGATTATGAAACTGCCTTCAAAATATCCCCAAGGTGCTGAAAAGGTTATTATCTATTCCGCAACAGGCAGAAAGTTACCTGCAGGCAAGCTGCCAAGCGACGTTGGCTGTATTGTTATGAACGTTACAAGTGTAGCAACTCTTTACCGCTTTATCACAACAGGTATGCCGCTGGTTGCTAAACGTATTACTGTAGACGGCACCGCAGTAAGCGAGCCTAAAAACTTGATAGTTCCAATAGGCACACCCATAAAAGAAATTTTGGATTTCGTTGGTGTTGATGCGGAAAATGTTGATCGTATACTTATGGGTGGACCAATGATGGGTAACCCCGTTGTAAGCGATGCTTCGGTACTTGAAAAGCGCAACAATGCAATTCTTGCAATGCGCGACGTTAAACCACAGCCGCAAACTGCATGTATCCGCTGCGGCAGATGCGCAGACACCTGTCCTATGTCGCTGTATCCCGCTATGGTCGAAACCGCGATACGTCTTGGAAATAAAGAATCTTTAAATTCACTCAATATAAATTACTGTATGGAATGCGGATGCTGCTCTTACGTATGCCCCGCAAAGCGTCCACTCACTCAGGTGATGCGTACAGCCAAAGCAGAGATAAGGAGGCAAAAGTAAATGGCAAAACTTTTCAAAGCAACGTCTTCACCGCATATCAGACACGAAGACACAACCCGCGGCATTATGCTTGACGTTATCATCGCTCTTTTGCCTGCTGCAATTTACGGTTGCATACTGTTTGGATGGAAGGCATTGTTTGTACTTATTACAACAATTGCCACCGCTGTAGCTGCTGAAGCAATATGGAATATTGTGCTTAAAAAGCCTCAGACAATCGGTGATTTCTCAGCAATCTTAACAGGTCTTTTACTTGGTATGAACTTAAGCAGTGAAACACCTCTCTGGATTGCCGCAATTGGTAGCGTGGTTGCCATAATTGTTGTAAAGCAGATGTTTGGCGGCCTTGGTTTTAACTTCGCTAACCCTGCAATGACCGCACGAATTGTGCTGCTTGTGTCATTCGCAGGTCAGATGTCAAAGTACGTTTCCCCCATTGATGCTGTAAGTTCGGCAACACCTCTCGCCCAAGAGACTGTATTCACTACAAAACAGTTATTCTTTGGTATGCATGGCGGTTCTATTGGTGAAACATCATCCTTCCTGCTTATCATCGGCGGTTTATATCTTGTGCTTCGCCGTGTTATAAAACCGATAATCCCTGTAGCGTTTATCGGTACCGTAGCAATAGCTAGCCTAATCGCAGGTAACAACCTGTCCCTTTCGGTATTCGGTGGCGGCCTTATGCTTGGCGCTATTTTTATGGCAACCGACTATACCACAAGCCCTACTACCGACCTTGGTAAATTGATTTTTGGTATTGGCTGCGGTCTTATTACATTTGTTATAAGGCACTTCGGCGCATTGCCCGAGGGTGTTTCATACGCAATATTGCTTATGAATATTCTTACCCCACATATAAACCGCTTGACACTTTCTAAACCATTTGGTGCTGGGGAGGTGGCTCACGAATGAATAAAATTTTAGATAAAATCAAATCATTCTACAAAGCAAACACCGAAATAATTACACCCACCGCAGTTCTTGCAATTATTTGCGTTGTTGTAACCTTGGCTCTCAGCTCTACAAATTTATTGACATCCGGCAAAATAGAAGCTCTTGCCATAGAAAATCAAAACAAAGCTATGGCAAAATTGATTGAAGCAGACGAATATCACGAGTTGCCCGCCAAAACAAGTAACGGCGATATAACTTATCACGCCGCTATAAAAGATGGTGATACCATCGGCTGCATATTTGTTACCGAGGCAAACGGCTACGGCGGTACAATTTCGGTTATGACTGCCGTTGATATGGAAGGCAAGATAATCGCGGTAGAAATTCTTGCCGCCGACGACGAAACACCGGGGCTTGGACAAAATGTTACAAAACCCGATTGGTATTCACAGTTTAGCGGTCTTAAGGATGATATAACCGTTATAAAAGGCGGCACAGCAAACACCGAAAATAACGAAATCAATGCCGTGACAGGTGCTACCATTAGTTCACGTGCGGTAACAACCGCTGTAAATCAGGCGCTTGATTACGCCGAAGAAATCATAGTAAAGGGGGATTTTAAAGTTGAGCAGTAAATCTAAAAATCTTGGTATTTTTACAAACGGTCTTATAAAAGAAAATCCCGTTTTACGACTTATGCTCGGCACCTGCCCCACCCTTGCGGTTACTACTGCCGCTATAAACGGTATTGGTATGGGCGTCGCCGCAACAATAGTACTTGTTTGTTCTAATTTGGTAATTTCTTTGCTACGTAACTTTATTCCCGATAAGGTTCGTATCCCCGCTTTTATTACCATTATCGCAGGTTTTGTAAGTGTAGTGCAGATGCTTGTAAAAGCCTTTGCGCCTTCAATTGATAAATCTCTCGGTATATTTTTACCGCTTATAGTTGTAAACTGTATTATTTTGGCGCGTGCTGAAATGTTTGCATCTAAAAACCCCGTGCTTCCAAGCGTTCTTGACGGCTTGGGTATGGGCATTGGCTTTACCGCAACCCTTACTTTAATGGGTGCTATACGTGAACTTTTGGGCGCAGGTACAATATTTGGTCTTACTGTTACCGCCCAGTTTATCGACCCGATGATAATCTTCCTACTCCCTCCGGGCGGCTTCTTTGTGTTCGGTGTTTTAGTTGCCGCATCAAATGCCCTTGCCAAAAAGCAGGGAAAACCTGTTGTAGAGCATCTTGGTTGCGCTAACTGTCCTTCACGCGGTGCTTGTCAGAACGCTGTGCTTGACAGCGTAGAAAAAACCGCAGAATGTGAAAAGGTAGGTGCCGGCGATGAATAGTACTACATCTATCGTATCAATACTTCTTGCAGGTATTCTTACCAATAACATGGTGCTTTCCAAGTTTTTGGGTATCTGCCCGTTCCTTGGCGTATCAAAAAAGGTTAACACAGCTTTTTCTATGAGCATTGCCGTAACGTTGGTTATGGTAATTGCAACGGCTGTTACCCACCCGATTTACACGTATTTACTTTATCCGAACTTCACCTATCTTGAAACGGTTGTATTTATTCTTGTAATCGCGGCAATCGTTCAGTTTATTGAAGTTTTCTTAAAGAAATTTATCAAACCAATTTATAACGCGCTTGGTATCTATTTACCTCTTATTACAACCAACTGCGCAGTTCTTGGTATTACAATGCTAAACATAACCGATGGCCTTAATTTTTGTTTGTCGCTTGTTAATGCGCTCAGCGCGGGTCTTGGCTTTATGCTTGCAATGATACTCTTTGCGGGTGTGCGTTCAAAGCTTGATACAGCCGATATCCCCGAATTTTTAAAGGGCTTGCCCATAACACTTATCGCCGCCGCATTGGTAGCGCTGTCGTTCTTGGGCTTTGCCGGTATAGGAGGTTAAGATTATGAGTATTCTTATCCCTGTACTTATCGTAACAATTATGGGTCTTGTTTTAGGTCTTGGTTTGGCGCTTGCCGCTAAATTTATGGCAGTGCCCACCGATGAAAAGCAGGCTAAAATTCGCGAATGTCTACCCGGCGCTAACTGTGGTGCCTGCGGATATACAGGCTGTGACGGCTATGCTGCGGCTATTGCCGCCGGCCAAGCAGAGCCCGACAAATGCGCACCCGGTGGCGAGAGCACCGCAAAGGCTTTGGGTGAAGTTTTAGGAATTGAAATTTCCTCTACACCCAAGGTTGCATTTATTGCATGCCAACGAAATTCAAAGCAAAAATACGAATACACCGGTAAACAGTCTTGTCTAGCGGCAAGCCTTGTTCACGGCGGTCCGCTTGAATGTCAGTTTGGCTGTATTGGTCTTGGCGACTGCGTGTCGGCTTGTCAATTTGGAGCTATCAGCGTACAAGACGGCAAGGTTGTTGTATGTGAAGATATGTGTGCGGGCTGTGGTGCGTGCGCTGCAGTTTGCCCTAAATCACTTATTTCTATCGTTCCAAAGGACAGCAAGACAAGAGTATTGTGCTCTAACTGTCACAAAGGAGCAAGCGTGGTTAAGGTTTGTACTACATCTTGTATTGCTTGCGCTATGTGTGTAAAGGCTTGCGAAAACGATGCCATTAAGGTAGAAAATAACGTTGCAGTTATCGACCCTGAAAAATGCATTAACTGTGGCAAATGTAGAGACGCTTGTAAGAGAAAAGCAATAATTTAATTTTTAAGGCGGTTTGACAAAAACCGCCTTTTAATTTTCTTGACAAATATTTTAAGTGTTATATAATTATATATGATGAATTTTATATTTTATGGGGGTGCCGATTATGGCAATATTACTCACAGGCGGTGCGGGATACATAGGCAGTCACACCTGCGTTGAAATGTTAAATGCAGGTTACGACGTAGTTGTTGTTGACAATCTTAACAACAGCAGCCGCGAATCACTTAACCGTGTAGAAAAAATCACAGGCAAAAAGGTAAAGTTTTACGAAAATGACGTATGCGATTACGACGCTCTTCGCAAAATTTTCAGCGAAAACAAAATTGATGCTGTAGTTCACTTTGCAGGTCATAAAGCTGTTGGCGAGTCGGTTCAGAAGCCGCTTATGTACTATAAAAACAACCTTGAAAGCACTCATGCTTTAATTGAGGTTATGACTGAATTCAATGTTAAAAAGTTGGTATTTTCTTCTTCTGCTACCGTTTACGGCGCATCTACCGAGGTACCTCTTGTAGAGGGTATGCCACTCGGCGCTACCAACCCATACGGCAGAACCAAATTGTTTATTGAAGAAATTTTGCGCGACCTTTATGTTTCTGACAAGAGTTGGTGCATAGCACTTCTTAGATACTTTAACCCAATCGGCGCTCACAAGAGCGGTCTTATAGGTGAAGACCCCAAGGGTATTCCTAACAACCTTATGCCATACATATCTCAGGTTGCTGTTGGTAAACTTAAAGAGCTTCACGTATTTGGCGACGATTATGACACTCCCGACGGCACAGGTGTACGCGATTATATCCACGTAGTAGACCTCGCTATCGGTCACGTTAAGGCTGTATCATGGGCACTCGAAAACCTCGGTTGTGAAGAAATCAACTTAGGTACAGGTAATGGTACCAGCGTGCTTGAGCTTCGTGATGCGTTTGTTAAAGCGTCGGGCAAGAAAGTTCCATATGTGGTTGACCCACGTCGCCCGGGTGACCTTGCCGAAGTTTATGCTAACGCTGATAAAGCATATAATCTTCTTGGCTGGAAAGCTGAGCGCGGCATTGAAGAAATGTGTGAAGACACATGGCGCTGGCAAAGCGGCAATCCCAACGGATACAAAGAATAAACCGTTGGTTTATTCAAGATAAAAGGTAAGAGAGAAGAGATAAAAAAATGTGTTTCGCAAAGCGAAACAATATATATGTGCCACTGGCACATTTTCTCTTCTCTTTTCTCTATTCTCTCTTAACTTAAATATATTTCCGCTTGTGGCGCAGCTGGATAACGCAGCAGATTCCGATTCTGAAGAACGGGGGTTCAAATCCCTTCAAGCGGGCCAGAAAAACCGACTTGTTTCAACAAGTCGGTTTTTCAATGAAATTCGCCTCGCGGCGAGTGAAATCGCTTTGCGATGAAATACGCTTTCGCGTATGAAATATTTGCTTCGCAAATGTTAAAAGGCGAATTTTATTTCACTTTCTGCGTTAGCAGAAAATTTCATAATTCACGACAGTGAATTATTTCATATTTCCGCAAGGAAAATATTTCATTAAAAATATGTAGTGGTTCGAACACATAGGTAGAAAATTCAAAGGGCATCGAATTTGTACAACCTTTTCAAAAAGAAAAGTCGCTGTAAGGCGGCTTTTTGTTCTTTTATCTCTTATCTCTTCTCTAAACAAACCTGCGACTTTCCCAGATAAAAGATAATAGATAAGAGATAAATGTTTCGGTGTGTGCTTCATATACAAATTGTATTGAGAGTTCAAATATATACCCTTTATTTTTGTTTTTTAATCTTTAAAGCGATTGATTTTTATATACGCTTTTGCTATAATATTTACAATATATTCCAAGGGGTGTTACTGTGTTAAAAACTAAATTTATATCTTCACTTGATAAATGTTTTTTAGACCAGAATTATGAGGATTTTGCTGAAATAAGTAGGGTTAACATTTATCGCAATACTGATGCTTCTTTTCAACTTTTGCCTTATAACGAGGACGATGTCAGATACGTTTGCACCACCTACATTGTAAAGGTTGAAGGCGACCTTGCAAAATACGTAAGCCTTAAAACTGTGGAAAATGTTCCAAACTACATACCGTTTTTTGGTACACCAAAGGTTGCAGAAGAACACGATCCCAACTATCTGCGCGTAAAACCGGGTCTATATCCCGACATTTTAATGCCGATTTCGGTCGTGAACCGTTTCAATGTGGTTAATCAGACACTTCGTACCATCTGGATAGACGTTAAAAACGATGGTACCTTTACTCCCGGTGAACACACCCTTAAGATAACACTCAATACCGAAGATGGTCGCGTTGCGAGCGAAAACGAAATTACTATCAACGTTATAGATGCATTCTTGCCCGAGCAGGACACAAAGGTTACACAATGGTTTTATGCCGACTGTCTTGCAGACTATTATGACGTAAAGGTATGGAGCAAAAAGCATTTTGACATTTGCCGTCGCTTTATTAAAATGGCCGCTGATAACGGAATAAATATGATTTTAACACCTATATTTACTCCACCCATTGATACAGCGATAGGTGGCGAACGCACCACAACCCAACTTGTAAAAATTACCGTAACAAACGGAAAATATGAGTTTGATTTTTCGCTGGTCGATAAGTGGATTGATATGCTGCGTGAATGCGGTATCAAGTATTTTGAGATGTCACATCTTTTCACTCAATGGGGCGCCGAGCACGCGCCAAAGATTGTGGCTACCGTTAACGGAAAACGCAAAAAAATCTTCGGTTGGGAAACCGATGCCAGCGGTAAAGAGTACGTTGACTTTTTAAATCAATTCCTTAAAGAATTTACAGCGCACCTCGACAAACTTGAACTTCGTGATTATGTATATTTCCATATTTCGGACGAGCCGAACGAAAAACACATAGAACAGTACAAGCAAAACAAGAAAAACATTGAAAAAGTGCTCAAAGGTTGGAAACTGCTTGACGCTATGTCGCACGTAGAATTTTACCAGCAAGGTCTTTGCGAAATTCCCGTTGCGGTAAGCAGCTCGATAGAAAATTTTCTGAAAGAAGACATAAAAGAGCGTTGGGTTTACTATTGTTGGGAACCAGACCAGGGATACAGCAACCGTTACCTTGGCGTGCACTTGGCACGCACACGTTTTATGGGTATACAAATGTACAAACACGGTATCGAGGGCTTTTTGCAATGGGGTTATAACTTCTATAACAACCGTTTTTCATACGACAATATCAATCCATTTCTTAATCCCAATGCAGGTTATTGGAGCCTTGGCGGCGACGCCGTAACTGTATACCCTGGCGCTCGCGGTTGTCCTGTCGAAAGTTTACGTCTTATCGCTTTCCGTCAAGGTATTGAAGATATCCGTGCGCTTAAACTTTGCGAGCAATATTACAGTAAAGACGAAATTGTAAAACGTATTGAAGAATCTTTCGGCGAAAGCATAGTATTCTCCAAATGCGCCGACGACACTGCTACTATGCAAAAAATACGCGATACAATAGACCAAATGATAATAAACAAGGTTTGACAAACAACGCTCTTCTATTATATAATCAAATAAGTAAAATTTTACTGTAGATAGGGGTAATCTTATGAACTGCAAGGTAAATTACAAAGTACAAAACGTTATGGAAACACCCGCTTTGGGCAACTGCTTTTTAGAGGGTGAAATTGGTGCGCGTGTTGACCGTTTTATACTCGAGCGTGTAAGCGGCAAATTTGCTCTTGAAGAAATCTTACGCGAGGCCGAGGATTTCTTCGCCACTCAGTATGATGATATCTATACCTTTGGCTATTGGAGAAGCGAATTCTGGGGCAAATTAATGCTTAGCGCAGTTAGATGCTCTGCATATAAAAACGACGAAATTTTAAAAGAAGAACTTCGTAAATCCTGCTACAAAATGCTCGCTTTACAAAGAGAGGACGGTTATCTCTCTACATACAGAAATTCAGATAACCTCTATCCTGTTGACGTGGTTAAATCAGCCTTTTATTCAGGTTGGGAAGCAAATTACTGTTGGAACGTCTGGGGTATGAAATATACCTTGTGGGCGCTTATTGAAGCCGCTATGTATATAGATGACAATAAAATACTCCGTGGTGCTGTTAAACTTGCCGATTGGATAATTGCAAAATTCGAAAAAGACGGCACACGAGTTAAAGACAGCGGCGTTATGGACGGTATGCCTTCAAGTTCTATCTTAAAGCCTATGCTTGTGCTTTATCGCATTACAGGTGACGAAAAATACCTCACATTTGGCAAAAACATTGCTAAAGAATGGGTTCGCGAAGACAACGAGCGTCCAAACCTTATAAACAACGCTTTGTCAGGGAAGGCTGTTGCTAACTGGTACGGATTATCAGATAAAAAACTTAACGAAGGTCACGACCTTGGCGCCGACTGGGTTCCAAAAGCCTACGAAATGACAAGCTGTTTTGACGGTATCATAGAACTTTATCGTATTACAGGTGACGAAGTTTTATTTAATGCGGCAAAAGCATTTTATGAAATGCTTAAAAAATACGAAAGCAATATTTTAGGTTCGGTAGGCTACTGCGAGCGTTACCAAAGCGCTGCCGATTATGCCGATTCTGCTACCGAAATTTGCGACGTACTTCACTGGATGCGACTCTGTTTCGAACTCTTCCGTCTTACAGGCGAAGCAAAGTATATGCAGTCCTTTGAAAAAGCATTTGTAAACGCATATATGGCAGGAATTTACGAAGACGGTAAAATGAGCGCTTTCTTTGTGCGTTCTGCAGGTCGTCATTACAGAGCTCAACCACAGTGTGAAACTCGTTATCAACATTGTTGCCTTAACAACGTTGGTCGTGGACTTACCAATGCCGCTGAAAGTTGTGTTACCAAGGGTGAAAACGGCTACTATGTAAATATGTTTACTCAAAGCTACGTACGTTTTGGCGACACCGATATTCGTGTGGGCGCTAACTACTTTGACAGCGGTTGGGTTGGAATTGCGGTAAGAAACCCTGAAAAGGGCAAAAAACTTTATATCCGTATTCCCGAATGGAGCAAAAACACCCGCATCCGTGTGGGCCTTGGCGATGAAGGTGCTATTCCTGTTTGCGGCGATTACTATGAGGTAGAACTCGAGCCCGATACCACAATAATGAAAATTCGTTTTGATATGTCGGTTGAGGTTATCAACTGCGATTGGCAACCGATTCCTGATGATGATTATCATAGCTTCCGTTGGGGCGACGGTACATTTGGTCTTTGCAACAAAGATATGATGCTTAAGTGCTCTAAAATCGTTTTGCGTCGTGGCCCTGTAATTTTGGCGCGCAGTAAAAAGTTTGGCGCAAAAGAAGAAGATATGTTCTCTCTTGATACGCTTTATGGCAAAAACATTCAAAGCATTATAGCAAGACCAATTATAAACAATAATGGTGTTCTTGTTACACTAAGAGTATTCGTTACAGTTGACGGTGAAGAGAAACAATACGTTATGTGCGACTATGCTTCCGCTGGTAACGTTGACAGCAACGATCCGAAATTATTCTCAATTTATCTTTAAAAATTGGGCTGGCGAAAGTCAGCCTGATTTTAAATACAGGTGAACTTTATGAAAAACACTTTTCTCGATATATTAAGAACCCCCGATGATATTAAAATCCAGACCGAGAATTCTCCCTTCAGATTTGAAGAAAAAGGCACCGTAAACGATACCCGTGCCGAGGTGAAATGTGTTATAGAGAATAACGTTTTAAATATTTCTCTTTACACAGGCGGTGATGCGGTAAAATTTATTCGCCTTCGATGGAACGGTGATATATCTGGTGTTAACTCGCTTCTTGGCGACTCGGTTGCGCGCACACAAACTGACGATGCCGTATGGCACGCCTTTTTACCCCACACGCAAATGCCCTGGTATTTTTATACCAACGATGGCGAAAGCCTGCACGGTTACGGTGTTAAAACAGGATGTAACAGCTTTGCATTCTGGTCGGCAGACCCGTTTGGTATTACACTTTTTCTTGACGTTCGCAACGGTTCAAGCGGTATATCCTGCGATGAGCTTTTGTGCGCGCAGGTGGTTTGCCGCGAAGGTGCTATTGGAGAAGATATGTACAAGGCGGCACACACTTTTTGCAAGCAGATGTGTGATAAACCAAATTTACCTTCCACTCCGATTTACGGGCTTAATAACTGGTATTGGGCATACGGCGCTATAGAAGAAAAGGTTGTGCTTCAAGAGGCGGAATATTTAGGCAATCTTACAAAAGGCTTTAAAAACCGCCCGTTTATGACTATTGACGACGGTTGGCAGATTGCCCACACTAAAGGAAAATACAACGGAGGTCCTTGGCATCTTACAAACGAAAACTTTGAAAATATGCAAAGCACCACCGAAAAGATACATTCTTTTGGTTGCCGCGCAGGTATATGGATAAGACCATTACTTACCCTGACCCACGTACCAAACGAGGCGGCTTACAACAGTCCCGCAAAAAATAACGGTCTGACACTTGACCCCACGCACGAATTTTCGAAGCAGTTAATTACAGAAGATATCAAACGCCTCGTAAACTGGGGCTTTGATATGATAAAGCACGACTTCACATACATTGAGTTATTTAACGCTAATATCACCAATCTACCCTATCTACGTTTTTACGACAAGACAAAGACTAATGCTCAGATACTTAAAGAGCTTTATATGCTTATTCAGCAAGCCGCTGGCGATACGCTTATTATGGGTTGCAACACAATAAATCATTTAGCGGCAGGTGTTCACCAGATTCAGCGAAGCGGTAACGATACCAGTGGCAGACATTTCGAGTTTACACGTCGTTATGGCGTACACTCTATGGTGCGCGCACCGCAAAACAACGCTTTCTTTAAAACCGATCCCGACTGCGCGGCATTTACCGAAAAGGTTTCAATTCCGCTCAATTTAGACTTTTTGGAGATGGCGGCAATTACGGGCAGTGCTACCTTTGCATCGGTTACGCCGGGTATTTTGAACAGTACGCAAGAAAAGCGCTTGCAAGAAATTTTTGCTATAGCTGACAGCATAGAGTATAAAGATTACGCAACCGTTTGTGACTGGACACGCACCGCGGTTCCAAGCGAGTTTAATTATCTTGGTAAAACGTATAACTATAATTGGTACAAGGATTATGAAGGCTCACGCCACTTTGTATCATGGTTCGAATAATGAAATAATGCACTAAAAGCACCCTATAAATGCAGGGTGCTTTTTATTTAACTTAACAATAGACTTTTGATTTTTCGTGTGCTATAATACTGTGGTTTAATAAGGGGGATAAATATGAAAGAATTTTATTTAAAACCAAAGTTTTTTGAAACAATTAAAGGTTATACTAAAGACCAGCTTGTAAAAGACATTGTTGCAGGTCTTATTGTTGCAATTATTGCTTTGCCGTTGTCAATAGCGTTGGCACTCGCTTCTGGTGTAGAGCCTGCTTGCGGTGTGTACACCGCAATTTTTGCAGGTTTTATCACATCACTTTTAGGCGGCAGCACGGTGCAGATCGCAGGTCCCACCGCAGCTTTTGCTACCATAGTTGCAGGAATTGTAGCCGCAAAGGGTATGTCGGGACTTATAATCGCTACCATTATGGCAGGCATTATTTTAATTCTTATGGGTGTACTCAAACTTGGTTCACTCATTAAATATGTACCAAAAACAATTACCGTCGGTTTTACAGCAGGTATTGCCGTGACCATATTTTTAGGGCAGATAAAGGACTTTTTGGGACTCACATACCTTGATGGCGCAAAGCCGATTGAGGCTATCGAAAAGATAGAAGCCAACATACATAATATTTCTACTTTTAACTGGCAGTCTCTTGTAATAGGAGCGATTTGTTTGTGCATACTTATTATTTATCCAAAATTCGAAAAGCGCGTTCCCCCTTCTTTGATTGCGGTTATAGTTGGTGCTTTACTTGTCAATTTAATACCGATGTTAAATAACGGCACATATACCATAGGCGAGCTTTACACCATTCCTCAGGGTTTTCCGAAATTTACACTCGGTAACATAAAGTTTGATCCCCATACAATAGTTTCCCTTATTCCAAACGCATTTACCATAGCAATTCTTGCAGGTATTGAATCATTACTTTCCTGTGTTGTTGCAGACGGCATGGTAAACACAAAACACAATCCAAATTCCGAACTCGTTGCGCAAGGACTCAGCAATATGACGTCTGTGCTTTTCGGCGGTATTCCCGCTACGGGTGCTATAGCGCGTACCGCCGCAAACATTAAAAACGGCGGTAGAACACCTGTTGCCGGTATGACACACGCGATTGTACTGTTGCTTGTTGTATTATTCCTTATACCTTACGCATCACTGATTCCTATGCCCACAATTGCGGCAATACTGTTTATAGTAGCTTACAATATGAGCGAATGGCGCAGCTTTTTAGGTATAATAAAGCAAAAGAATTTTGCCGATATTTTAGTAATGGTACTCACGTTTGCACTTACTGTAATATTTGATTTAGTTGTAGCGATTATTGTTGGTCTTGCATTGCATTTTGTAATTGTTCTTTTAAAGAAAATCGGAAAGAAGGCATAATTTGAAAACCATAAAAAAGTATGCTTTGGAAATACTACTCGGCATTTTGTCTGGCGCTATATGCGGCCTGTGTGGTGTACTCTTTTCAAAATCGATTGAATTTGTAACCCATTTTCGCACGCAAAACGAGTGGATTTTATATCTGCTGCCTGTAGGCGGTATGATTTCGGTCTGTCTTTATAAATTATGCCGCGTCAAAAATATAGGTACCACCAATGTTTTTGATTGTGTCCGTACCGAACAAAGTCTTCCCCCGCTTTTGGCCGTTGCCGTTTTTTGCGGTACTTGTATTTCTCATCTTTTCGGCGCATCGGCAGGTCGTGAAGGTGCCGCACTTCAGATAGGCGGCGGTGTAGCGAATATATTTGCGCGACTTTTAAAACTCGATGAGGACTCCCGTCACGTTACCGTTATGTGTGGTATGGCGGCGCTTTTCTCGGCGGTTTTTGGCACTCCTCTTGCTGCTTTCGTTTTTGTGCTTGAGGTAATATTTACACGACTTTGCTTTTTTGCGGCAGTACCTGTGCTTTTTTCAAGCATTACAGCATACGCTATATCAACATTACTGGGAGTTCATCCCGAAAGATTTAATATCGGCACTTTGCCTCAGGTTTCATTATCTCTTGTATGGAAAACTGCGATAATAACCACGGTAGGTATTTTGGTTGCGTTTGTATTTTGTAAAGGTTTGACCCTCGGCAAAACGATTATCAAAAAAATATTTAAAAATGAATTTCTACGCATTTTCGCAGGTGGCGTTATTATTGTTGCTCTTACCATACTGGTTGGAAATTACGACTATAACGGCGGCGGTATCAATATTATAGAAAACGTATTCAACGGTAACGTAAAATACGAAGCATTCGCATTAAAAATACTGTTCACCGTAATATGTGTATCCTGTGGTTATAAAGGCGGCGAGATTATCCCCACTCTGTTTATCGGCGCTACTCTTGGCGGTATCCTTGCACTTCTTTTAGGGTTGCCACTTGGTACGGGTGCTGCAATTGGTATGGCAGTTTTATTTGTTTGCGCTACTAAATGCCCTGTTGGTACAATTTTGCTCTGTGGCGAAATGTTTGGGTTTTATTGCCTACCACTTATAATACCGGTTGTGGTTATCAGTTTCGCAGTTGCAAGATACCAAGGTCTTTACAGCAACTCACAAGACATTTTTAATTTAATATCAGCACGTAAAAATTCCTGAGTATATACTCGGGAATTTTTTATTACAGTTTTGTAACCTTGCTTGACAATCAAGCGGTCGTGTTGTATTATTGTTGTAGTACAGTAATACAAGAAAGAGGTGTTTTATGGCCTGGAAATTTACATCCGAAAAACTTATCTATATGCAAATTGCCGAAAGGATTACCATGTCGGTAATATCGGGCGAATATGAGCCCGGCGCACAAATACCGTCGGTGCGGCAGTTGGCGCTGGATGCGGCGGTTAACCCCAACACCGTGCAGCACGCCTTCACTTATCTTGAAAACGAAGGTATCATTGTATCAAAAGGAACAGTTGGGCGGTATGTTACCACCGACATCGCCGTTATTGAGGCTTGCCGCAAAAAAACAGCGGAGCAAACCGTAAAGGCCTTTATACAAAGCATAAAACCATTAGGTATTTCTGAAGAAGAAATTATAATGATGATCAAGGAGGAGTTAAGTTGAATATTCTTGAGTGTAAAAACGTTACAAAATCATACAAGAAGGGTACTCCTGTACTGTGGAATTTAAATTTAGAAATTCCGTCGGGTAAAATCGTAGGACTTTTAGGTCCCAACGGTTGCGGAAAATCTACCCTTATAAAACTTATTTCAGGTCTTTTGCAGCCTGACAGCGGTGAAATATCGGTAGGCGGAGTTCCCGTTGGCGAACAAAGTAAGGCGCTTATTTCTTATCTGCCTGAACGTACGTACTTTAACTCCTGGATGAAGGTTGAAGAGCTTATAATGTTTTTCGAGGAGTTTTATGCCGACTTTGATACAAATCGTGCATTTAAATTGCTTTATGACCTTGGTATCGACCCAAAATCCAAATTAAAAACACTTTCAAAGGGTACAAAAGAAAAGGTTCAGCTTATTCTTGTAATGTCAAGAAATGCAAGACTTTATCTTCTTGACGAGCCTATTGCAGGTGTTGACCCTGCCGCACGCGAATATATTTTAAGCACAATTGTAAGCAACTACAACCCCGAAGCGTCGATTATAATCACCACCCACCTGATAACCGACGTTGAGCAGGTGCTTGATGACTTTGTCTTTTTATCATTCGGCGGCAAAATATTAAACTCCGGCAACGCCGAACAAGTGCGACTTGAGAGTGGTAAAACACTTGACCAACTTTTCAGGGAGGTATTTAAATGCTAAAAAAACTTCTAAGATACGATTTGAAATCGGTATTTAAATATTGGTGGATTGCTGCTCTTTCATCACTTGGACTATCTGTTATGGGTGGAGGATGTATATCAATTATTTCCGCCGACAGAGAACCGCCCGCGCCAATAATGGTTCTTATTGTTTTTGCGCTAATATTTATGGTAATTGGTCTTGTAGCCTTTTCAATACTTTCTTATATTCTAATTTACGTGAGATTTTATAAAAATTTCTTTACAGACGAAGGCTATCTAACCTTTACCCTTCCCGTAAAACGCAGTCAACTCATCAACTCGAAGTTGATAACTAACCTTGTAACTATGTTATCTACAGGCGCCGTACTTATGACAGATATATTTGTTATTCTTGTTATCGGCAGCGATTTTTTAAACAACATCGGTTTGGAATATATCCCCACCCTTTTTGAAGATTGGACAGCAATGTCGCTTGTGCTGCTGCTTGTTCTTATACTCGAAGTGATAGTTATATTGATTTTATCATTTGCATTTTCATCACTGTTTGTATTTTGTTGTATAACCTTTGCTTCGGTTATATCAAAAAAGGCAAAGATAATTACCGCTATTGGTATTTATTATGTAGCAAACGGTATGCTTTCGGGTTTTGTACAGATAATCTATATATTTGGTATGCCTGCTGTTATAGATTGGCTTTCGGCTATGCCTGATGGTTGGACATATTGGGTTCTGGTTTTAATTTTGTTGGGTATCGCGCTTATTATGGCGCTATTTTGCTTATTGCTTTACACGCTCGAGTACTTTATGCTTGACCGCAAGCTGAATCTTGCATAAGGGGGAATAATAAATGAAAAAAAGAATATTATCTTTAGTTTTTGCAATTTTACTACTTATCCCCTGTCTTACACTTACCGTATCTGCCGATACCTGCGATATATCCTTGTGGGATGATTTAAAAACACTCAGACATAATGGAGTTCTGTATACACGTTTTGATTCTTCAATGACTGAATGGGAATATGACCGTAGTTATAACGGTGTAACCTATGACATTGATGAGGTTAAATACGTTGATTATAACGTAAGTGTAGACGACGTAATAATAGAAGCTGATATATATCTTAATGACGGCAGTGATATACACGCATCATTCATAAGCGAAAATTATCTTGATGAGCATAATACTATTTTGCAAAACGCACCCTTTTATGAGGTTGATTTCGAATATATAAATACACATACTGTAGCAGTGTCTGCTCAACATTTCAATGGCAACGAAACCTTCCTGACCGACGATAAAATCTCGTATTCCGAATATTTCTCGGTAAATACATCCAGTGCTGACGATAGCTTTTATGTAAAAAAGGGTGTTCTTGCTTTAATAGATGATGAATACTATTACGTTAGTTATGCCGAAAATAACTACAAAACTACTATCGACTTCTGGGATATTGAAGGACGGGTATTGAAAGCACACAAAATCACCGATACCGATACGATATCCCAACTTGATGCCGCTTACGACGAATACAACGCCGACTTTTTAGGTCTTGGTGACGGCGATTTTGCAGAAGCTATTGGTACTGTATTTTTGTGCATTGCCTTTGGTGTATTTCCGCTTGCTGCACTGATACTGTTTTTAATACTTGCCTTGCGCGCAAAAACACCCGCGTACAAAAAGCTGTTTAACGCAATCTGGATTACGTCTGCTACAGAACTTGTGGTGTTTGCCGTTACCATAATATTGCTTACAGTATTAAAATAATTTTTATTCCAATAATTAAAGCCTTGAGTTTAACTCAAGGCTTTGTTTATATTTGCGAAGGGTTATTACCCGTCTCTCTTTTATAGGTGGCAGAAAAATACCCCTGACTGCTGAATCCTAATGCATCTGCTACCTCGTTTACCGACATACCACCCTTCAGCATCAGCGTGGCAGTTTTTATTTTAAGGGTTAAAAAGTATTTATGCACACTCATACCGGCATATTTATCAAAAAGTCGCTTAAGACTTGATACACTTATATTAAGTGCGACTGCGAGGTCGCTTACCGAAAGATGTTCGGCAACATGCTCATTCATAATAACAAGCGCCCGCTTAAAAAGCTCGGTTTCGTGTGTTTTGGTTTTTGACAACGTATTTACGCCGTCGGATAACGACAGTACAATACGACTAATATAGGTTGACAACGTTTGCAAAAATGTGTTATCATCTGATAAGTACGATAATAGATGTATAATTTTTTTAGATTCACGTTCAAATATTTTTTCGCACTCATATTCGTAAAACTCAATAAACGATTTCATAATACTGCGACCGTACTTATCAAGATGATATGCCTTGCGTTCTAATTTTTTACAAATTTCACCTGACATAGAGAATGAAAAGACAAAAAGCGTAACACCATCATTGCCCACTACGTTAAACTTATGCAGTTCAAGTGGTTTGTGAAAAATTATATCGCCGCTTTTAAAATTGTGTACGTTTTCGTCTGCCGAAATTATAACCTCGCCGTCTATAACGTATACCACTTCCCAGAAGTCATGCATCTCACCCGCAAAATTATGGCCCTTATCAAAATGAAGTTTGAAGAAACTATGTATTTTTTCTATTTTTACAAGTTCTTTAATTTCATAAGAATGCCAAGTCATTGTATCACCACTTTTTGAACTAAAATTATATATATTTGTCTAAAATCGTATGGATTTGCATTTTTAGACCGTTTATACTGTCATTGTAATACATATTCCTTAAAAAGTAAAGGAGAATTTTTATGAAAAAGTTGAAAGTTATAGTTATAGGCGCAGGTAACCGAGGAGGCACATATACCGATTATATGGCAAATATGTCCGAAAAGTACGAGGTTGTAGCGGTAGCCGAGCCACGAGACAGTCGTCGTGAATATGTACAAAAAAAGCATAATATTCCTGACGAAATGTGCTTTACCGATTACAAGCCTTTGCTTGCTCTTGGTAAAATTGCCGACGTTGCACTCATTGCCACAATGGACCGCGACCACTTCGAACCTGCTATGATGGCTATAGACCTTGGTTATGACCTTCTTCTCGAAAAACCAATCACTCCTACCCCAGAACAGTGTGTTGCGCTTACCAAACGCGCAACCGAAAAGGGCGTAAAGGTTGTTATATGCACAGTTTTGCGTTATACCTTCTTGTTTGATAAGCTTAAAGAAATTATTGATTCAGGTAGAATTGGTAAGGTTATGTCAATTAACCACGAGGAATGTGTTGAGTTTGTTCATCAGTCACACAGCTTTGTTCGCGGCAACTGGCACAATAGTAAAGAAAGCTCATTTATGTTGCTTCAAAAATCTTGTCACGATATGGATATTTTGCAGTGGTTGCTTGGCAAAAAGTGTAAAAAGGTTCAGTCCTTTGGTTCACTTTCTTATTTTAGAGAAGAAAATGCTCCCGAGGGCGCTCCCGCACGTTGTCTTGAGGGTTGCCCTGTGGGTGAGACCTGTCCTTACAACGCTGTTAAACTCTATCTTGAAAACGAGAGCAACTGGTTCCGTAGCGCCGCTACAAAGCTTGTAAAATCAAGTGATGAAGACGTTAAGAAATCTCTTGCAGAATCAAACTACGGCAAATGCGTATTCCACAGCAACAACGACGTTGTTGACCATCAGACTGTAAATATGCTGTTTGAAGATGACGTAACCGTAACCTTTACAATGAACGCATTCAACTCGGGTGGTCGTTACATAAACATCTATGGTACCAAGGGAGAAATCCGCGCCGCTCTCAAGGGTGACTCTCCTATCAAGATTTACGACCCTGTTACCAAAAAAACCGAAGAAATCCCCTGTAATGCTACCGACGGTATCCTTGGCGGTCACGGTGGCGGCGATGCAGGTATTATAGTAGCACTTTACGATTATATGACAGGCAGTTACACAGGTAATGCCGTACCTACAATCGAGCAGTCCTGCTACAACCACCTTATCACCTTTGCGGCAGAACACGCTCGTCTTACCGGCACTGTTGTTGATGTAGATGAATACATAAACAACTTGAAATAATAAAATAAATATATTAAAATGTTAGTAGGGGTTGGCGCCTACGACAACCCGAGTAAAACGGGACGTCAAGGTGCCGTCCCCTACATATTTTTTGTGAGGTTAAAACTATGATTAAAGTTGGAGTTGCAGACTACGGTCTAAACGTATGGTACGGTAATATGCACGATTACGAGTGGCGTCTTGCTATGCTAAAAGAACTCGGCTTTGACGGCATAGAACGTCTTGAAGCAGCAAATGCTGACCGAGCAGTCGAGTATAACGCTCTTGCTAAAAAAATGGGTATGGGCTTTGCCACCTGTCGTGGTAGTAATGCCGCTGATACACTCACCTTCTCAGCAGGACTCCAAAAAAAATATATCTGGGTGCAGTCAACCTCACAAGATTTTGACACATTTTGCCGCCACGCCAATCATCAGGCAGAAATAGCAAAGCAATATGGTGTTAAAGTAGGTATTCACAATCACTTGGGTACACCCGTTGAAACCGAGGCACAGCTTGAAGAATTTTTGGTGCGTTGTCCCGACTGCTACATTGTGTTTGACATCGGTCATCATGCCGCAGGCGGCGACCCTGTATATATTGCAAAGAAATACTTTGACCGTCTTGTAACGGTACATTTTAAGGACTATGTTATCAAAGACGAAAACGCTTCATATTGGCAGGACAGACTTCGTTTTTGTGAACTTTCGGGCGGTGTTATGGGTGATACCCCGCGTGACGTTGCAAACGTTTTGCTTAAAAACCACTACAATGGCTGGGTTATGGTAGAGCACGACACTCACCTTCGCGACCCACGCATCGATCTTAAAATCAGCCGCGATTATCTTAAGAATTGCGGTATATAAAATATAAAGGAGATAGTTTTATGTCAAATCAAATTAAATTAGCTCTTGTTGGTATTGGTCGTGCGGGCTGGGGTATGCACACAAGAGAGCTTGAAAACAAACAAGACAAATACCAGTATGTTGCCGCTTGTGACCTATTACCTGAGCGCGTTGAAAAAATGGTAGAAAAATACGGTTGTAAGGGCTACAGCAATATTGATGACCTTTTAGCTGACAGCGATGCAGAAATAGTTTGTATAGCAACCCGTTCTTGCGACCACCACGAACACGGTATAAAGGTACTTAAAGCGGGTAAAGATTTGCTTATGGAAAAGCCAATGGGTTTGACGCTAAGCCAAGCCGAAGATTTATTTGCAACCGCAAAGGCAGAAGGCCGCAAAATTTATATGCGTCACAACCGCCGTTTTGAAGCTGTTTTCAATGAGGTTAAAAACACCATTGAATCAGGAATTCTTGGTAATGTATATGAAATCAACATTTCACAGGGCTCTTTCCAGCACCGCGATGACTGGCAGACCATAAGCGAATTTGGCGGCGGTCAGTTGCTTAACTGGGGACCACACATTATTGACCATTCACTTCGTCTTTTGGGTTCTCCGCTTAAAAACATTACAGGTGAACTCAAGCAGGTAACTGCAGGCGGCGATTGCGAAGACCACGTTATTGCTCACTATGAAAGCGAGCAAGGTCGCACAGTTAATATGTGCATCAGCGGCGGTATGGCGCTGAACATGGGCAGAAAATTCAGCGTTTACGGCGACCGTGGCTCAATGCTTTGCGACGATTTTAATATAAAACTTCGTTACATAGACCCAGAACTTGAAATTCCTCCTGTTGTATCTGACCCCGGAACTCCGGGTGCCGCATTTGGCGCAAGTGGTACATACGCATCTGCAACAGAAGTTAAGTGGGTAGAAAAAGAATACAAAATCCCGGGCGAAGACCTTACTGTTATATGGGACTATATGTACGAAAGCTACCGTAATGGTGCTGACTACCCTATCAAAGAGGAAGAAGCACTCGAGGTTATGCAGGCAGCAGAAGCAATACGCCGTGGCACAAAATTTGATTTTCATAAATAATAAACAAGGCTTGAGGTTTTACCTCAAGCCTTTAATTACGAATTCTTAATTCCTAATTATTTATAAAACATCATTTTCAAATTACTTTTCAACTGTTGGTTGTTTTTATAAAATTTGGCTCCATTGAAATTAACCAAAAATCGTTATATAATAAAGTCAACAAAAACACTTTTAAAACACATTAGGGGGTTCTTATGAATAGCATCGGGTTAAACATTTTGGCGTTAAGAAGAAAAAAAGGAATAACACAAGAAGAACTTGCAAAATATGTTGGTATATCTGCACAAGCAGTATCAAAATGGGAAAATGGCGGTGTTCCCGATACAGAATTATTACCTAAAATTGCGGATTTTTTTGAAATTTCTATTGATAAATTGTTTGATAGAGAAAATCTGCAAGACATACTTGAAGATAGTGTTCAAGATATAATTGAAGATACTCTTTCAACTATGGTAGATATGGCCGTAACAAGCGCAGTACAAAATAGTTTTTCTGAAGCGTTATGTGAGAGTTTATCGCACTTTGAATTTATTTGTGCCGATGGAACAAAAATAATTCCTAAACAACAAACAAGAGTTTTAAGTCCCGATAAAACTAAAATGTTACTTTGTTATGGTGGACTTCGTGTTGATGGTACTACTTTATTAGTTCAAACTCGAGTTAGTTGTTGGGAACATATCGCAATTTATCAAAGCAAAGAAGAAGCAACCGAAGCCCTGTTAAAAATTAAAAATGCTATTGATAATAATTTGTCTGTTATTGAATTATAAAAATTGAAATCAGGATACGGTTCTCTGACTAACATTAAGCGCAAAAAGGCTTGAGGTAAAACCTCAAGCCTTTTAAAATTGCTTATCACTATTTAATTTCTTGTTCTAAATCTCTAAAATAATCAGTATCGAAGAATTCGGTTATGGTAATTCCAAGTCCATCACATAGCTTTTTGATTGTTACCACACCGGGATTTTTGCTTTTATTATAAAAAATTGATTTTACCGTTGTATATGGTACACCTGACAAAGTTGCCAATTGGCAATAATTAAGTCCTTGTTTATAACAAAGTTCATCAAACCTCTTCTTAACCGCTTCGGTAATATTCATACAAATCACTCCCTGATGAGAATATTGTATTATTTTTTGCCTGAATTTTTCTTCTTTTTCAAATAGCGTACAATAATAACTGTGATTACAGTAATAATAGCCGGGATAAGTAAATAAGGAATAGCCGATAATGTAAACGCGAATAACGCTGTTATAATTTTTCCAACATTTTTAAATCCATTAATTACATTATTCAAAATCCTGCTCCAATACCCTTCGGTTTCAACCTCACGCTCAACTTCATAAACAGTTAGTGTTATAGTGCTGTAATCGGTCTGATTTTCCAAACTTTTTAGTTGTGCTGTATAAGACTCAATTTTCGCTCTGACATCAGCAAGACTCTCTTTAACCGAAAGCAAGTCTGTAACATTGCCTGCCTGTTTCATTATTTCAATAAGGCTTTCCTCTTCGGCTTTATAAACCTTGATTCTTGCCTCAATATCAACGTATTGCTCAGTTACGTCCTTAACACTTTCACTACGTCTTTTCACCGTAACATTGTCGGAAGCAACTTCCGTAAAACCATCAGTTTTTTCCACAGGAATTCTGATGGTGGCGGTAAAATTTCTAAAATCAGAGCTATTCGATTCGTTAGAGGTCTCTATGTAACCGCCGTTTGAAGCGACATTGTTGCGAAGACTTTCAATATAATTATCATAATCCTTTGTTTCAACCGATAAAGAAATCTCTTTTATCAGTTTACGTGAATCTATAGCATTGCTTTCTAAAAGCATTTCAGAATCGGCAATGGTAGCTTCTTCTTTGTAAACCTTATTTTTAGAAGACGACTCAGCGCAACCGCAAAGCACTACCATAACAAGAATAACGCAAATAGCCAATGTAATAACTTTTTTCATAAAAACCCTCCCTTTCATAATTTTATTATATAATATACCTATATCTTTTGCAATAAAAAATTAGGTTCCATAAAAACAATGTGCCGCATCCAAAAGATGCGGCACATTTCATGCTTTAGCATTTCATTCACAACGTGAATTTCATTTGCCGTAAGGCAAATTTCATTATAAATAATCGCAGATTATTTATTAAGCGCTTCGTTAACTGCAACGGCACAAGCAACTGTCATACCAACCATCGGGTTGTTACCTAAATTAAACCTACTTATCAATGCGTGTTATTATGTTTCAATTCGTCTTAATATGTATTGTGAAAAAGCCGATTTTCCAAATGGTTGACATTGTTTTAAATCAATTTGTCTCAATATGTATCAATTTGTATTTTCTTCATTTGTGCAAATGTTGTGCAATTTTGCACAGATTTTTTCTGCCGTTTCAGATTTAATAACCCAAAGCATTAAAGATACTTTTTACCGCCGTTTCGCCCTGCTCTCTCGATTGCTCGGTTAAGTGTATATACACCTCTCTTGTGGTGCTATTATCCTTGTGTCCTAACCGCTCAGATATGTATTTATCATTTAACCCTTGCTCATACAAAATCGAAGCGTGGGTGTGTCTCAAAGCGTGAAAAGTAAATTTATCGTATATGCCTGTTCTTATCACTCTTGATGTGTGTTGCATTGTTCGGCTTGAAATGTATGTACCATTACCCCGAACACATACAAAGTTTATAGGGTTTCCGCTCTCGGCATTTATCGGATTTATAGCAACCGTATTTTGATTTGCTTTACCCCCAAATGTAATAGGGTGTTCAGAATAATACTGTACATAATAACCCCTGTAATATGTTTTCATAGCTTCTTGGCGTTCCTTTTCACGCCTTAACAACTCGGTTAAATTATCACTAATTTTAACCGTTCTGAAAGAACTGTATTTAGGGTTAGTAAAATACCAATAACCATTACCGCAATCACTACTACCATTTGACATTAGTTTTTCTTTTGTTGTGCGTGTATTATCTTCTTGCCATTGGATTTGTCTGTTTACGGTTATTGTGCCGTTATCTAAGTCTATATCTTCCCATACCAAAGCAAACGCTTCACCGCTTCTTAAACCACATTCAAAGCCTAATCTTAGCGGTATATGGCTCGGCTCTGTTTCGGGAAATCTTTTAAATATTTGTTCTATTGCTTCAATGGGTATCGTGTTTCTTTCTGCCGTTCTTGTGGGGACTTTCGGTGTTCTGTTTCGTGGTATCTTAATTCTTACTGCGGGTGAATAAAGTAAATAGTTATGGTCTACCGCATAATTAAAACTTTTAGACAGTATTCCAATTAGTGATGATAGCGTGTTATAAGAATATCCGTCATCAAATTTATCAATTATAAACGCCTGTAAATCCTCTTTCTTTATGCTTCTAAGTCTATACGCCCCTAAATTTGGCTTGATATGATTATTTATTTTCTTTTGGTAGTTTAATATGGTTGTAGGCTTTAAATCCACATTACAATCCTCATTAACCCATAAATCCAAATAATCAGAAAATGACATATCAGAGGGTGATACAACTTGCCCTATAGTCTCATATTGTTGTAATGCGGTCATACCCGCTCTCAGAGCTTCTTTTTTAGATTTGTAACCGCTTTTACTTACTTGTTGCCGCTTGTTTCCTATGGGTGCAGTATCGAAACGATAACCCCAACTGATTTTACCATTTTTCAATGTTCTACTAAAGGTGCTAACGCCTTTCATTTTTTAAACCTCACTTTGATATACTAAGTAAATTATAGCAAGTGAAATTGAACTTGCACACTTCAATTTACCACTATTGCCTGTAGCTCACACACATTAGTAATATCTTTAAAACTATAGCCGGTGTAACTATCAATAAAGCGGTCAATTTCTGTATTGGATATTTTTAACCCGCCTAAATCCAACGCTTTAAGATAATTATTGTTTATAAGTTCATAAACTTTAGCCTTACCAATGCCTAACAGTTTTCCTGTTTCTGTTACATTGTATAACTTCTTTTCTGTCATAAAGTATTAAAATTCAATCCTTTTATTATAAATTTTCCCCTTTCAATTTTATAAAACTATTTAGTGTGAAAAATGCGGTGGTTATGGGACTTTTAACCTTATTTACCGCAAAAATACACTACCTTGACAAGTTAAAAACTACGGTGGTTATGGGGTTTTCAACTGTCAATCCTCCCTGTTTTATGTGCTCTTACTATCCAAAAGCATAGTGTTTATGCCTTTTTTAAACAATTAAATATTATCGAAAATAAATGTTGACAAGATATTTTTGTAATGATATTTTTCTGTTTTATGGAAGAAAAACACGGTAGTTATGGGGTTTTCTCATCCTTATATTTAAACCTCCACCTTGTTTCTGTGTAATTACCTACATAATGCTCTGACATCCATTTTTCTAAATCTTTAGGTTTATCTTTTCCTGTATATAAAATATCAAAATAATCCCTTGCTAATGACGGCATATCATAACAATTACTACCCCTATCCCAAAAATCATCACCTACAACATATCTTACAAGTATTGAATTTGGAAATTCTGCTTGTAGTTTTGCTTCTCTTTCATCATCAGTTAAGTTTAACACGCTTTCACCTCTTTTTATATTGTTTATATACGCTTTTAATTGTGTTTCGTTGTAAATGAACTGTTGCAGAAATTAGACTCGCAAATCATTTATTATATCGTTTTCCGTACAGGCTCAAACAGAGCAATACACTCACCACAATTAACGCTTTATACATTGTTTATTTTAATTTTTACATCTCTAATATCCGTTGTGCTTGGCGTTCGTGTAGAGTAGTTTATAAAGACATTATTTCTTTTACCTATTGGATAAAAATTATATATCGTTTTCTATTATTTGTAACACTCACTTTATACCATTGTTTTAATATATTAGAGATGGTTTTTATCTTTCTCTATTTCCTTTTAAGGACAACCTCTGAAACCCGCATAAATAAAGGGTTTCTGAAAAATTTTACAACCTTTGTGGTTGTAAATTGATTTTTTAGGGGTATCAAAACGCATAAAACAACATTGAAAAATGTGTATAAAACTCGCACCTCTGAAAACGCCCTTTAAACGCTCTATATGGCGTTTTTATTTCGGTTATATAAAGAGACTAAAATTATCTTAACTTACCTTATATGCCCTCTAATTGCTCTTGTGCGTATCGAATGATACTGTTTGAAATTCGTTCTCCGGCATTAAAGAAAGTATCTTTTGTGCGTGTAAAGAATTTTGAATTTCAAGACACCAACAATTATTATCATTCTTTATCCAACGCTTACCGTCTTTTATTGGATTTGCCCACTCAAAATGTTGCTCTGTTAGCCATTTTAAGCAATTTACATATTCCTCTACAGTATCACAAATAAAATGTAATGCGGCTATCCCACCTGAACTATTATCAAAAGAATAATTAAAGCGTTTAATAATAGAATTTATTACATTTGGCTCAATTTCAAATAATATTTGTATCCTGTATTTATTATTAAAATATATCGAATTTAGGTATATTGGGATTTTCACCTTTGCTACAATATCACCTTTCATACAATTAAACGATTTTTCCATAAAGGAAAGATTTAATATAGTATTATTATGGATATTGTTATCGGCGTGGTCTATTGAAAAATTATGTTTTGATTTAATATCATAATATCTTTGCAAGTCCTCTATAAAATTTTCTACAGTAATCATTTGTGTATAACACCCATACGCCAAATCATACAAGTAAAAATTTACATCTGATTTATTTATATTTACCTTAAATCGTAATCTACCACAATCACGAAAGGGTTTTAGTTTATCCATTTTTAGAATTTCTAATAAAGTCTCATTGTATGACAAATAATCTTTTACGCCGTCCAACTTTAAAGTATATATAATTTTATCATTACACACCTCTATTGTTCTTGTATCACTGTTTAATGAAACGGTTTTAGCGGTCATAATTTGACCTAATTTATTTCGTACTTTGCTCACTTTTACACCTTTTTATTTTTTTATAAATTTCATCTGCACAATCACCGCAAATGTTTAATGTCAATTCTTCACCGTCATTTTTACTGCCGTAATTACAACACAGATTTAGTGAAGATAACACCAATTCAGACCTACCGCAAATTTCACAATTTTTGTTTATAAAACTATGATTTTGTATGCTCACATTTTCACCACCTTTTTTTGAAAATAATATTTCAAAAATAAAAAGCCGCACCACACAATAAAGGGTTTATCCCTCTTGTGTAATGCGACTTACTTACGCTTTATGCTATCGGCACATTTCCTATTTACGCTTTCATTGTAACATACCTTTTGTGCCTGTCAAGGTAGTTTTGCGAAAAAAGTTTGAAAATGTTTTAATTTGTTTTAATACGGCTCAATCATTACCTCAAATTGCATTGTGCCGGTATATGTACCCGCCGTTGCTCCTGTATGTTCTGTAATTAACGCTTGAAATTCTGTGCCTACGGTTCTATCTGTACTTGTAAGCACTTTATCATTAAATTTAGACAAAACATTATCTTGCCTTGTTAGTGTTTTTTCAAATGTTTTAATACTACAACCGATAGTTTTGTCATTATTGGAATTACTAAGTATGATAGTATCTGTCTCAGATAAATTTGTAACTCTAATTACAACCTCATAACCGCTCTCAATATCGGCATTACTTATTTCTACATTACCCGAATAACCCTCACCTGTATAAACTGTTTCGGGTATTGATACAGTACAAGAACTATAAATCTGACCGCTTAGTGTTGTTTCAGCATACCAATAATAAGGCATAGTATTATTGTTTGTTCCGTAACTTTCTGCAAAAGCAGTAACCGACATAGTACAAGCCAACACTAACACCAAACATAAACTAATAAACTTTTTCACTTTTAAAACCTCTTTCTTATTGTGCATTTATTTCTAAAACAACATTACTGCCGTTTAGTTGCGTTTTATTATCCAAAGAATAACAATTATATACAAGGCGGCAATTACGGTATATACCTCTTTTAAGCTCTTGTAATAGCGTTATTTCCTTTATATGCTCTGCGGGTGCAATCATATCAGATTTATATATCAAGGTATCATCAGAAAGATACAAGGATATAACAAAATAACAGTTGTTTTCTTTTGGATTGTAAAAATCTACCTTTTGATTAAGTTGTCCCGCCCTCATATAAATTCCTGTAACGGCGGGTATCTTAATAGATTTGCTTTCTTCTGCGGGGGTAAAATCAAGCACTTTATCACTTGCGGTATCAGAACTATTGTTATTTTCGTTTGGCGTGGTGCCGTTGCACCCCCTTAAAGACAGTATAATAATTACAACAATAATCATTATACAGATACCGACAAAAGCGTATTTATGTATCTTCTTTCTACCCATTGTAACGCCCTCTGCGTTCGTTTAATTGTGCTATCTTTCTGTTTCTTGCCGACATAGAAGCAACAAGCTCACACACTAAGGTTGCTTCTGCCGCCGTTAAGTCTGAAAGGTCTATTGACCTCTTGTCTGTTCTTCCAAGTAAATAATCGGTAGAAACCCTATACAAATTGGCTAATTGTACTAACACATCAAAAGACGGTTGCCGTAAATCGTTTTCATAAGCCGATATTGCCGACTTTGTAACACCGATTAAATCCGCAACTTGTTCTTGTTTTAAGTGCTTATCCAAGCGTAATTGACGAAGCCTAATAGATAAATCAATTATCATAGTGTGTACCACCTCACACAGTAACAATTATACATATATTAAATTTCTTATCGAAAACTTTAAGATACATTTTGTTGACACCCCTTATTTATGACAAAAAGCCGCATAACCAACTAAGGTTATACGGCTCTTTTGTTTTGGATAGATATATTTAATTTTAAATAATTAGTCCTCTACATACTCTAAAAAATCGTTCGGTTGACAGTTTAACAGTTTGCATATTTGGGATATGTTCGCCCAACTAATAGGTTGTTTATCCCTCAGTTTTTGGATAGTGCTTTCCGCTAACAATTTATCCTTGCGTAAAGTGTTAGTATTATACCCTTTATCCTTAACCGCCTGTAATACATCAATCTTATATTGTAGTGCCATATAATAACCCCCTAATTATAATTTTATTTGTCTATGGCAGAAAAAGCGACTTATACAGTAATAATAAACGGATAGCCAAAAAATACCACAACCACACCGCCTATATGCAAGAACACCTTTTCTATTCTACATTATTATATCACAAATATTACACGAAAACAAGAGTAAAATATGCACAAAAAAACAACACCGAAATTCGTGCAATATTTACACGAAAAAAAGTGTAAAAAGTTCTTGACATTACACGAATGTTCGTGTATAATGAAATCACGCTAAGGGGCAACGCACCCTTGCTAATATTAAATAAAGGAGACAAAAAACAATGTCAACAATGGAAATGGAAAACAAAATCGCAAAATTACAGGAATGGGAAGCTCTTGCAGAAGAAGCCAAAGCGGAAGCGGAAGCACTAAGGGACGAAATCAAAGCCGAAATGAACGCAAGAGAAACGGAAGAATTAGAAGCGGGACGCTTCATCATTCGTTGGACTTCGGTGTTAAGTAACAGATTTGATACTACAACATTCAAAAAAGAACACGCCGAAATGTATAAACAATATACAAAGCAGACCGCAAGCCGCCGCTTTAGTATCGCATAAGAAAAGCCCCTTGTGCAACACGCCGACCAAAGCAGAGCACAAGAGACTTTAACCCACACCGCATAGGGCGGGTACATAAAATATTATACTTGTACTCGCCCTTAAAATCAATATCAAAATAATCGAATTTAAGGAGTATTAACCAATATGAAACAAGTAACTAATATGTCAAGACTTGTAAACCAATTAGAAAAAATGTTCAGAGCATTAAACGCCGATATGTTCAATAATGAACTTGACACACCGGTTATAACTGTTACACCCACAAGCAGAGCATACGCCCACTACACGCCGTGGAACGCTTGGGAAGCGGGAGACACACACCGCAGAGAAATAAATATAGCAAGTGGAACACTTAATAGACCGCTTGAAGCAATAACCGCTTCACTACTGCACGAAATGGTACATATGTATAATGACACCGTTTTAAATATTCAAGACACATCAAGGGGTGGTACATACCACAACAAAGTATTTGCAAAGGAAGCAGAAAAACACGGTCTTATATGCACACGCACCGATAAATACGGATACGCACACACAGAGCCGTCTGACAGTTTGCTTGAATGGTTGTTAGAGCATAACGAACTCAGAGAGGTTGAAATGTGCAGAGTAGAGCCGTCCTATACCTCTGTTGGTATCGGTACACGCTCGGCAAGTGGTGGTATTGCTATTATAGGCACAACAAGTAAAAGCAATAGCCGCCGTTATATCTGCCCTTGTTGTCATACCATTATCAGAGCAACAAAGACAGTAAATATCATTTGTGGGGACTGTTTGGAACGAATGATAGAGGGATAAAGCAAAGGCGGGGGCAACCCCGCCACATATCCAAAACTGAAAGAGGTATTATTATGTTTGATGTATTATATGCGTTGTTTGGCGGTATCTTCCTTTTAGGTAGATACACATACGATAAAATAAAGAGTGATAACGCAAGAGCAGATTATAACACACTAAAAAATAGGCGTGAACTCTTAACCATACAATATGGGGCGGGTAGTGATTTGTGTAATCAAATTAAAGAGTATATATTTTGCGGTAAACACTTTGAGGATATATGTAATTCACTTGCGGACGATTTAAAGTATGTTTTCGGTAGTGAATGGAAAAGCAAGTTAGACATACCGAATGGGTACAGGGTTGATTATTCTGCATTATATCCGTCAATGCACGAATATTGGATATATCACTTATTACTTGCCAAAAGAGGTTATTTTGATATGTGGATAACACATTTTGGTATTGAACTCGGTAACGATTTAAACGATGTAAAAACCAATGTTAAGTTTGCCGAATGTATAGAGGGTAGATTATTAAATGCGGGTGTTGAAGATGTAAAACTTGCTTTAGAGCTTGAATTATTATGTGCACCGAACTACTACAGACAACCCAACCAACTATGCGGGGGCAAAATCAAGATACAAAGCATTTGCATTTATCCAACCCACAGATTATGGGCGGACTATGTGAAAAAGGCGTAAAGTTCGTATAATACCACAAATACGAACACCAAAACACAGTAATAAAGCCATTTTCAAGGCGTTGTGTTAAATAGTTCGTATTTCAATAATTATAAGTTCGTAAAAAAGAGGGTTTTCCAATGAATAAAAAGACAATAGCACTAACCACAGAACAGTACAAAGAAATCATATCAACAATGAAAAACGGCTTTTGCGGTTGCCGACCAAATGAACGCATAGCAACCGCTTTAATGCTTGAAGCAAATTTAGGGTTGCGAATATCAGATATTATTAAGCTACGGCTTACCGATATTGTAAAAGACGGTGAAAGATATAGATTATCCATAACAGAGCAAAAGACAGGCAAAGACCGTGTTTTTACTGTTCCGCTATCGTTATATCAATTTATCCGTTGTTATTGCTTGGATAACGGCATAAAGGACAATGACGTTATATTTCCTTTAACCGAAAGAGCAATACAAAAGCAATTAAAAACAGTATGCGACTTTTTGGATTTTAAAGGCATAAGTACACACAGTTTCCGCAAATACTACGCAACTGAGATATACAAGAATAACGGTTATAATATCGCACTTGTTCAACAACTGCTACAACATAGCAGTACCGCCGTAACGCAACGATATATAGGCATACAACAAAAGGAAATTGAAACGGCTATTGAAAACCATTTAAAACTTGATATATAAGGGGAATATTAAAAATGAAAACATTAACACTTGCAGAATTTGACCGCTATATTAAAGAAAAAAAGCCAACACTTTTTATTTATAACAATAGAGAGATACGAAACACAAAGGGGTGGTATGAATTACTTTCATTTGAAGAGCCGTTGTTTTTAAGTTTGACATTTGATAGTATATCAATATGTTATCACCCATCTATAAATACAGTTAATTTAAAAGGAAAAAGCGGACAAATGCAACTATCCTGTATTGAGAAAATCAATGTAAAAGAAAATGATACTATGCTCGGTGATACTGTAATAATTCACACTAAAACAGAAACGGCAACAAAAACATATACAATAATTATGAGATAATAATAGCGGGGTTTGCACCCCGCTTTAATTTTTACCATATATATTTACATTCATCACATTGATAGGTTTTGCCGATTTGATTACTTGCTAAACCCAACATTTCCGTTGATACAACTTTCTTTGCAGTAGAAATATTTATAATTTTATTTGAGTTGCACATAGGGCATTTATACTTGTAATTATTATATTTCTTTGCGGTCTTTTCTTCTTTTTGTTTCTGTAAAAATTCCTGTGCTTCTTTCTCTTTTTGCCGTTCTTGTTCAAGATATTCTTTATATGCGTTATAGTCTGTTTTTGCTAAATGATGTTTATAAACATCTTTTCTATACTCATTAAAGAAGAAACAAGCAACTACAAAAACAAAAAGTCCTAAAATTACAAATAATATTCCACCGCTTGAAATTGCCCAAAATCCAAATATTAAAATAGCAATAGCAATTATCAGAGCTACAAAACCACAACCTAAAAACACCTTGCTTGGCTTTTCGGTGGTAGCAGTATTATTATCTAACAACGCATTACAATTAGGGCAAATAACAACTTTATCACTTATTGTTTCACTACATTTAGGACACTTAATTAAAGCCATATTAACACACACTTTCTTTATAGATTTAAAAGTTCTTTTTTCTTAATTTCAAATTCTTCTTTACTAATTATGCCGTTGTCAAGCAGTTCTTTATATTTCTTAATTTCATCAAATCTATCATTTGTATTAACAACTGTTTGATTTGTACTTACAACATATTCATAATCTTTTTCGGGAAACCATTGTTCTAATAATTGATATGCTTTTGCACTTAATTTTAGTTTGTATGTACTGCCGTTTTGTTGATAATAAATTTCTACATATCTTTCATCAAAATGCTCTGAATAAGAATAAATACGCCCTTTATTGTGTTGGCTTCCAATTATAGCACCGGCATCACCGCCTATTATTCCACCAACAATAGCACCTTTAACATTAACGCCGTCATTCGTACTTTGTACTTTTGTTTCTGCTCTTTCCTGTCCCGCTAATTTATAATGTTGTATTTCCGCACGATTTATTTTTATAATTCTAATATCTTCAGAGTTAAATTTTGCTTCAATATCTTTTGGTAAATTAGCGTATGTAATATGCTTTTCTGTGATATGTTCTTCTGTGGGGAAGATATATAATATATCGTTTTCTTGCCAACAATAAAAGTCATTTCTTAGAAGATACGATTTACCCACGGGTGCTTGTGCCGTGTATGAGAAACCAAAAACAGTAGTTTCAACATCTATTTTTTCACAATCAATAGGTATCTTTATCGTGTTGCGAAGCTCGTTATATTTCTGTTCCATAATTGGCAAACATTTTGATAACGCACTTGCTTCTTGTTGTTGTGCGTTTTCAACCATTCTTTGATATGCCGCTTTTTCTTCTTGGTCGCTTGAATATTTTTTATAAGCCATATAAAAGCAGAATATGGCAAAAGGTATTGCAAATATAACAAAAATAATAGCACCCATAATATTACCCCTTGCGATTTATTTATCTAATATTATATCATAATTATAATGATAAATCAACATATCATTGACTAAAATCTATGAATTAGAAACCGCTTTTAATATATAATAAATAAAAGGCGGTGATACAATGAATGTCTGCGATTTTGGTGCAGTATTAAAGCAACTACGCAAAAGCCATAATTTAACACAGGAAGAATTAGGCTTACGCATTGGACTATCCAAAGCGGTTGTTAGCAAATATGAAAACGGTATGGGTTATCCTACATTTGATATGCTAATACAAATAGCGGACTATTTCGGCGTAACTACAGATTATTTACTCGGTATAGCAAAGAATAAAACAATAGATGTATCAAGCCTTAACGAAACCCAAATTGAAACAGTACAAAGAATAGTAGCAGAATTTAACAGAGATAATAACAGATAAGACCACCTTGCAAGATTAGATTTGCAACGGTGGTTTTATTTTTGAAAGTTAATTTTCAAAAACACGCATACAAAGAAAGAGCGGTTTTATCCGCTCTCGCTCTGTGTGGTTGTTGGTGTGGTTGTTAGTAGTGGCAAGGATAACCGCCGTTTATCATTCGCACCACTTGGAAATGTTTTTTTAACTTCTGGAATGTCAACAACAATGGTAACTGCAACAATATTAAACTGCGTGTGTCTTGGTTATCCTTGCAAATATAGTGTATCATAACAAAAGGCATTTGCACACTTCAAAAATCACATACCACCCTTCAAAAATTGCACATTTTAAGTGTTTGTGCAATTTATGTGCAATTTCTCTTGATTTTATCAGATTTTGAGATAAAAAAAGACTTCCGCTTTTTACGGCGGAAGTCCTATAAACCTTGTATTTAAGCCTTTTTCAATGCTTCTTCAACAGCAACTGCACAAGCAACAGTCATACCAACCATTGGGTTGTTACCTGCACCGATAAGACCCATCATCTCTACATGAGCAGGAACTGAAGATGAACCTGCAAACTGAGCGTCAGAGTGCATACGACCCATTGTATCGGTCATACCGTAAGAAGCAGGACCAGCAGCCATGTTGTCTGGGTGGAGTGTACGACCTGTACCGCCGCCAGATGCTACTGAGAAATACTTCTTGCCCTGTTCGATACATTCTTTCTTATAAGTGCCTGCAACAGGATGCTGGAAGCGTGTTGGGTTGGTTGAGTTACCTGTGATAGATACGTCAACGCCCTCTTTGTGCATAATTGCAACGCCTTCACGAACATCGTCAGCGCCATAGCAACGAACCTTTGAACGCTCACCTGTTGAGTAAGCAGTTTCATTTACGATTGCGAGCTCCCCTGTGTAGTAGTCAAACTTAGTCTGAACATAAGTAAAGCCGTTAATTCTTGAAATAATCTGAGCAGCATCCTTGCCAAGACCGTTAAGAATAACTCTTAGGTCTTCTTTTCTAGCCTTATTAGCTGATCTTGCAAGACCGATAGCGCCTTCAGCAGCTGCAAATGACTCGTGACCTGCAAGAAAAGCGAAACACTTTGTTTCTTCCTTTAGTAGCATTGAGCCAAGGTTACCGTGACCGATACCAACCTTTCTGTCATCAGCAACAAAGTC
>JAZNWJ010000047.1:0-25984 GCA_045593245.1 Acutalibacteraceae bacterium | reverse complement strand
GGGATGCATTAGAAGCGTACAAGGAAAAAATAGTGGATTCTGACAGCAGCATCACTTCTATAAATGACCAAAAAGTAATGCGCGAAATCATAGCCGATTTTGTAGGTGAAATGTTATTTACCGATAATGGTAGTGGAATGGTTGCTTTGGCAAGTAATCTTGAAGTGAAGCAAAGAAATGTAGTTGTGCGGTGGGTACTTGATTTTGTATCATATCTCAAAAGATTGTTTGGCGGAATGAAGAGTTACCTTGCGTTGGAGTTGTCGGTGTTAGAGGATAGTTTCAGGTGCCTTCTTGACGAAGCGATGAATAACGAGCAAAGCAACGCCGAAACGCGTCATTACGCTCAAGATATACAATTTTGTTTTATAAGGTGTAAGGATAATGACGTTATAGCTGCCGCCGAAAAAATGGAAAAATCAGGCGCGCAACAGTATCAGATATGGGATAAATTCAAGGTTATCAGAAACGGTTGGGGTGATTGGCTAAGCGAAGTTGATATAAAGAAATTTGCCTTTTTTGCTAAAGGTAATGCAGCGCTTGAATCTGGACAGGTCAACCCCAATATTAACTTGGACAGTAACGTTATAGAAGGTAAGTTAGGAGATTTCATAAGATTTAAAAGTCTGTTTGAAATTTATCCGAAACTTAAAAACGTTAACGTTATAATAAAATATGCTGCTACTGATTATGATACGGCTAAATATTTAATTGACAGCAATAAACTTATAATCGATAAAAAGCTGTATGATGGTTATGTTAACAATGGAAATATGGATATAAAGGCGCATATTATACGTGAAATTCAGCGTATGGTACAGGTTGTTGAAGGACGAAATATTGACAGCAGGCTTAAGAATATTGAGTGGCTAAGGCAACAAGGTTTTCCAATGTCGCTTACCGAAGACAGACCGTTAACCGAAGCAGAAATACGTGATAATTTTGCGGATATGTATGAAGCGCGGGTTGTTGAGAAGAGGCAGAAAGTCAGAGATCATTTTAGATATAAGGATAAAATTTTAAAAAGTAAAATTGATAATATTATGGCTTTTAAACCACATTTTAACTACGATCAGATATTACTCTTTGATGATGACAACAGGCTTGTAACGGCAAAGGAATATGATATTTTAAGTGGAAATCACAATCTGGATAATTACCCGTCGCTTATTTATGATTCGAAAATTGATACACATAGTCCGGTAGACCCAAAAGATTATGTAGAGCCATATGAGATAAGTCCCGATGAGGAACAAAAACTGCAGCTTGAAAAAGCTGCGGAAAATTCCGAAAAAATGGGTTATTATATGGCGGATATGGCGTTTAAAAAGAAAGTTCGACGCATAAAACCAGATGTTCGCATAAGAGCCGGAAACAGTGGCTGTCTTGAAAACGATGGACAAAACGCCAAAAATAAATCTCAGAATGTAGGAGATGAGCTATATAAAAACGCCGATGTGGAGGCAAGTGGACGCGATACCGCCGGAAGAACAATTTTGAACAACCTGCTAAAGAGAATAAAAGATACCGTTTTCAAGGATAAAGAGGGTAATATATTGTCTTTTTATGTGTGGAATAATACCCCCTTGGTAATTGAAAAGGCAATAAAATTCGGCAGGGAGTTTACTACTTTTGATAACGTATTAAATCAATTTTTTGCAGGTAAAGAGTGGCGACCATATCGCTATAACGGTATGTTCCAAGAGTTTTATATAAACTCGGTTTGTCCGCTGATACTTGAAATGAATGGCTGGAACACCATTGAAGTTGCAAAATATCTTGTCGAAAACCGATTGATAAGCGAAAGCACATTCAACGATTTGATGAAAAGAAAAACAGCAACACAAACTAATTTTAACAATGGTACTGTTAAGTTGTTACTTGAACAAATTATACTTTCGGGATATGACAGTATAGTTTTTGTTAAGGATTCAGGTGATTGCGGTGTAATGGTTTTTGAAGAAGAACAAATTATACCCGTAGCGCAAAAGGGTATTATATGTAACAGAGAACAAATATCACAAACCGATGAGGATGTACAATACGAGGAAGAAATATGTAATGTTAAGTTTGCTTCTATAGATGAGCAGGGAGAAAACATAGTTAATACCCAAAAGGTAAAAAATCAACTATCGACGTGTAAAGATAACACACAAAAACTGAAAAAGCTTACCGAAATGTTGATCGGCGCAGATCGGTCCGAACAACCCGAAATAGAAAGCGTGCAAGTTGGCAGTGGAGGTATTGTGGAAAATACCGGCGGTAATATATGGGAGGCAATATCAAAATATAAGCTTTTATTAACAAGAGTGGAACTTCCTGTTGCTGATAAGGATACTGCAGAAAGGCAAGTGCGGGATGAAGTAAAACTGAATAATGCAAATACCATTTTCAAAGACGATAACGGAAAGTTATTGTCTTTGTTTGCTTTTAAGGGACGGTTTTCACACGATGAATTTGCTGTGCAATTGGGTACGTTGACAGCGGCAAGAGGTATATATAGCGCTGAAAAAGCTAAGCATTCGCAGCTTGTTGATTATCAGTATCAGGAATACTACGTCAATATGACTAATCCATATTTCTGGGTTTCTGCAGCAAAAGAAATCACACCCGCAAATCTGGCTGAGAGCTTGTTTGTAGAAAACAAAATAACCTTTGACGAATATTCACAGTTACTTGCAACCGAGGGTTGTAAAACCACAAGTGCTAAGAGCCCGGCGGCAGCATATTTACGACGTGTAATGTGGAGTCATGGTATTGATGGTGTTGTATATAGGGATAATATATATGATGTTGGTAGCCTTGGGATAATCGCTATATACCCAAAACAATTAACACTTGTGTCGGAAAACGGTAAGGCGGTAAATAATGATATTTTAAACGAAGCAGACGCGAATGAATCTGCTTTTTTAATGCACAAAAATAATGTCGAAAAAATCAATAAAGAATTACTTGACGGTGCAAAAGTTGGCAAGTATAATAAAAATATAGTTGGACTTACTCTAGAACAAAAACAAAGAATTAAAGAAAAAACCGGATGGTCTGACACGATAATTGACGTTATCCGCTCTATGGAGGAAGCTCAGATTTATATTGATGCCGGTTTAGTGGAGAAAGAAGTCAATGGTAGAATATGTTTGATTCGAAATGATATAGATATGGATCAGGTCGATAAAAACGGAATGACCAATCGCGAGCGTATAAAGCATAATAAATCACCGAAAAATATATATGGTGAAAAGGTGGAGTTACATCATATTGGTCAAAGAAATGATGGTCCATTAGCAGAGTTAACAAGAATGGAACACCATCAAAATGGAAATGATACCATTCTTCACGATAAGAAAAAAAGTTCTGAAATAGATCGTATAAAATTCAATCCAAAACGAAGAGCACACTGGCAAATAAGATTTGAAATATAAAGGAGATATGTTAAATGAACACTGAAATTCTTAAATTGATTGGCGAATTGGATGATTTTTTTTATCTAGACCAACCTGAAGAAGAAAAAATAGAAATAGCCGAACATGAACTTGGTCTGACTTTTTCAGAAGAATATAAAGATTATGTTCGTACGGGTGGAGCTATTTGCGGTGGCGGTATTGAACTTACCGGTATAACAGATTTTGAAAGATTGAACGTAGTTGCGGTTACCAAAAAAGAAAGAGTATTAAATCCACTCATACCGAACAATATGTATGTTGTTGAGGTGGTTGGAATTGATAGAATGGTTGTATTACAGGATGAAACGGGAGTTATATATACAGCACAGCCCGGATTATATCCCAAAAAGTTGTTTAATTCATTATATGAATACATAAAAAATGTTGGCAGATTCAGTCCAAACGAAAATGCAAGATCTGGATTTTATTATGACAATTGTGATGAATTTGGTCAAGATTTACTCGAACGCATTGAAAACGGACTTATTCCCATATTACCGAGCGGAAAAATGATACATTTGCATCATATGGGATTATCACAAAAAATGCCAATTGATATATCGCCGTTAGTAGAATTCGAAAGTGAATATTATGCTCAACCCAAAGTGTTCAACACATTGTTTGTGGAGTTTGACGGTGAAACAAACTATGACCGTTTAACAAGCATAAGACAAAAGCAACAGCATTGGAACAAGCGTTCCGAATCGAAAGAAATAAGTTTTAATATTTAAGAAATATATAATTAAAATAATCAAAAACACCTGCCCGAAGGGGCGGGTGTTTTTGATTATTAGAAAGGTGAAAAGAATGAGTTTAAGAGAAATAAATTATAATATCAATACGGACGGTATTTCCCCGGGAGTAGAGCAGTTCGCAGGCACTCAGGGTGACCATAGGGTAACAAGGCTTAATTTTGTCTTTTCGGATAAATTTCATCAGGAAATTGACGAGTTAGGCGCAGAGGGTGATAAGGTTATGTACCGGTTTGACGTTTATGACGGTGAGGGTGGTATTTGGCAAAGTGGACCTACAGAGCTTACAGGTCAAGACGTTGCTTTTACACTTGAAGAACGTCATACACGCTTTGGCGGCAAGGTTGCGGTATATCTGGTTATAACGGCGTTATCAGATGATAATGAGACCGAGATAGAGCTTTACAGTTTTCCGTCCGTGTTACGTCTTAAAAACCGACCTGAAGGAGTGTATCAGGATGGTGAAAATTATGAGAGTGTAACAGGTCTTGCCCAAAAAGCACAAAAAAGCGCGGATTATGCTGCAAACAGTAGCGCCGAGGCTAATGACTTTGCCAATATTGCAGAGGAGCAAGCACAAAAAGCCGAGGCTTCAGCCTCAAGCGCTGAAGCGGCATTAACAAACATTAAAACAACGGTAACTACAGCTTTGGACGAAGCAAAGTCAAGCGGCGAGTTTGACGGTGTTGGTGTTGAATCGGCAAAAATTATTGATGATGAATTGGTTGTTACATATACAAACGGTGTTGTGCAAAATTTGGGTAACGTAAAGGGTGACACAGGTGCACAAGGTGAAAAGGGCGATATTGGTCCCGCAGGCAAAGATGCCGAAGTAGACCAAACTTATAACGGACAAAGTGAGAACGCTCAAAGTGGTAAGGCATTGGACAATATCTTTGCACAGTTTGATTCGCGAATTATCGAAGCGCTAAATTATGGTATAGCAGTAGACCATAAACTCGAAGAAAACTACTACACCAAGACCGAAGTAGATAACCTTGATTGTGTGCAGTGTATATCAACAGAAAATGGCGATTTAATATTATCACCGCCTGATTACGATGTTGATGTGGTAGGTAGTAGAATCAAGAATGTGGGAGAGCCAACAGACGATACCGATGCGGCAACAAAAGGTTATGTAGACGGTATTGTTAATGACATCGAAACCGCCCTTGATGAACTTCATAATTACGCACAAGCGATTATTGGGGGTGCTGAATAATGGATATTGCTGAAAAAGTTTTACAGTTAAAAGATGATTTTGACGGTGTATATTCCAACGGTTATGAGGACGGCAAAAACTCGGTTGCACCGCTGGAGAGATATTTGAAAGGCGGTAAATTTTTAAGTCTTAACATTTTCGGCAAAGCCGAAGTTGAGTTAAATCTTGATAGTTGGACTGACGGCTTTACAAATCTTTTTCAAATTATCAATACTGAAAATGTAAACAACACAGTTGAACATTTGACTATTACTACCCCTTGCTTACCGAAAAGCATACAACAAATGTGTTATGCAAGCAGTAGTTGTTTTGACCACAAACTCAAAAGAATTACTTGTAATTTTAGTACGCAAAATTGTACTACTTTTTTAAACGCTTTTGGCGGTATGAGAGCATTAGAAACAATAGACGGTGAGCCATTCGATTATTCGAGTGCAACAAGTGCGACCTATATAAATGGTGTGAACAATTGTATATCATTGGTTAATTTTCGTGTGGTGGCAAGTAGCATTAAATTAAGCATATCATTTGTAAATTGCAGTGAGCTAAGCACCGACACAATCCAAAGCATTATAGACGGACTCGCGGATTTAACAGGCGGAACGGCTCAAACACTTACACTACACGCTGATGTGGGCGCAAAGCTGACCGAAGAGCAAAAAGCCACCATAACAGCTAAAAATTGGGAATTGGTTTATTAAGGGGGAAATAAAATGAAAAAGGAAACAATAAAGCAAATTATTTTAACTGCGGATGAAGGTAAATATCTTACCAACGGTGAAACATTTGGAAAAACAGTTGTATTGCCCGAAGGTGCGGATATAAACGCTTGGTATGAAATTACCGAGGAAGAATACAATGCTACCACGGAAAGTGAGGGCGATTAAAATGGTGGAAATTGCCGTTGCTTTAATCACTTTAGCGGGTGTTATTGTCACAGTTGTTGTGGGCAATAAAAAGACGTCCAAGGATATTAAATCTCAGACCGATTTAACTATTTACCGTATAGACCAATTGGAGAAGAAGGTAGAAAAGCATAATCAGGTTGTTGAACGTGTATATATACTTGAACGAAAAGAAGAAGTAGAGGAAGAAAAAATTAAGGTTATCAATCATAGAATTGATGACCTTGAAAAATATCATAGTTAGAAAGGAAAGTTTTATGAAAAAGTTATTTGTTATTTCGGGCCACGGTGCAAGCGACAGCGGCGCTGTCGGTAACGGTTACAGGGAGGCAGAACGTGTGCGAGTGCTGGCACAAAAAATTAAAGACTTCGGCGGCGATAACGTTATACTAAGCGATATTGCTTTGAATTCGTATAGAAGCAACATTATTGGTAAAGGCCTTGTACCAAAAGACTGCGTTATACTTGAACTGCACCTTGACAGTAGCAAAAATAAAACAGCCCGTGGTGGTCACGTTATTATAAACGCTAACTTCAAAGCGGATGAATATGACGAGACACTCGCGAAAATGATATCCGAAATGTTTCCGGGTAGAAGCAAGAACATTGTAGGTCGTACCAATCTTGCAAACGTAAGACGAGCAGCCGAAAAGGGATATAATTATAGACTGCTTGAATGTTGCTTTATTTCAAATGAGGCAGATATTAAAAAGTTTAATACTGAAATGGATAAACTGGCAAAGAATATTTTAGGCTGTTTTAATATTCCCATTAAAGAAACGGTGCCGGCAAACGAAAAGATATCGGTTACATATCAGGTGTGGGATGATGTAGGAAATGCGTGGCTACCTAAAGTCACAGATATTACCGATTATGCCGGTATATTTGGTCACGACGTATGCGCGGTTTTGGCCGAGCTTAGCCGCGGTAATATCTTTTACAAGGTACATACGAAAGGTGGCAAATGGCTGTCAGAGGTTAAGAATCGTGAGGATTATGCGGGACTACTTAACAAGCCGATTGACGGACTAATGATGCGTACAGATACCGGCAAAAAAGTTAAGTATGCGGTTCATCTGCGTCGTAGTGGTCGTTGGTTGCCGTTTGTAACGGGTTATGACGAAAAAGACAGCAACAACGGTTTTGCGGGTATTCTCGGTCAAGAAATTGACGCTATTAAAATTTATATTGAATAAAAGAGGTATTTATTATGAAAAACAAAATTCTAAGTTGGCTAAAATCGGTTGGTGTTAAGGTGCTAAAAACCGTGGCGGAAACAGCGCTTGCGGTAATAGGAACCAATACTATCGGTATAACACAGGTTGATTGGCTCGGTGTACTTAGCGCTTGTGCACTGTCGGGTGTGGTGACAGTGTTATTTAATATCAAGAGTCTTCCTGAAAACTAAAACAAAAATTTGTAAATAAAAACACCCTATAGTAGCATAGAATACTATGGGGTGTTTTTATGGTTTTTAAATTTAATTTAAAAAGATTTTTAATAAGTATTGCTATTCCCTTGGTGGTAGGTGGATTATCCGCGCTGATTACGGCAGGGAGTATGGATATATATTCAGATATAGTAATACCACCGTTATCTCCACCAAGTTGGCTGTTCCCCGTGGTGTGGACTATTCTTTATACGCTGATGGGGATATCGCTTTATCTTGTGTGGAGCAGTGATGCTGATACCAACCAAAAAAGAATTGCATTTACAATATTTGGCATACAATTGTTTTTAAATTTTATATGGTCGCCGATATTTTTTAATATGCAACAGTATTTATTGGCTTTTATTGTGCTGGTGCTTTTATGGCTTTTTACACTTGGTATGATTATTATATTTTATAATATATCGAAACCTGCGGGGATATTGCAGATACCATATCTGATATGGCTTACTTTTGCGGGATATCTTAATTTTGCAATATACTTATTAAATTGAAAAAGGAGCGGTAATTCAAAAAAAGAATTACCGCTCCTTTGTTGTATATGTAATCAATCTTTAAGTTCTGACGTACAGTGAGCGCAACGGGTAGCTTCTATTGCGATTTCGCTCTTGCAGTAAGGACAAACCTTTGTTGTGGGAGCAGCGGGTGCTTCTTCCTCTTTCTTTTTGCCGATTGACATAAGGGTATTCATTCCTTTTATGAGCAAGAAAAGAACAAAAGCAATAATGATGAAGTTGATTATTGCGGAAATAAATGCCGAAAGATAGCCGAGTAAAACTTCTTTTGTGTAGTAGTCAACAGTATGTGTACGGGTAACAAAGTCAAGTATAGGCTGAATAAAGTTGTCTTTAAGCGCGGTGACAATTGCGGTGAAGGCGCTGCCTATAATCATACCGACTGCCAAATCCATCACATTACCGCGAAGAGCAAAGGTTTTAAACTCGTTAAAAAATTTTTTCATAAAAACACCTCAAAGATATATTTTAGTTTATTATAACATATTTTGACGTGTTGACAAGTGTTTTTTCAAAATTACAATTGTCTCACTTTGAAAATTTGGTTGTCGATAAGTGTCAATTAAATAAATTTTTTGCGATTGAAAGTAAAGAGAAAGCGACAAAAAAGTGTTTTTTGTGCAGGAAAAATATGGTAATATTTTGCCACAAAATAAAAAAGGAGATGTTTTAAAATGAAAACAAAACTAAATGTGCTGATTGCTGACGATTCGGGTGAATTTGGGCAAAATTGTGCAAGAGTACTTAAAAATTACGGGATGGATGTCATTTTGTGCGAAAAAGACGGCGCTGTGGTAATAAAAGAGACCGAAAAGCACAAAATTGATATAATACTTGCCGATGTTTTTATGAGAAATCTTGATGCATTGGGTGTACTTACCGCATTAAAGGAAAAGGACAACTCCCAAAAGCCGCTTGTAATTGTTATGTCTAATTTTGACAATCAGCGACTTGAACGTGAAACACTTGAAGCGGGAGCGGCATATTACTTTTTAAAACCTATTGATCTGAACGTGTTGTCGCAGAGAATTATAAGTCTTTCTGGTTGGAAGAACGATAATGCACCGCTTGTTGTAAACAAAAGTAACGTTACAACCGACATACAACTCGAGATGATTATAACCGATATTATACATCAGATAGGTGTTCCGGCGCATATTAAAGGGTATAATTATTTGCGTGATGCAATAATGATGTCGGTTAAAAATACCGAAATGATAAATGCAATAACCAAAATTTTATATCCCAGCGTTGCCAAAAAGCATCAAACAACATCTTCAAGGGTAGAGCGTGCAATTCGCCATGCGATTGAGGTTGCGTGGGATAGAGGCGATATGGATACGCTTGATTCGTATTTTGGATACACCATTCACAACAACCGTGGTAAACCCACAAACTCGGAATTTATTGCCATGATAAGTGACAAGATAAGATTGAATTTAAAAGCAGGATAATACATAGGGCTGTAAGATTACGATTGTAGTCTTGCAGCCGTTATTTTTTGTATTAAATGTCATTTGTTATCTTGAATTTTGGCGTGATATGGTGTAAAATAAAGGAAAATCTAATGTTTTGTGAGGGCGTTATGGAAAAGTTAAGAGTTGCAGTTATAGGCTGCGGTAATATTTCGGTTATGCATCTTGATAGTATAAAGGCTTTTGATGATGTAGAATTGGTTGCGGTTTGCGATATTAAAGAGGATAGGGCAATGGCCGCTTCTGAAAAATACGGCGGCAAGGTTTATACTGATTATATGGAAATGTTTAAGTGCGAAAAGCTTGACGCGGTACATATTTGCCTGCCACATTATCTACACGTGCCGGTAGCTATAGATGCATTCCGTGCAGGGATAAATGTTTTGTCTGAAAAACCTATGAGTATTAAATATGAGGATGCCTTAAAGGCTGTTGAGACTGCAAAAGAATGTGGTGTGCTTTATGGCGTTATTTTCCAGTGCCGTTACAATGCGCCGTCACAGCTTGTAAAACAGCGCATACTTGACGGTAAGTTGGGCGCGGTTAAATGTGGCAGAACGACACTTACCTGGTACCGCCCCGACCATTATTATGACCATTCCGATTGGAAAGGTACTTGGGATAAAGAGGGTGGCGGTGTTATAATTGACCAGGCCATTCACTCAATTGACCTTGCTAACTGGATGATAAACAGCAAGCCCGTCAGCGTTCAGTCAACACTTCATAATCGCAACCACGAAATAATGGTTGTTGAAGATACGGGCGAGGGTCTTATTAAGTATGAAAATGGTGCGTTGCTGTCTTTTTATGCTATGAACAATTACCTATGTGATGACCCGATTGAGATACGTTTGCTTTGCGAAAACGGTAAGGCAACCTTTTCTTACGACCACGCTACCGTTATGTATAAAGACGGAACAACAGAAACCGCTACAAATAATCCTGATGATATGTTTAAATATACCGGTGGTAAAGATTACTGGGGATTCCAGCATGCTGTACAAATCAGACAGTTCTTCAACGCTGTGAAGGGTGAGGAAGCACTTGAAATTTCGGGTGAAGAAGCACTTAAAATACAAAACATAATTTGCCAGATTTATAGCAACAACGATAATCCGTTCAATTAAGATTATGATAAAATATGCAACAATAGGTACAAGCTTTATTGCCGAGCAGTTTGTTACAGGTGCTAAGGCGACGGGTAGATTGCAGCTTGCCGCAGTTTATTCAAGAAAGCTTGATACAGGACGTAACTTTGGTGGAAAGTTTGGTTGTGACAAGGTATATACTTCGCTGGAGAATTTGGCAAATGACGGCGAGATAGATGCGGTTTACGTTGCGTCGCCAAATGCTTTTCACGCCGAGCAGAGCGAACTTTTGTTAAAGGCGGGCAAGCATATAATTTGCGAAAAGCCAATCACCACTTCAGCGGAAGAATACGCTCATCTTAAAAAACTTGCCGATAGCAAAGGTTTAATTTATATTGAGGCTATGATACCAATTTATAATCCAAGTCGTCCGCGTATTAAAGCGGCACTGAGTGAAATTGGTAATCTTGCTATGGCAAAGATTGATTACTGTCAGCGCTCATCAAGGTACGACCGTTTTATAAGCGGTGAGCATGTAAACATTTTTGATATGTCACTACATGCCGGTACGCTTATGGATTTGGGTGTGTATTGTGTGTATGCGGCGATTGACCTGTTTGGTATGCCAAATTATATAAAAGCCACCGCCAGTTTCTTGAATAACGGTGCGGATGGTAGTGGCGTTGCAATATTTGAATATGATAAGTTTTCCGCCTGCCTTACTTATAGTAAAACGGGGCAAAGTGTGGCGCCTACCGAGATAGTGGGTGACAGTGGTTCGGTAATAATGGAGACCGCTGTTTATTATCAGGATGCTTATCTTGTTAAAGGCGACAATAAATTACCTCTGTTTGATGATGTTTCTAAGGAAACTCTTATGGGTTACGAGGCCGAGGCTTTTTGTGATTTTATTGCAGGTAATCGTCTCGAAGAGTATCAGGTAAATAACGATATTTGTTTTAAAGTTCATACTTGCATGGATCAAATCAAGCAAGAAGCGAATATTGTTTATAAATAATAAATTTTATGGCGGGGATTTTTTCTCGCCATATTTTTATTGCTCAAAAGACGCATAAACAGTGAATTTCTACTGTGGGTAGAGTGAGAAATTTGTTTGGTAGAGTTAAAAAACTGTTTGGTAGATGGAAATTTCACTTGATCTTTAATAGAATAATAGCGTTGTGATTTTTGATGCAACATTTTAAGATAGGGAGTTAATATTTTTATGCGTGATTATGTAATTTTTGTTGATTCTGCGTGCGATATTTCGTGCGATTTATTAAATGAGTGGGGCGTAAAATACTGCAGTCTTAGTCTTGCGTTCAGCGATGACCCAAAGGAATACCTTGACCACGAGATACCCAGCAAGGAATTTTATGATCGTATGCGTGACGGTGCAATACCCAAAACATCGGCTGCCAATATGGGTAAATTCTACGATGCGTTTGAAGAAATTGTAAAGACAGGAAAAGACATTTTGTACATAGGTTTTTCATCTGGCCTTTCTGCTACCTGCAACTTTGCTCGCGAAGCGGCCGAGGAAATTATGGCTCAGTATGAAGGCAGCAAAATTGTAGTTGTAGACTCACTTTGTGCCTCAGCCGGTTATGGTATGCTTGTTTATCTTGCTGTGGAAAAGAAAAAAGCAGGTATGACTATTGACGAACTTGCTTCTTTTGCTGAAGACACCAAAATGAATGTAACACACTGGTTTACTGTTGATGATCTTAAGTATTTGAAGGCAGGCGGTAGAATAAGTGCTACCACAGCGCTTTTGGGCGGTATGCTTAACATTAAGCCTGTTATGAAGGTTGACGAGAACGGTAAGCTTATCAGCATATCAAAGGTTCGCGGCAGAAAAGCGGCTCTTAAAGCAATTGCCGATATCTATCGTGATACCGCTGTTGACGCAAAAGACGGTATTGTGTTTATATCACACGGTGACTGCCTTGATGATGCAAAACTGCTTGCCGATATGTTAAAGGAAAACAGCGGTGCTACCGTGCAACTTATTACAGGTGTTGGTCCTGTAATAGGTTCACACTCAGGCCCCGGTACACTGGCACTTTTCTTTATGGTTAATGAGCGATAAATAATCTAAAAAAACCTTTTATTTTATACAAATATATTGTATAATATTTGGAGTAGGGGTTATCCCTGCTCCAAGTTTTTATTTTTTAGGTGGCGATATTAATGAAAGTATTAAAAGATATTTGTTACAGTAACGAGACCAAGCAGTGTTTAGATATTTATCTGCCCGAAGCTGATGAATTTAAAACCTTTGTTTATTTCCACGGTGGCGGTATTCAGGCAGGTGACAAAAGTGACGTTAAGTTCTTTTGTGAACATCTTGCAAATCGCGGCATTGCGGCAATAAGCGTAAATTATCGTATGTACCCCGATGCTAAATATCCTGAATTTTTGCTTGACGTTGCCGAGTCGGTAGCATGGGTATTTAAAAACATAGGTAATTACGGAAAATCTACAGGCATATATGTAGGCGGCTCTTCGGCAGGTGGATATATGTCACAACTGTTGTGTTTCAACAAGGAATACCTTGCCGCACACAATATAAACGTTATGGATATTGCAGGTTTTGTACACGATGCAGGTCAGCCTACGGCGCACTTTAACGTGCTTGCAAAAAGCGGAGTTGATGGCAAACGTGTAATTATTGACGAAAGAGCACCGCTGTATTATGTAGGTGTTGATAGCGAGTACCCACCAATGCTTATTATTGTGTCAGATAACGATATGTTTAATCGCTATGAGCAGACACAATTGCTTATAACAACACTTAAGCACTTCGGTCACGGTGATAAAATTACATATAAGCTTATGCACGGTAATCACTGCGCTTATGTTGAAGCCGAAACCCAGGACGGCGACGGCGGCTTTGGCCAAACAGTTGCAGATTTTATATTGGCAAACTAAAATTTCATTTCAAAGCCTTTGCATTTAAAGCAAAGGCTTGAATTTTTATAAAAAATATGCTACAATTAACTAAACTAAATTTGAAAGTGAGGTGGACAAAATGACAAGTTATAAACTGATAAATCAGAATGCCGTTTTGTCCGCGCACTAAACTTCTTTTAATGGTATAAAACTATCGCTTCTGATTTTATTAGAGGCGATTTTTATTTTTGCCTCCCTTGCCTAAAGGGTAGACTCCCTCACAGTGTTAGGGAGATGTCGCAAGGCGACAGAGGGAGACCGCTCCTGTCAGGAGGGGGACCACCATAGGTGGTGGATGGATATTTTATATCATTTTAAAGGAGATTTTATGAACCGACTAACTTATGTTAAACTTGACTCACAAAACAAAGCTCATTGTAGCAAATTTGCAAACCTGATGCGTTTTTATGCAAAAGAACTTGACAGCCATAATAACCGAATAACTCCCGACGAGGTTATAACAAAATGGATTGAAAGCATTATCAAAATGCAAGGGGACTATGACCGATATTTAAAACTATGTTATGATGATCAAACATTAATAGGTTTTTTATATGGTAAAGTTGATAAACCGGAACATAAAGGTTATAAAAAAATCGGGTACGGCTATATAATGGAATTCTTTGTTTTACCCAAGTATCGTCGCAAAGGCTACGGCAGACAAATGTTTTATCATTTGCAAAAAATGTTTACAAATGATGGTGTAAGTCGTATGTATCTTACTGCAGACGGTGTGACAGGCAAACCATTTTGGCAATCATTAGGCTTTATGGCAACAGGTGAAATATCACCTGAAAATAACCAAGAGATTTACGAAAAAGAAATATAAATCACGCTATTAGTGATAAACTATCAACGAGCGTGATATTGTAATGTTGTGATATACTTGATAAAATATAATCAGAAGAAGCGCTACTTCAAATTATTTTAGTGAGGTATCGTTTATGAAACTGCAATTTGGAGAAAACTTTAAAAGACTGCGTAAAGAAAAAGATATAACGCAAGATAAAATTTCAGAAGCCTTAGGTGTTTCGAGTCAATCCGTGTCCCGCTGGGAATTAGGTATTTGCTATCCGGATTTTGAACTGCTGCCCACAATCGCAAATTATTTTGGTGTTTCAATTGATAGTTTGCTTTCTAATGATAATATTTCAAAAGAAGTAGATAAAAATCTATTTTTTGAAAAATTGGATGCGCTTGAATGGGGAAGCGAAGAACAGCTTGTTTTTGTTAAAGAATATTGTCGTAAATACCCTCAAGACCCGCAGTATAAATGGCACTTTGTACGAGTTGCTACTTATCATATTTTAACGGGAAAAGATAAAACCAGTGATGTTTATCAATTACTTAAAAGCAGTGTTCAACAATTACTTGAAACAAAATATCGAGATTTGGCCATAGATCAGATGATTGATGCGTGTTCAGAAGATGAACTGGAACAATGGCTTGAACTTGCGCCATATTATTCTACATTTAATCGTCGTGGTTGTCTTGTATCACGATACAATAGAAGACTTGGCAACGATGATAAGATGTATATTCATCAAGGACTTGAAAATTTAGAAAAATTTGCGATTCAATTGGACAGGCGTTTCCCTGATAGTTACGGTGCAAAAAGGAAAGCAGAATACCATTATAAAATACTTGATATAATAAAAACTTTTGGTAGCGGTACTATGGTGCCTGACGGTTGGAAATTGTTTTATGCTTACAAGCAGTTGGTGCTGTCGGCCTGTCTTTTTGGTGCGGGTAAACAAGAACAAGGTTGGCAGCAGTTTGACTCTGCTATTGAAAAATATAAGTACATATTTACGTTAAAAGACGAATGGTTAGATTTGGGTGGCGAATTATTTTCTAACTTAAAGGTTAATAAATATTGGACTATGGCAATTGATGAAACCGGTAAGGAGTACGATTTATTTGGAATAGGGCATTTATCGTTTTATGATACAGATTTTTTAAGTGGCTTTCTTACCAATCCTCGTTGGGCATGGTTTGATTCGGTGCGTGACACCGAAAAATATAAAGTTGCAGTAACTTGGGCAGAGTCGATGAAGTAGATTGAATAAGAACAGTTTTTGCCTCCCTTTGATGAGGGTAGATTCCCTCACGGTGTGAGGGAAATGTCGCAAAGCGACAAAGGGTAACCGCCACAGTCAGTGGGTGTCTTTTGTATCAAAAGAAGGAGGGAGAGAAAATTGTTTAAAAATACTTTATTTTTATTGTAATGTAATGTATAATGTGAAAATGTAGGGGAGTGGTTCCATCCACTCCCGAAAACAGAATTGATGCAAAAATTTTACGGGAGGGCGCAGAGACCCTCCCCTACAATAATTTTCAATTTATAAAGGTAGGTGAAAGATATGTCTTTTTGTCCCGAAGTTTTGGCGCCTGTAGGTTCACCCGAGTCTTTGCAAGCCGCTGTGCGCAGTGGCGCAGACGCAGTGTATATTGGCGCAAAGCAGTTTTCAGCACGCAGAAATGCCGATAACTTTGACGATAACGATATTATTGACACCGTACGTTACTGTTACATACGTGGGGTAAAGGTGTATCTTGCACTTAATATAATGATAAAGCAATCAGAGTTACAAGCGGCATTTGACGTGGCACTCACTGCCTATAAATGCGGTGTGGATGCTATTATAATTTCTGACTTAGGTCTGGCATCTTTTATACATAAACATATACCCGATTTGCAGTTGCACGCTTCTACTCAAATGACTGTTCATTCACCTGCGTGCTTGCCAATGCTCAAAAAGCTCGGCTTTAGTCGTGTGGTAGTATCGCGTGAAATGAGCAAACAAGAGCTTAATGAATTTTGCAAAGTGGCAAATGATGTTGGCATTGAGGTTGAAGTTTTTGTTCACGGCGCACTTTGTATGAGCGTGTCGGGTCAGTGTCTGCTTTCGTCGGTGTTGGGTGCTCGTAGCGGCAACCGCGGTCTTTGCGCAGGTCCTTGTCGTTTACCATTCAAATCACATGGTGGTACGGGTTATGACCTTAGTCTTAAAGATTTATGCCTTTATGAATATATAAATGAACTGAAAGAAATGGGTGTGGCATCGCTTAAAATAGAGGGCAGAATGAAACGCCCCGAGTATGTGTCTGCCGCAACAGCCGCTTGCAGACAGGCGGTTGATAATGGTTTTATCGAACCAAAACTTTTTGAAACTTTGCAAAATGTATTTTCCCGCTCGGGATTTACTGATGGCTATTATAAGAATAATTTAGGGCGTGATATGTTTGGTATCCGCACCAAAGACGACGTTATAGCGGCAGGGGATACATATGCTTATCTGCACGAGATATATCGCACCGAGAGGCAAAGTGTACCGGTTAAGTTACTGGCCGAAATACTGGCAGACAAATCGATGACACTTACAATAAGTGACGGCAAAAATACCGTTACAGCACAGGGCGATATACCACAAGCGGCAAAAAACAAGGCCGCCGAAAAGCAAAGCGTTATAGAAAGTCTAACAAAGCTTGGTAATACACCATATTATTGTGAAGATATTGATGTAAAGCTTGATGATGGACTTTTTGTAGCGGCATCAGCACTTAATGCTTTGCGCCGTGATGCTATTGAACAGCTTGATAACAAAAGGGCAGAAGTTAAAGTTAGCGAATACACTATACCACAAATTGCAAGTGATGATAATTTAAAGGGCAAAAAGCAATTTATTGCCCGATTTGCAAACACAGATCAAATACCGCAAAAATTTGATAATATTAAAGCGATAATTTTGCCGTATGAGTGTGATATACCGCAAATGGAATGTATAGAGGTTATTGCCGAATTACCGCGATATATTACAAACGAGAAGGTTGTTATTAAAAGACTTGAACAACTAAAACAGCAGGGAATAAATACTGCTTATTGCGGAAATCTCTCGGCAGTGTCTATAGCGAAATCGTTGGGATTTAAAGTTCTTGGTGCTACGGGGCTTAATGCTGATAATAATGAAACTATAAAAGCGCTTAATAAAATCGGTGTTGATATACAAATGTTATCGGCTGAAATTTCAGTTAAAGAAATCAAAAATATCAGTGCGGATATACCCATTGGCATCTTTGCTTATGGCAGACTGCCGCTTATGTTGACAAGAAATTGTCCTATAAGAAACGGTAAAACCTGTGCCGAATGTGATAAAAAGGGAACGCTTGTTGACCGTAAGGGTATTGAGTTTCCTGTTATGTGTCGTGCAGGATACAGCGAGCTGCTTAATTCCGCTCCGCTTTATATGGCTGACCGACTTGACGAAATACCGCCTGTGGATTATTTACTGCTTTATTTTACAAACGAAACTGTCGCAGAGGTAAACGAGATAATTGGAAGATATAATCACGGTGAAAAACCAATAGTGGATTATACCAGAAACCTGTACTATCGAGAACTGATATAAAATGAATAATGAATATTGAATGATTAATAATGAATAATTATTGTGTCCCGACTTTGTCGGGACTTTTTTATATTTGTTGGCAAAGCCAGCACCGAAATTCTTCATTCTTCATTCTTCATTATTCATTGTTAAAAATTGCCTTTGCAGTAATTTTTTTGCTTTTTTTTAAAAAGTTGTTGACAATATCTTGACAATGATATATACTATGTAATTACCGAAGATGGGGGAATTTGCGCCTTTTTGACGGATTGGATGAAGTTTTCAAGGCAAAAATCCCGAATTTTTAAGTATTGTAGGAGTGATAAAACCAATGGAACCTAACAAAATGGTTAAACCTGTCCAGATGGGTAAAAACACTCGTATGACCTTCTCTAAAATCAATGAAGTTATTGATATGCCAAACCTCATTGAAATTCAGAAGGATTCATACAACTGGTTCGTCACCGAAGGTCTTATGGAGGTCTTCAAGGATATGGCTGCTATTACTGATTATAGCGGCAATCTTGAGCTTTCATTTATAGACTACCGTATTGACGAACAACCAAAGTATAGCGTTACCGAATGCAAGTCACGCGACACAACATACGCAGCACCATTGCGCGTAACCGCAAGACTTACAAACAAGGAAACCGGCGAAATCAAAGAGAGCGAAGTTTTCATGGGCGATTTTCCGCTTATGACCGATTCGGGTACCTTTGTTATCAATGGTGCAGAACGTGCTATCGTTTCACAGCTTGTTCGTTCACCCGGCGTTTACTTTGCAAGAAAGATTGAAGAAAAAACAGGTAAAAAACTGTTTTCATCTACAATTATTCCAAACCGCGGTGCATGGATTGAATATGAAACCAACGTAAACGACGTGCTTTATGTTCGTATTGATAAGAATAGAAAGCTTCCCGTTACTACATTTGTTCGTGCTTTGGGCGTTGGCACAAATGAGCAGATTCGTCAGCTTCTTGGCGAGGACGAGCGTCTTGCTGCAACACTTGAAGCCGATGAAACCAAAACTACAGAGGATGCACTTGTTGAAGTATACAAAAAACTCCGTCCAAGCGAACCTGTAACAATTGAGGGTGCGAAGACATATCTTGAGCAGTTATTCTTTGATCCTCGCCGTTACGACCTTTCACGTGTTGGTCGTTATAAGTATAACAAAAAGCTTGCTATCGGTTCACGTATTCGCGGTAAGGTTGCTTCCCGCCCGATTGTTGACCCAATGACAGGCGAGATTCTTGTTGATGCTGATACAGTTATTACACGCGAAATGGCTGATATGGTTGAGGCTAAGGGTGTAATTGAAGCGTACGTTAACGTTCAGGACTTTGAAGGTAACACAAACGAGGTTAAGGTACTTTCTAACGGTATGGTAAACCTTTCTGACTTTGTAGACTTCACCGCAGAAGAACTCGCTGAACTTGATAAAGCAGGTGTTAACGAAAAGGTATGCCTTGCAGTGCTTAAAGATATTATCGAAGAAAACAGCGATAAAGAAGATCTTAAGCAGGCTCTTATCGACAACGCATCACTTCTTATTCCAAATCACATTACTCTTGACGATATTTTCGCAACCGTAAACTATTTCCTTGGATTACCTCACGAAGTAGGCACCGTTGACGATATTGACCACCTTGGTAATCGTCGTATCCGCTCAGTAGGCGAACTTTTGCAGAATCAGTTCCGCATTGGTTTCTCACGTATGGAACGTGTTGTTCGCGAAAAGATGACTCTCCAGTCACAGGATCCTGAAAACATCACTCCTCAGTCACTCATAAACATTCGTCCTGTTGTGGCTGCTGTTAAAGAATTCTTTGGTTCATCACCACTTTCTCAGTTTATGGACCAGACAAACCCACTTTCAGAGCTTACTCATAAGCGTCGTTTATCAGCTTTGGGTCCCGGTGGTTTGTCACGTGACCGTGCATCCTTCGAAGTACGTGACGTTCACTACACCCATTACGGCCGTATGTGTCCTATCGAGACACCTGAAGGTCCTAACATCGGTCTTATTTCTTATCTTGCAACCTATGCAAAGATTAACAAATACGGTTTTATCGAGGCTCCTTTCCGTCGTGTAGACAAAACTACAGGTCAGGTGCTCTCTGAAGTTGTTTATATGACAGCCGATGAAGAAGACGATTACGTAATTGCTCAGGCTAACGAACCTTTGGATGAAAACGGTTTCTTCGTTAACAAAAAGGTTAACGTTCGTATTCGTGAAAACTATAGCGAGGTTGAGGCTTCACGCGCTGACTTTATGGATGTATCACCTAAGATGGTTGTGTCTGTAGCTACCGCAATGATCCCATTCCTTGAGAACGACGATACCAACCGTGCACTCATGGGTTCTAACATGCAGAAGCAGGCAGTACCGCTTCTCAAACCCGAAAATCCGATTGTTGCTACAGGTATGGAATACAAGGCAGCAGTTGACTCGGGCGTTGTAGTATTAGCAAAACGTGCCGGCGTTGTAACCTACGTTAGCGCTGATATTATCAAAATCCGTGCAAAGAACGGTGAAATTGACGAGTACAACCTCATTAAGTTCTTACGTTCTAACCATGGTACTTGTATCAACCAGAAGCCTATCGTTTCCGTTGGCGATACCGTAGAAGAAAAGCAGGTTATCGCAGATGGTCCTGCAACCAGCAACGGTGAAATTTCACTTGGCCGTAACGCTCTTATCGGCTTTATGACTTGGGAAGGTTATAACTACGAGGACGCTGTACTTCTTAACGAGCGTCTTGTTCGCGAAGATATATACACCTCTATCCATATAGAAGAGTATGAAATCGAATGCCGCGATACCAAACTCGGACCCGAAGAAATTACCCGCGATATTCCAAACGTTGGTGACGATGCTCTTAAAGATCTTGATGAGCGCGGTATTATCCGTATAGGCGCTGAGGTTAAGGCAGGCGATATACTTGTAGGTAAGGTAACACCTAAGGGTGAAACCGAACTTACCGCAGAAGAAAGACTTCTTCGCGCAATCTTTGGTGAAAAAGCACGTGAAGTTCGTGATACTTCTCTCCGTGTTCCTCACGGTGAATACGGTACAATCGTAGACGTTAAGGTATTTGATCGTTCAAATTCTTCAGAACTCAGCCCCGGTGTTAATATCGTTGTACGCTGCTACATTGCTCAGAAACGTAAGATTTCTGTCGGCGATAAAATGGCAGGTCGTCACGGTAACAAGGGTGTTGTATCACGTATACTTCCAAGTGAAGATATGCCATTCCTACCGGATGGTACTCCGCTTGATATAGTTCTTAACCCATTGGGCGTTCCTTCCCGTATGAACATCGGTCAGGTTCTCGAAGTTCACTTAGGTTACGCTGCGAAGGCTTTAGGCTGGAACATTGCAACTCCTGTATTCGACGGCGCGCACGAGTCTGATATCCGTAAGTGCTTCGAAATGGCAGGCATGTCAGAAGATGGTAAGGTTCAGCTTTATGATGGTCGTACAGGTGAACCATTTGATAATAAAGTAACTGTTGGTTATATGTATTATCTTAAACTGCATCACTTGGTTGATGATAAGATTCACGCTCGTTCAACAGGTCCGTACTCTCTCGTTACTCAGCAGCCTCTCGGTGGTAAAGCACAGTTTGGTGGTCAGCGTTTCGGTGAGATGGAAGTTTGGGCACTTGAAGCTTATGGTGCAGCTTACACCTTGCAAGAAATTCTTACCGTTAAGTCTGACGACGTTGTTGGTCGTGTTAAGACTTATGAAGCAATCGTTAAGGGTCAGAACGTACCTAAGGCGGGCGTTCCTGAGTCGTTCAAGGTTCTTATTAAAGAATTGCAGTCACTCGGTCTTGATATCCGTGTGCTTGACAAATTAGGCCTTGAGGTTGACCTTAAGCAGACTTTTGACGACGATGATGATATCGGTCTTGCAAAACCTGCTGCCGATGAAGATTTAATGCCAGAAGAAATGGTTAACGATGGTAATTTTGACGGCTATACCTTACAGGATGAAAATGGCGAAGATATTGTCGAAGAAACCGAATATACTGACTACGATGAGTCAGAGGAATAATAACGGAGGGTGAGAGATTATGTCAGAAGAAAAGAATTTATCATTTGAATCTATAAAAATCGGCCTCGCTTCTCCCGAACAAATCAGAAGCTGGTCTTTTGGCGAGGTTACCAAGCCCGAGACCATTAACTACCGTACTTTAAAACCTGAAACAGGCGGTCTTTTCTGCGAACGCATTTTTGGACCAACAAAGGACTGGGAATGTCACTGCGGTAAGTATAAAAGAATCCGCTACAAGGGTAAGGTTTGTGAGCGTTGCGGTGTTGAAGTAACACGCGCTAAGGTTCGTCGTGAGAGAATGGGTACCATTGAACTCGCAGCTCCGGTATCACACATATGGTACTTCAAGACAATTCCTTCACGTATGGGTCTTGCTCTTGACGTATCACCCAAAGCACTTGAACACGTACTTTACTTCTCACGTTATATCGTAACCGATCCTGGTGATACACCGCTTGAGAAGAAACAGATTCTTAGCGAAAAAGAATATCACGAAAACCGTGAGAAATATGAAGACGCATTCAAGGCAGGTATGGGTGCTGAAACCATTAAGGAATTATTGGCTGAAATCGACCTTGAAAAGACCTGTGCAGAGCTTCGTGAAGAGCTTGAAAGCGCAAGCGGTCAGAAGCGCACACGTATCTTAAAGCGTCTTGAAGTGCTTGAAGCATTCCGTCAGTCAGGCAACCGTCCTGAGTGGATGATTCTTGATGTTATTCCGGTTATTCCACCCGATTTGCGTCCTATGGTTCAGCTTGACGGTGGTCGTTTTGCAACAAGTGACTTAAACGACCTTTATCGTCGTGTTATCAACCGTAACAACCGTCTTAAAAGACTTTTAGAGCTTGGCGCTCCTGAAATCATTGTACGCAATGAAAAGCGTATGCTTCAGGAAGCGGTTGACGCTCTTATTGATAACGGTCGTCGCGGCAAGCCTGTTACAGGACCTAACAACAGAGCACTTAAATCACTCTCTGATATGCTTAAGGGTAAGCAGGGTCGTTTCCGTCAGAACCTTCTTGGTAAACGTGTTGACTACTCAGGACGTTCAGTTATCGTTGTAGGACCTGAACTTCAGATGTATCAGTGCGGTGTGCCAAAGGAAATGGCACTCGAACTCTTTAAACCGTTCATTATGAAACGCTTGGTTGAAACCAAGTCGGTTACTAATATCAAAACTGCTCGTAAGATGGTAGAGCGCGCTTCCGCAGAGGTATGGGACGCTTTGGATTTAGTTATAAAAGAACATCCTGTTCTCCTTAACCGTGCTCCTACACTTCACCGCTTGGGTATTCAGGCATTTGAGCCTGTGCTCGTAGAGGGTAAAGCGCTTAAACTCCATCCGCTTGTATGTACAGCGTACAACGCCGTCTTCGACGGTGACCAGATGGCTATTCACGTACCTCTTTCAGCAGAGGCACAGGCAGAAGCACGTTTCCTTATGCTCGCTGCTAATAACCTTCTCAAACCTGCTGACGGTAAGCCTGTTGCTGTTCCTACACAGGATATGGTTTTGGGTTGCTACTACTTGACCCTTGTTAAAGCAGATGAACCCGGTACAAACAAGGTATTCCGCGACAAAGACGAAGCTATGATGGCATACAACAACGGTGCCATAGGTCTTCACGCTCCTATCCGTGTTCGTATGACAAATAGTGAAGGCAAGTCAGCGATTATCTGGTGTACAGTTGGTTTCCTTATCTTTAATGAATCAATTCCTCAGGACCTTGGATTTGTTGATCGCACAAAGCCTGAAAACGAATTCAAACTTGAGTGGTGCTTTGACTTAAAAGACGAGACTAAGAAATTCATTGAGTCTAATGACGATATAGTTCAGAACAAGGTTGGCAAAAAAGCTCTCGGTAAGATTATTGAGCGTTGCATTGATACCCATGGTACAAGCGAGTCATCAATCGTACTTGATAAGGTAAAGGCTACAGGCTTTAAGTTCTCAACCAAGGGCGCTATCACCGTTGCCGTTATCGACGCGGTTATTCCACCTGAAAAGAAAGATATTTTGGCCGAGGCTGAAAAGAAGATTGACGCTATCACCAAGAATTACCGTCGCGGTCTTATCAGCGATGACGAGCGTAGCCGTCACGTAATCGAAATCTGGAACCATGCAACAGAAGATGTTGCTGATGCGCTTAAGGGTAACCTTGATGAGTTTAACCCAATCTATATGATGGCAGACTCAGGCGCCCGTGGTTCTATGAGCCAGATTCGTCAGCTTGCAGGTATGCGTGGTCTTATCGCTAATACCGCAGGTAAGGTTATCGAAGTTCCAATTCGTGCTAACTACCGTGAAGGTCTTAACATTTTGGAATACTTTATTTCTTCCCGTGGTGCTCGTAAGGGTCTTGCCGATACAGCGCTTCGTACCGCTGACTCAGGTTACCTTACACGTCGTCTTGTTGACGTTTCACAGGACGTTATTGTTCGTGATATCGATTGCGGTACCGAAGAAGGTCTTATGGTATTTGATATTAAAGACGGTAATCACTTGCTTGAATCACTCGAGGAGCGTCTTGTTGGTCGTTATCTCCTGCACGATGCTGTTCACCCCGAAACAGGTGAGGTTATCTGTACAAACGACCATATGATGACCAAGGAAGATGCAAAGCGCATTGTTGACGCAGGCATCGAACGCATTGAAATCCGTTCTATCCTTACTTGTCACAGCCATCACGGTGTATGTCAGAAGTGCTATGGTGCAAACCTTGCTACCAATAAGCCTGTTACTGTTGGTGAGGCAGTTGGTATTGTTGCTGCTCAGTCTATCGGTGAGCCTGGTACACAGCTTACGATGCGTACCTTCCATACCGGTGGTGTTGCGGGTGGAGACGTTGCCGACGTTACACAGGGTCTTCCACGTGTTGAAGAACTCTTCGAAGCACGTAGACCAAAGGCTTGCGGTCTTATCGCTAAAATTGACGGTCGTGTACGTATGGTTGAAGAAAAGCGCAGTAACGTGCTTGTAATCAACAACGAAGAAACCATGCAGGAAGAAAAGGTTGTTATTCCTTATGGTTCACGTACTCTTGTCAACGACGGCGATTATGTTAAAGCCGGCGACCTGCTTATTCCCGGTGCTAAATATCCTCAGGATATCTTGGAGGCACAGGGTCACGAGGCAGTTCAGGAATATATTATTGCTGAAATTCAGAACGCTTATCGTACACAAGGTGTTGATATCAACGATAAGCACATTGAAATTATCGTTCGTCAGATGATGCGTAAACTCCGTATTGTTGACGCAGGTAGCACACAGCTTCTTGCAGGCAGCAGTTATGAATATAAAGAAATTGCCGATGCAAATGCCGCAGTTAAGGCTCGTATGGATGCAGGTGAGGAAGGTCTTACCTTTGCAACCTATGAACACACCTTGCTTGGTATTACAAAGGCGTCACTTGCTACCGAATCATTTATGTCGGCAGCATCCTTCCAGGAGACTACACGTGTTCTTACCGAAGCCGCTATCAAGGGCAAGGTTGACCCGCTGTTTGGTCTTAAGGAAAATGTTATCATCGGTCAGCTCATTCCTGCAGGTACAGGTATGAAGCACCCTGACATCAACCCTGAACCGATAGCAGAGGAAATCGCAGAGATTGAAACTGAAATTGAGGTTCAAGAGACTGTAGAAGCGGTTGCTGATGCTGAATAATTAAAATTAAACACGGACTTGAATCATTCGATTCAAGTCCATGTTTTTTATTTTTAATAAAAAA
>JAZNWJ010000046.1:0-2000 GCA_045593245.1 Acutalibacteraceae bacterium | reverse complement strand
TCCTTTGTTGAAATAGTTACCTATACTCATATATTGCTTTTCAAAAGAATAGTTTTCATAAAAGCTTTATAATCGTCCCCGCTGGCCAGCTATGTATGTAATAAGGTTTGCACTTCCTGCAGAAATGCCCAAACAATATTCAATATCAATAGAATTATCAAGAAGATAATCTATAATACCGCTTACATAATTTCCTCTTAATCCGCCGCCGACATCCATTATTCCAACCATAATATACCTCATCAAATTCTTATTTGGTACAATATAAGAGTAGTAACCCAATGCCCAAAACATTGTAAAACTACTCTTATTTTTATACAATAAAGAGGAAAGGTCCGGCGTAATTCTTATTGGATTAACACATCCGTTCGATAAACTGTCGACCGCCTCTTATTGTGTGCATTCGAGTAAACAGGTTGAAGCATAGCCTTCGCGTAACGAGCCAAAATGAGTGTCAGTAAGAGTAAGTGGTTCTACCTTTCAAATTACTTTTCAAGGAGGATACTCTATGATTAGTGTAGGCATTGACATTTCAAAAGACAAAAGTACGGTTTGTATGCTTCGACCTTATGGTGAAGTCGTAGAAGCTCCGTATAGCATCGACCACACCGAGCAGGCGCTGAATTCTCTGATTGAGCGTATCAAGTCATTTGATGAAGATGTCAAAGTCGTACTTGAAGCTACCGGAGGCTATCATCAGGTTGTTGTTGCTAAGCTGCTTTCGGCAGATATTTTTACTGTTGTCGTAAATCCTTACATAATGAAAAAATACTGTGCAGCTGCTTTAAGAAAAGCTAAAACGGACAAAATTGACTCTGCCCGAATAGCAAACTATGGTATAGATCATTGGTTTTCTATGACTGCATATTGTCCGCCTGATGAGATCTATGAAGAACTTAAACTGTTGGGCAGGCAATATGAACAGTATGTGAGATTGAAGGTAAGCTGTAAAATACAACTTACAAACCTGCTTGATGGCGTTATGCCCGGAATTAAGACCATACTACAAGGAACTGTTCCTGCATACAGCACAAAGGATAAACTGTGCGACTTTGTAGAAAAGTATTGGCATTACGATAACATCAAAAAGATGAACGAAAAACAGTTCCTTTCAGACTATGAAAAATGGGCTAAAAAGAAAGGATATCGTTGCAACGAAAGTCAAGCGATAGCGATATATCAGCTTTCGAAGAACAATATCCCAACCCTTAAATCCAGTACCCCATCAACCAAAATGCTGGTACTGCAGGCAGTGAAGTCGGTAAGAGATGCCGAAGTCACCTTATCGCTAATTGTATCACAAATGCAGGAAATTGCAAGTAATTTACCGGAATATTCCGTAGTAAGGGAGATGAAGGGTGTCGGCGATGTTCTTTCTGTTCGTTTGATTGCTGAAATCGGTGATGTCAGACGTTTTCACAATGGCAGTGCTCTTGTAGCCTTTGCAGGTATTGATGCTCCGCCTTATGAATCAGGCAAATTTGTCGGCACTAAACGTAATATTTCAAAGCGTGGCTCTTCTACTCTTCGGAAAATCGGATACGAAATCATGCACAGTCTTAAAGTAGTAAAGCCTTCCGAAGATTCTGCGGTTTATGATTTTATTATCAAAAAAGAAAACGAAGGAAAACCAAAGCGTGTTGCCAAAATTGCAGGACTCAATAAATTTCTACGAATTTATTACGCAAGAGTAATGGAACTTTACTGTTAATTGTATAATTGTTGTTTGCATACACTTAAGCTGAAAAATTTATGTTTTTCAGCTGTATTGTTATGCTCTTTTTTATCACTCAAAAAAATTTAAAAATCTCTTGACAAACAGTAACAGGTTTGTCGAACTGATTATATCACACATAATTTGAATTTACAATCGGGGTCGGGTGTTCGCTAAAAAATCAATGCGAAGCATTGTATGTAATCCGTCGCAAGACGGAATGTAATCACAACGAAGTTGTGTATGTAATTCTTTCGCAGAAAGGTATGCAATCAATCCGAAGGAG
>JAZNWJ010000045.1:0-15350 GCA_045593245.1 Acutalibacteraceae bacterium | reverse complement strand
ATCGGGTTTATAAATATCAAGCGCATTTATAATGCTGTCTACAAAATGTGTAGGGGTTACTAAATTTATATTATGCGCGCCGTCATTTTCAAGTTTTTTGAAAATATCGGCCAACTGATTTACGGTTACTACCCTACCCTTGTTTTCAGTGCTTATATCGCTGTTCTGGCAAAAAGCACAATGCAACGAACAACCGCTGAAAAAAACAGTTCCCGAACCTCTTACTCCGCTGATTGATGGTTCTTCCCAGAAATGCAGTGCCGTGCGCGACAGTACAGGAGCGTCAGGCATACCACAAACGCCACCAATGTTTTGCGTATCATCGCGTTCCGCGTTACACCGTCGTGGGCACCTGTTGCACAGCATTGTCATTCTCCTTGGATTGCTTAATTTTGGGTTCTAAAATACGGCGGCGAACCACCAATTTATCAAAGGTTTGCCTGTAACTCACCCTACAAACATATTTTTTTCCACAATCATCACACATAAAATTTGCATTGAACCAATTATTGTGGTGCTTCCATTTTGTAAGTCGTTTTAATTTGCTTTCGCATTTCTCACAATAAAAAATCAATGTTTCCTTCTGGATGCGCTCATCATTTATACGGCTGATGTAATACGGTCTGAAATAAAGTTGTCTGTAAAATTCGGGATCTCTTGTATCGCGGACGAGATTTTCAAAAGCCGCCTCGCTATAATGTTTTTTAAGCAATGCAGCGCAAAGCAGGCTGTCGTCCTTTGCAGTATGTAAATCATAATTTTCGGTAGTAATTCCCAAAAGTTCCGCCGCGTTGGACAACGATATCTGCGATTTCAATTCGTGTCCTAAAATCCGCAATTCGCCCTCAATAAATTTTTGCAAATCAAGATATTTTTCTATTTTAAATTTTTTATCATTTAAAATATACTTTTCATTTTCGGCAATTGTATAAAGGTCTGAATTGCTCCATGTAATTGTTACAGTATCGTTTCCGAGCCACTTGTTGTATCTGTCAACCGCATCGGATAAAGAAATACCTTCAAGCATCATTTCTTTTGTAATACCTGTAAGTTCAGAAAAACGACGAGAAACGCGCTTGTTGATATCCGATTTTATTGTGACGTCAAAAATATCCACTATATTAAAATTTTCATCCAATTTTACGGCGCCTATCTGCAAAATCTGGTTAACAAACCTTTTATGAAGTTTGTGATAAGCGCCGTCCCATTCCATATCAAGTATTACGTAATGCATCAGCGGTTTTTCGCCTCGTGTTTCATTCGTAATTCCTTGTTAAGAATTCGTTTTCTTATACGGATGCTATTTGGTGTAATCTCAACCAACTCATCATCCTTGATAAAATCAAGTGATTGTTCAAGGCTTAAAACAGATGGTGGAGTAAGTTTAAGAGCATCGTCAGAACCCGAAGCACGTGTGTTTGTAAGATGTTTTGCCTTGCATACGTTACAAACAATATCTTCACTCTTGGGACTCTCTCCGACAATCATACCTTCATATACAGGCACACCAGCTCCTATAAACAAACGACCGCGGCTTTGTGTATTAAACAAACCATACGCTGTACTCTCGCCCGTTTCGTGAACGATAATAGAGCCGGTATTTCTCTGGCCGATGTCACCCTTATATTCCTCATATCCGTTAAAAATATGATTCATAATGCCGTTACCGTTGGTATCGGTCATAAACTGTGAACGGTATCCAAGAAGTCCGCGTGCAGGAATTAAAAACTCAAGATGCGACATACCACCCTCACGGGTACCCATATTTTGAAGTTCTGCGTGACGGGTACCAAGTCGCTCCATAACAGCACCAACGTATGCTTCTGGCACCTCAATCATAAGTAATTCGATTGGCTCAAGTAACTTACCATTTTCGTCGTGCTTATATATAACGTTTGGTGGTGATACTTGGAATTCATATCCCTGACGACGCATTGTTTCAATAAGTATTGAAAGATGCAATTCGCCTCTGCCCGAAACCTTGAAAGTATCGGCACTGTCGGTTTCTTCAACACGAAGACTTACGTTTGTAAGTACCTCTTTAAATAGTCTTTCGCGTAGGTTGCGTGATGTTACGTATTTACCGTCTTTACCTGCAAACGGCGAATTGTTTACCATAAAATTCATTGCAAGCGTGGGCTCATCAATTTTAACAAATGGTAGCGGTTCAATGTGCTCGGTATCGCAAGCACTCTCGCCTATTTCAAGTTCGCTGACACCTGCAACCTGAATAATATCGCCAACAGTAGCGGTTTCGACCTCGGTACGCTTAAGGCCCTGATACATAAAGAGTTTTGCAATTTTAACGCGGCTGTTTGTACCGTCTTTATGACAAAGAGCCACAGTTTGTCCAACGTTTACCGTACCGCGAAGCACACGACCAACACCAATACGACCGATATAATCATCATATTCAATGTTAGTGAACAAAATTTGCAACGGAGCCTCACTATCGCCAACAGGTGGTTCAATCTCTTTTACAATCTCTTCAAAAAGCGGTTTCATATCCTTGCCGGGAATATCGGGAGCGTATGTGGCATAACCGTCTCTACCCGAAGCAAAAACCACGGGAAACTCTATCTGTTCTTCATCGGCACCAAGCTCAATAAACAGGTCAAGAACCTCATCTACAACCTCAATAGGTCGCGCCATAGGTCTGTCAATCTTGTTTATAACAACAACTGCTTTTTTACCGAGGGCTAATGCCTTCTTTAAAACAAAGCGTGTCTGTGGCATACAACCTTCAAAAGCGTCGACAAGCAGCAGTACACCATCAACCATCTGTAAAATACGTTCAACCTCGCCGCCAAAATCGGCATGTCCCGGTGTATCGATAATATTTATTTTAACCCCGTTATACATAACGCTGGTATTTTTTGAAAGTATGGTTATGCCGCGTTCACGCTCAAGGTCGTTTGAGTCCATTACCCTCTCGTCAACAGACTCATTATCGCGGAAGGTGCCGCTTTGACGCAAAAGTTGGTCAACCAGCGTTGTCTTACCGTGGTCAACGTGAGCAATTATTGCGACGTTACGTATATTTTCTCTTTTTTCTAAAGCCATTAAAAAGTCCCCTATAATTGTTTAAAATCAAATTACTTAGTGTGTTCTTCAATCCAATTCTTATACCAATAAAATGAATCCTTCGGTATACGCTCCTGCGTTTCGTAGTCAACGTATACAAGACCAAATCTGTCTGTATATCCCTTTGCCCATTCAAAGTTATCCATAAGTGACCACTGGAAATACCCTCTTACGTCTACACCATCTTCAGTCGCCTTTTCAAGCTCATTAAGATAACGATTTAAAAAGTCTATACGATTTGGGTCGTGCACCTTACCGTCAAGTGATACTACGTCGTGGGCTGACATACCGTTTTCGGTTATAAAGAAAGGCAATTTGTATCTTTCGTAGTAAAATCTTGGTCCCCAACGAAGTGCCTCGGGAGTAATAGGCCACTGAATAGCGGTTTTACCGTGACCTACCTTACGAGTAACGTTTCGTGGATTTCCGTTTTCGTCAGCGCGGATTTCCTGACCGTTATAAATGTTATTGCCGTAAAAATCAATAGGTTGATTTATAAGTCTCATATCTTCGTCAGTGATTTCGGGAAGAAAATCTTTATACATACGAAGTCCGTCTTCGGGGTATTTACCCAAAATTACAGGATCACTCCACCAAGAAACGTTCCACATAATATCACGGGTAAGCGGTGGGCACTCGAACATCTTTTTGCGAGCCGCTTCAATATCTTCCGCGCTTTCACTTGCGGGATAACAAGAAGTGCCTGTAGGCGCATAGCCGATTTTGATTGGTTGTTTTGCGTTTTCGCGCAAAGCAATTACAGCCTCACCATGTGATTTAAGTACATTATGGCACATCTGGAAAATATCCTTATAAAGTACTTTATAGCCAGGTGCGTGTGGGCTTGTCATATAACCGGCGCCAATAAAACATTGTGGTTCGTTAAAGGTAATAAAATTCTTAACACGGTCAGAATAAAGTTCTGATACTTTCGCAGCATAGTAAGCAAACCAATCTACGCTTTCATCATTAAGCCAACCGCCTTTTTTATGCAAAGCGTATGGATAATCCCAATGGAAAAGTGTAATATATGGCTCAATACCATTACTGAGTAATTCATCAATAAGATTTGAATAAAATTCTACACCCTTGGGGTTAAGTTCACCAATGCCATTTGGAATAAGACGTGACCAACTAATCGAAAAACGGTATGCTTTAATACCTAATTCTTTCATCAGTTTTACGTCTTGCTTGTATCTATGATAATGGTCACAGGCTACGTCGCCCGTGTGACCTTGCTCAACGTGTGAATACTCGTGGCAAAAAACATCCCATACGTTTTCGCCCTTGCCGTCTTCGTTCCAAGCGCCTTCAATCTGGTAAGCCGCAGTAGCAGCACCCCATACAAAATCTTTTTTAAAAGCCATAAAAATACACCACCGAATTTATTCGGTTTATTATATCATAGCACGCTTTTAATTTCAATAATAAAAAGCATATACAAAGGACGTGGATTTTCTCCACGTCCTTTGAGAAGAGGTATTGTTTAAATTACAGGAGTTCAACATCCCACTCAGCAAGATACTGCTGTAGTCTTACGAGGTCTCGGTTGTTTATCCTACCGTTACGGTCTACGTCACTGTTACCTTCAACAATTTCAACATCCCACTCAGCGAGATACTGCTGAAGTCTTACAAGGTCTCGGTTGTTAATCTTTCCATCATTGTTTATATCGCCTGAAATATATTCTGGTGATAATTCAACTAATACAAAACGACCCAAAGTTTCCGAACTGAATACCATGTTTCCGTTTATAATCTCAGCGTTAACATCTGTTAGATTACCATCGTCGGAAATGTTATATACAACATAATTTCCACTATTCATTTCATCCAAAACCGGTATTTTTACAATTTTTTCACCCTTAGGATGCACTGTTTCACCGTTATGTTCGAAATTTATGTCATATGCAATCCAAGACTCCACATCTTCATTATCGGGAATGAAAGATGGTATTTCATCTATATCAATATTTCTGACCTGCAATGTATAATTGTTGTTACTAACTACTGAAGGCAATTGAACCTCAATGCCATTACCAACACACTTTATATAGTCGCAAACGCTTTGAATAGAAAAACCATAATAATTATTGCTTTCGTTTGACGTAAGTCTAATTTTTACAGTATCACTATCTACAACTACCGTCTTAGAAGATAAATCTTTGCCGGAATATTTACCTATCAACTTGTCATTTGCATCATAAATATATACAAAATCGCAGTCCTTTTCGGTTTCCGTTTTTGACGAAAAAGTAATCTCAATACAATTAGCACCTGTTTTAGTTATGCTCCATGTTTGGTCACAATTAGACTCATAACTATGATCAGACTCTATAGCATCAACTCTATCAATAGCACATATACTACATAAGTCATCATAATAGTTATGACCAGTTGATTCCAATACATTCTTGTTTATTATTCCACAATGTATACAGTATTCTTCATAATATCCGTTTTCAAAGCACTTAGCATCAACGTATGAAGAATATCTGAAAAAATGACGAAAATGAGTAGTTGAAGTGGAAGTATATGTATAATTACATTTTGTACAACCATATTCAATTATCTCTTTTTCTGTACAAGAGCCGCTTTTGACATTAAGGACTATTATATTATGACCTAATGGATATACATAATCATCTATAAATACTTTATTGCACAAGGAACAACTGTATTCCGTGTAACCATAATCATCGCATGTTGGTTCTACAATTTTTACAACTTTATCTAATTTGTGATTACCGCCACGAACTTCAATAGTTTTTTTCTCGCTACAAATTGAACAGCTTGCGCTACCTGTTGTGGTTGATGTGCAACTTGCCTTTCCACTTGAAACATACACTTCGTTACCATTTGCATAACAATGACGCGTTGTATTAGCTAATGTATACGCTGATGAACCCAAATCAATAAGGTACCACGAGGCTTCGGGAGCTGTATACAATATATGCCATAAGTTATCACAATAGTCAAATGCTCCATCACATATTTTTTGAACAGACTTGCCAATTGTTACGCTCATTAAACTATAACAACCTGCAAAAGCAGACTCTCCTATAAGCATAACGCTATCAGATATAACGACTTCATTCAAGTTATCACAATCGTAGAATGCATTATTTCCAATACTTATAACATTATTACCTATTTTCAAACTTTTAATTGAATCACAATTATAAAATGCAAAATCTCCAATATTTGTTACATTATTACCTATTTCCACACTTTTAATCGAATCACAATTATAAAATGCGTATTGCGGTATAGTTGTAACACTGTCGGGAATCGTAAGATCGGTTAAAAGTTCTCCATTAACATAAAGATTTTTTGCATAATATAAAAGATTGGATTCTCTTGAATTAAAATCTATATTACACCACGAAGTTATGTCAGAAATATATACATCTTTAATGTTTAGGCAATCATAAAACGCACCGTTTTCTATAGTAGTTATACCATTACCTATCTTGACACTGGTAAGATTCATACATTGTTCAAACGCCTTTGAACAAATATATGTAACATTATTCGGTATTGTTACACTACTAATTCCGTTAAATCCTACAAACGCAGCATAACCAATAGTGGTAACATCTTCAGGAATTATTAAATCGGTAATTAAATCACCGTTAAGATACAACGTATCTTCTTCATATAACGGATTTGAATTATAATTTGAAAATGCAATATTACACCATGCCGACAAATCGGATATATATATATCTTTGTTAATGCCCGAAGAAAAGGCATCATCGCCAATATCTTTTATACCCTTTCCTATCGATATGCTTTCTATATTTTGACATTTGTCAAATGCTTTTTCGCCTATGCTTACAACACTGTCAGGAATAACAATACTTTTAATGTTTTGATAATTGTAAAATGCACAATCTTTTATGGTTGTAACTCCGTCTGGTATTATAAGGTCAATTAACAACTCACCATTAAGATATAAATCGGCGCCATATTTTGTTGGATTAGCCACACGATATGTTTCATAATTTGAATAATTCTCAAAATCAATATTACACCATGAAGCCAAGTCGTTAATATAAATATTTTTAATATTGTAGCAACCATCGAACACCGATGTTTTAAGCGACGTAATACCGCTACCTATTGTTATATCTGTAAGGTTGCAACATTGGTAGAATGCATAGTCGCCGATACTGGTGACATTATCGTGAATTGTTACACTTTTAAGACCAATATACTCTTTGAATGCAGCGGGACTGATTTCTGTAACATCTTCAGGTATAACCAAATCAGTTACTAATTCGCCGTTTAGATACAAATTCTCCGCCACAGACAATGGTGAAAGCGAATAATATTCAAAATCAATATTACACCACGCTGACATATCGGTTATGTATATGTTTTCAAGATTTATAAAATCAAAACCTCCAGCAATGCTTGTAACACTTGCAGGTATTGTTAAATCAATAACGTTTGAACAGCCTGTAAATTCATCGCCAAAACTTGTAAGCCCATTGGGCAATTTTATGCTTGTAAGACCTGTACAGTAACAAAAAGCATCTGCACCAATACTTGTAATACCATCATGAAAAACTACATTTTCAAGGCCTATGCAGGTGGCAAAGGTTTCATTACTTATGGTTGTGACTTTTTGGGGAATAGTTACGCTTTTAAGTTTAGTGCAAAACGCAAACGCCCTTGTACCTATGGTTGAAATATTATCATGCAAATTAATATCTTTAAGATTTACACAAGAATCAAAAGCATAATTCCCTATACTTGTAACACTTTCCGGAATAATAATGCTTTCTAACTTATCACATCCGTAAAAAGCATAATGGCCTATGCTGGTTACACCTTCTTCTATTTCAACCTCTACAATTTCTTCACCGTTTAAATACAATGTTTCAGCATATCGTAATGGATTACTGATAAAATCAATGCTACACCATGCAGACACATCTTCAATGTATACATTTTTTAAATTATAACAATTAAAAAACACATATTCTTCAATGGTTTTTATACCATTGCCCAATCTTAAATTTGTTAAAGATTCGCAGTTATAAAACGCATTTGATTTTATAACAGTGACACCGTTTCCTATTGTTACATCTCGAAGATTCATCAGCTCTTTAAACATTTCATGATGAATGACCGTAACGCCGTCACCAATAGACAAAGTTTCAAGATTTGTACAATATTTAAAGACATTCTCGCCAATGCTTACAACACTGTCAGGAACACTTAGATCGGTAATACTTTCACAACGGTAAAAAGCGTAGTCACCAATAGTTGCGACACTATCGGGAATAGTTATTTCGGTAATATTAGAATTTTTAAAGGTATATGCCGGAATCGACTTACAACCATCAGGTAAAACAATACTTCCTGTTAATGTTTCACCGTTTAAGTATAAAACACCTTTAAGCGTAAGCGGGTTTGATTCACTATTTTCGAAATCGATATTACACCAATTTTCTAAACTTGTTATATGTACTTCATTGATATTTTCACAATATGCGAAGGCCGAAGCTTTTATATGTTCAACGTTTCCTAAAATAACGACACTTGTTAAGGCTTCACAAGAGTTAAATGCACCGTAACCTATATATTTTACCGAGGCCGGTATTGTTATGCTTGTAATTTTTTTCATACCGTAGAATGCTTTATCGCCAATACTTATTACACTGTCGGGTATTGTTATTGATGTAATTTTATTACAAGCATAAAACGCTTCATCGCCTATACCTATTACACTATCAGGTATTGTTATTGAAGTAATTTTGCTACACATATCACATGCATAACTTGCTATTGTTTTTGTGCCATTTTTAATTCTCAAACTTCCCGAAAACGAAGACTTAACATCGATTAAATGATTATCAATATAAAGGGTTCCACTTGTCCAGTTATTATATAACTTTGTTTCGTAAATTAAACCTCCACCAATATATTCAACGCTATCAGCAATTGTAATATTAGTAAGATTGGAACAATAGGCAAAAGCGGACGCTCCTATGCTTATTACACCATCAAGAATTGACGCTTTTGTGAGATTGCGACAATATGCAAATGCATACTCACCTATTTTTAAATTGTTTCCCGATACGGTTACCTCCACAAGTTCTTCACAACTGTTAAAAGCATACTCGCCTATGTTTTCAACACAATCTCCTATTGTTAACGCTGTAATTTTATCACAACTCGCAAAAGCACTTTCAGCAATATCAGTTACCAAATAACCGCCTAAAAAAGACGGAACTACAACTTTGCCGCTAATAGAATCATCTACATCAATAATTGTTGCTGTGTTATTATTAACGGTATACTTATAAAAAGTGCCGTCAAAATAAACGTCTTCTTCCAATGGGATAAATTTATATCCAAAATTATTTGCAAACTCTTCAGCAAGCGAACCTGTTTTGCCGTATACCACAACGTTTGATGAAAATGCACAATTCGAAATATTGGTAGCGCTATCCGGTATTTCAATTCCCTTTAAATTTGTGTATGAAAAAGCATAATCACCTATATTCGTTACGCTACGACCCAATTTTACAGTTGTTAGATTTTCACATTTATAAAAAGCATAATCACCTATGCTCGTCACATTATTACCTATTGTAATTGACATAATATTTATACAACTATAAAAGGCATTAATTCCTATACTTTGTAATCCGCTACCCATTTCGACACTTATAAGGCTTTCGCAAAAAGCAAATGCTCGCTCATCAATACTTATTACGTTATCGCTTATTATAACTGACGTAAGATTTTTACAGTCGCTAAAAGCATATTTGTCAATGTTTTTTACGCTATTTGGCACTGTATATGATGTGTTTTCTTTTGCGCACGGATAATTAATTAGTGTTGTAGCATCTTTATTGAACAAAACATTATCAATTGAACGATAAACACTGTTGTTTTCAGAAACTGTTATCCCGGATAGACTTAGACATCCGGAAAAAGCTCTACTTCCTATATTAGTAATACCATCGTGTATTTCAATACTTTCAAGACCGTCTGAACCACAAAAGGCAAGTTCTTTTATGGTAGTTAAACTATCTGGCATTGTTACACTTTTTATACTATCACAGTTATAAAAAGCACCGTAAGGGATTGTTGTTACTCCTTCAGGAATTACAACGTCAATTAGCAAATCACCATTAACATAAAAATTACTTGCATAAAATAATGGATTTGAGTAGTTGTAGCGCGTAGAATATGGTTTGCCAAAATCTATATTACACCATGCAGCTATATCTGATATATATACGTTTGTAAGCTTGTCACAAGACATAAAAGCATCGCTACCAATGTATTTTAAACTTTTGGGAATTGTGATACTCGTTAGTTCACTACAATAATAAAATGCGTCAGAATTAATTCTTTCAACGCCCTCCGGAATCACAATATCAGTAAGACTATAACATTTATTAAATGCACTTGAGTCTATAAATTTTATATCATTACCAAGCTTTACACTTGTTAGATTTTTACAATTTTCAAATGCGCCCCATCCTATGGTTTGAACTCCGTCTTCTATGATTACCTCAGTTATATTTACACCCCAAGGTGCAGAGACATCAAAATATTCACCCATTCTACCATTACCACTTATGGTAAGTGTAGTGCCATCAAGCGACCAGGTACATTCACCTGTTGTTCCACTTGTAGTTGTTTCAGCACTAACGGTGAACGTAAAGGTGCCCATTGGCACAACCGAGAAAATCAATATTATTACTAAAATAAAAGAAAATAATTTTTTATAAGTTTTCATTATGAATCTCCTCTCAAAAACCGCAATACAAAAATTGCAAATACTTTTGACTTTATATTAGCATAATTCATTTTACAACGCAAGTAAATGTTATTGATAACTGTTGACAACTTATTTTATTTTTATTACAATATTCAAGAAGATTTTATAGAGGTAATTTGATGAATATAATTTTTCATACTTTAGGTTGTAAAGTAAACCAATACGAAACCGAAACAATGCGTGAAGCATTGGAAAATATGGGACATACAAGTGATAAGTCGTTACATGTTGACGCAGTTATTATAAACTCTTGTACCGTCACTGCCGAAAGTGACCGCAAAACACGTCAGCTTGTAAGGCGTTGTCGCCGCGAGTACCCCGATGCTGTTATTACCCTTACGGGTTGTATGGTTCAGGCATTCCCCGATGAAGCGGAAAAACTCACGCAAGCAGATATTGTTATCGGCAACCGCGACGTTTCAAAGGTAATTGACGCTATCGGTAATTATAAAAATGACCGTGTTTTTGAAATTGATAAGCATCAGAACGGTGATTTATATAACACAATTGGTTTAAGCAGTTTTAACGAACGCACACGAGCATTTATGAAGATACAAGATGGTTGCGACCGTTTTTGTACATATTGTATAATTCCTTTTGCTCGTGGTAGAGTTCGCTCTCGTGCGGTAGTAGATATTAAAGCAGAAGCTGAACGTCTTGCCAATAATGGTTTTTGCGAGATTGTTCTTGTAGGTATTAACCTTACTTCATACGGCAAAGGTGAAGATTTTAACCTATGTGATGCCGTTGATGCGGTATGCCAGGTTAATGGAATAAAACGTGTGCGCTTAGGCTCGCTTGAGCCAGACCACATAACCGATGAAATGCTTAATCGTTTCAAAGCACAATCAAAATTCTGCCCGCAATTTCATTTGTCACTTCAATCGGGTTGTGACGAAACCCTTAGACGTATGAACCGTCACTATGACAGCGCATTTTATGAGGATTTGGTTAATAGAATTCGCACTGCATTTAACGATGCCGCTATAACCACCGATATTATGGTAGGTTTTGCAGGTGAAACCGATGAAGAATTCAATCAAAGTGTAGCTTTTGCTAAAAAAATCGGCTTTGCCAGAGCGCATATTTTTGCCTACTCCCGTCGTAGCGGTACTATAGCCGCAGGACTAAAAAATCAAGTAAGCAATGCCGACAAACAAAGTCGTGCGCACCTAATGGCTGAAGCTACCAAACAAACCGAAGCGGAGTTTTTGAAATCACAAATTGGCAACGTCTACCCTGTTTTATTTGAAACACAGGAAAACGGCATTGCCGAGGGCTATACACCAAACTATACAAGAGTTATTGTCAACAGCGAAAAAATTCTTACAGGACAAATTATGGACGTTTTAATTAAATCGTCGGTTGATGATTATTGTATAGGCGAGCTTTTATAATTTAAGCGGGGTTTTACCCCGCTTGTTTTTAATTTTTTTATTTAAAAATCCTTGACAAACCACACTCTTTGATATATTATATTTTAGACGCCGCTGTGGTGGAATAGGCAGACACAAGGGACTTAAAATCCCTCGGTAGCAATATCGTACCGGTTCAAGTCCGGTCAGCGGCACCAGAAAAAACTCTTGTTCGAAAGAACAAGAGTTTTTTTAGTTATATTCGCCTTACGGCGAGTTATATTGAGCTTCGCTCAGTCATATTTGCTTCGCAAGTGATATTCGCTTCGCGAGTTTTAAGGACGAATATAATATCACTAACAACTTGCGTCTCCACCGCTTTTATGCTATAATACACCAAAGCGGTGATGAATGGAAAGGGATTTTAATTATGTATAAATACGACTTGCACATTCATACGGCTGAATGTGATAAATATGCGTGGGTTAGCGGTGCAGAAATCGTAAGACGTTATAAAGATGCAGGTTATGACGGACTTGTTATTACTGATCATTATGAAAGCCTGTTGTTCGATTGGTTCAAGGACGAAATCGGTACAAGTGATAAAGAAAAAATTATCAACAGATATCTGCGTGGATATTATTCTGCGCGCAATGAGGCTGAAAAAATAGGCTTTTCGGTTCTTTGTGGCGCGGAGGTACGCTTTGAGAACAACATTAACGATTATCTTGTGTACGGGCTTGAGGAGCAGGATTTCTATAGATTACCTCTTTTGAACAAACTACAAAATGTTGAAGAACTATCAGCCGTGCTACCGGATAATGCACTAATTGTGTGGGCGCATCCTTTTCGAAACAATATGACCGTATGTTCTCCGAGTAATATATTCGGTATAGAAGGATATAACGGCTGTACAGAGAAATTCCGTAATGAAATGGCAAAGATGTTTGCAAACCATTACAATAAAGTTATTACTTCCGGTTCGGATTTTCACGAGATTTCAAAGCTCGCTAAGGGTGGTATAGAAACACGCGAAAAAATTAATTCTCAGATTGATTTGGTTAATATACTAAAAAACGGTGATTATAAAATAATTGAAAGCTATTAAGTTTTCGATGCTACATAAGGTATATTAAATGGCAAGAAAAGCTTTTAGTTTTCAAAACACATCAATTCGTATTTTCAAGTTTAAAACAATCAAAAATCTCGTTCACGTATGTGGGCGGGATTTTTAATTTCACCTCTTCACTCTTCACTAAATAATTCTTGAATGGGATTTTCGTAAAGTAAGAAGTAATAATAAAGAAGTATTGCACCATCGCCTTTGACGTGATATAATATATCAGGTGGTGATGGTATGAAAACCATTCGGATAATTTTATGGATTATTACTTTTTTGATTTTTGTATCAGGTCTTTTATATTTCTGTACGGGCTCATTAGAAATGTTTCCTACCGCAGAACAACAAGAAAAAGTGCGTATTATATCTGTCATTATGATGGTTATATCCGCTGTTTTGGGCGTTGTATTGTTTTCAACAAGAGAAAAATAAAATTTTAGTGTGGTCAAATTAAATCGAGGTGTTTATTTTGAAAAAAGCGTTAGTAATCTTTTTGTGCATTGTTATGATTTTTTCAATGTCAGCTTGCCGTAAAATCAACACGGGGGTTGGTTCAACATTATCGTCGGATACATACTCGGATGAATCTTTAATTGTGAGTGAACTACAGCCCGACTCATCTGACACCAATACAGATATAAGTAATATTTCATCCACCGATAACACAACCACCGATACTTCAAATACTAACGTAAATTCTGAAATTGTGGAAAGTTCTGATACATCAGAAACTCCCGATACTGATAACTCATACGAAGATATCGTTTGTACCAAAATTTATAATTTCAGGCAGGTTGGTTTTTCCATAAAGAGCAGCAACACAATGCTTTTTGTAACAATCCCTCAAGAATGGAAACTTGAAAAGAATAAAAATGGCTACAGTATCTTAAATAATTCGCAGACAATAGGCAGTATTACAGCTTCTGCAAAAGCATCCTCTACAGATAAATCGGTTAACGTTTTCTACGGTGAAATAAATGTTAATAATTTAAAAGTCACTCATAGCATTGACCGGATCAATTCTGATAACCAACCTTCGTATATAAGAACATTATGCTATAATTATGATGATGGACACGGTAACAATAATAGTATTTTCATATCTTCACCATATCAGGAAATGGACTCGTCTGCTGCTTATAAAATGATTACTGAAATAAAAACGGCCGTATCGTCTACAGAAAGCAATTCAGGCATACTTCAAATCAATGATAACCGAAATAAAATTCTGATTTTAGGCAACAGTTTTATAGGCTCATCAAGCATAGGCTCTATATTGCAGACTATGTGTGGTGATGAAGTTTCTGTGGAGGCGATTGCAAGAGGATATGCCCACGTTGGAACGTATAGTAAAGATACGTATATGATGCAAAAAATTCGCGACTGTAATTATTCTGCTGTTTTTATCTGCGGATTATATGACCACGAGGCTGTTTTAGATTTAGAAGACATAATCAATGTCTGTGCGGAATCAACTACAAAGCTTGCCATTTTCCCGGCGCATAACGAAAACCGTTCAGTAATTGATAGCGCCATAGCGAAGTATCCTGATACTTTACTTCTTGATTGGAAAGCAGAAGTCGATAATTTAATCAGTACAGGAATAAGTGTTTCTCATTTTTGTATTCCCGACGCGCATAATCACAGTACCCCTCTTGCAGGATACGTAGGCGCTCATATGATATATCGCGCTGTTTTAAATAAAATACCTCAAACAACTCAATTTTCGGAAGTATCGGAATCACAAATTAACCTTTTAGGAGATTATGTCACAAGCGGTCTGATAACTTTACTTGATGAAAGCTCCACTTATGTAATTGAATAATAATAATACCCATCAACGAATCATGACTACCGGCTAAGCCGGTAGTTTGCTCTGCGGCTGTAAGCCGCTGTTACTGGCGGGACTGAAAGTCCACCGAATAATCTGCCAACCGCAAGCGGACTCTTAGCTACCGCTAAAGCGGTTGGTTATTTTTTGC
>JAZNWJ010000044.1:0-27096 GCA_045593245.1 Acutalibacteraceae bacterium | reverse complement strand
TTTTAACGCTTGTGGTTGGCAGACCTCTTGCATTATACCATAGGAGCCTCTTTTTTTACTCATCGGCAAAAGCCTTTTTGGAACCACACGCTTAGCGTGTGGTTTTCTTTATACAAAAAGAAAATGCCGAAATCGGCATTTTGCAAAATTTTATAAATTAGTCTGCGAAGCAGACACCAAACCTCTTAACTATTCACTATTACTTATTACTTCCAAAAATCCTCTATCCAAAATGTAGAGAATAGTGAAGAGTGAAAAGTGAAGAGTGAAAAAGTAAAAATCCCCATTCTTACGAATGAGGATTTTTGGTCGGAGTAGCGTTATAGTAATCAAATGTAAACCCGCATAAATACTAGGTTTTTCGCAGTCATAAACAGTACATATCCCTTGATTACTATAAAAATTTTACTATTGCTTTGAATTTTAATTAATTATTGTAAATGTAAAATATTGCACAAGGCAATTAGGCTTCACATCTCTCTGTCATCTGATAATATTTAGTGCCATCAAAATCTTTGAGTTCGAAAATTTGATACATAGAGTTGCCGTCTATATCATCATAATTAATGCAAAAAGATTTTGGATAGTTATCTTCAGTTCGCTCAAATTCACTTTCAAGCAATACGGTCATTTTATCTGGCCATTTTTGAGCATCTATCGAATCGCTATATGCACAATGTATGTACAGGGTTTCGCCAGCTTTCAACATCGGAGTAAAGTATTTATTAAATACAATCACATTTGCTATTGGATATTCGCCCAAATTTTCAACTGCAAATTTTATATTATTATACTCCGGAACTTTATTATTTATTCCCACTGCTGTGCCGCCTGGCATACAATTCTTGTTAACGATTTTTAGATTAAAAACGGGTTGGATTTTTTCATAGCGTTCTTCCGCTCTGCGTTCCTTTTCGATTTTATTGTAATAATGGGTTTGAAAAACGGCGATTGCACTTATTGCTGCTGTCCCAATAAATGTTATGTAGGCACCGAAAAAAGCAAGCCAATCACGTCTTGAAAGATTTTTACCAGCAGGAATTATACTTTCACCACTAAAAATAATATATATCACGATAAACATCGCAATACATATAACAAGATAGATGGGAACTATCCACCACTTTAATATTGACTTCTTTAGCTTTGACTTTTTCATAAATAGTGACCTCCGTTTATATATCACATAACATTAAATTCATCATCATTTGCGTGTCTTAAAATGTATTTCCCCATTAAAGTTTTTTGTTTTCTTGAACAAATCATAGAAATGTTGCCTCTTTGTTTTTTAATATCCAATTCAAAAAAATTACATAATTCTTTTGCGTCTGCAAATGTATAAAGAAATGTGCCAGTTGTTGCATCATAGACATTAATTCTTCGCTTTTTTTCTTCGCATGCAGGACAATTATTTCTATTACGCACTTTGTATTGCCATTTGTGTCCGCAAATAGAACAAACCCAATGTATTTTCTTTGATTGATTATTATAGTGAATTTGATTTGGTTTACAATCGTTAAGTTCGTAATCCCACTCTTTTGCAAGATCGGGTTTTTGGGATAGAAGATCATTAAAACCTGCTACAACTTCTTTACCATTACAAATAGGACAACCCTGACCTTTCAAACGATTGGATATTGTTGCTGGATATGAATGTCCAAGATTACATAGCCAATAATATTCAGAAGATTTTTTTGCAATAGAATGAGAAGGATCATATTGATTATTAATAAAATCCCATTCTTCAGCTAAATGTGGATATACCGAAGCAACATCATTTGTCCCTGATTTGATAATTTTACGCGAACAAATTTTGCATCCTTTGCCATGAGATCTGTTTTTTGGAGATGCCTTGAAAGAGTTTCCGCAATTATTGCAAATCCAGTAAAAGTTGATATTTGACCCAAGAGAAACTAAATCAGGGGTTATTTTTCCATTCCTTTTATAATCCCACTCTCTTGCTAAATCAGGACGCAATTTTTTTATGCTGTTTTCTTTTCTTTGTACGATATATTGTTCTTTAATTGCAATTGTATCTCTCTCACAGTTTACATCGACTAAATTTTCTTGGCTCAAAAAGTGCAGGACGTTTTTTATCAAAATATTTAATTCGTTGCAAGATACACTCTCGTGAATATAAAAATCCGCATTTACTTTTTCTTCTATTAACTTATACTCTTTTATTGTGAATATTTTAATTCCAATAGCATCGAAAAAACTCTTTTTTTCTTCGTCTTTTTTTGCTTTGTCTTTGTGTGAAAAATACCCATTGTACTCAATGCCAATATGTTTTGATGGTAAAAAAATGTCAATTTCTTTATTGTGATAAACATAGCGGTTAATTGCATCTGGGAAAAGTGTTTTTAAATAAAAAAATATTGCTTGTTCTGGGAAAGAAGTTTGACTCTGTTTTGCACAGATGGGGCAACCTTGTCTATTGCTGCGTCGTTTGACAGACATCGTATAATCTTTATGCCCCAGCGGACAAATCCAATAAACTTCTTTGTTTGAGTGTGTAGTAACCTCAGTCGGTTTTATAATGTTTTTATTACTTTATTCTGCAGCTAAATCTGGAGATTGTGACTGTAAATCATTATAACCAACCAGTACTTTTTGTCCTGCACAGTAAGGGCAGGAGGATTTGCGCTTTGTACGATTTGTAATATATGCATCATATTCACCACCACATTTGGAGCATTTCCACTTTACCTTGAAATTAGAGCCCGCAACGCATGTTTGTGGAGTGATTTTGGGATTATCGCAACTAATCCATTCTTGTGCTAAAATTGGATGTGTTTCTGCCAAGACCTTTTTCCCATAGATATACCTTTCTCGACTTATGAGACTTTTCCATTCATTAAAACAATCTGGACAACCTCTTTGTCCTCGCTGTCTTGCACGTATGATTTGTTTGAATTTGGTTTTATGTACTGAACAAATCCAAAAAGACTCTTTCTGAGATCCGACAGATGTTTTTTGTGGATCAAGTCCAATAGCGTTATTTCTATTCCAATCCCACTCTGCCATCAGTTCGGCATTATCAATTACATATTTCTTTTCTGCCATAACCTTGGCACCTCGCTTTTGTTCAAATATCGTTTATGACATTATACCATAAATTATTACAATAGTAAATATGCGCTGATTTATGATAAAAGCAAACAAGAAAGGAGTGATGTTATTTGTTTGTTTAATAATTTTGAATCAGTAAAAATCGACAGGAGAATGTGAAAAAGTATAAAAAGCGTTTATAATAAAGAAAATGCCGAAATCGGCATTTTGCAAAATATTATAAATACGTCTGCGAAGCAGACACCAAACCTCTTCACTATTCACTATTACTTATTACTTCCAAAAATCCTCTATCCAAAACGTAGAGAATAGTGAAGAGTGAAAAGTGAAGAGTGAAAAAGTAAAAATCCCCATTCTTACGAATGAGGATTTTTGGTCGAGGTGACAGGGCTCGAACCTGCGGCATCTAGTTCCCAAAACTAGTGCGCTACCAACTGCGCCACACCTCGATATTAAATTGTTGGTTTACCAACCGAGTTCCTATTATATAATAATGATTTCGATTTGTCAATAAGAAAATTTTTAAATTTTTAAGGGAACGGCAAAAACCGTTCCCTTTGCACTGTTAAAAAGTATTACTTGTTAATTGGTGCTTGCTGTTTTAAAGCTGCGCGGGTTTTGCGGATTTCACCAAGGTTTGCTGTAAGACCTTCATCTGCACGACGCATAATATCGTCAACAAAGTCTTGTGCGGCACGGCGCATTTCTCTTGCTTTGCCTTGAGCGTTAGAAATAATTTCAGCAGCTTTTTCCTGAGCCATCTTAACAATTTCTTCTTGTGCTACCATAGCTTTTGCTTTTTCTTCAGCACTACGGATAATACCGTCAGCCTCACGCTTTGCTGTGGTGATGATTTCGGTGCGGTCCGCAACGATACCACGAGCCTGCTTGATTTCGCTGGGTATGTTAAGACGGATTTCATCTACAACTGCATGAAGTTTTTCAATGTCTACAACTGTTTTTTTACCCGGGATTTTGATACCACTGTCAAGTACCTCATCAAACTGTTCCAATAATTCGTCAAGTGTCATTTTAATTCATCCTCCGTGATTTATTACTAATTTAATTTTTAGACGATATTCTTTTTAAAACATCATCATAGATAGCCGTGGGAAGAAAATCACTTACGTCTCCGCCCATACCTGCTATCTGTTTTACCATACTTGAACTCAGATACATATTCTGAGCGCTGGTGGTAAGAAACAAGGTTTCTACATCGGGGTTAAGTTTTTTATTGGTAAGCGCCATCTGAAATTCATATTCGAAATCAGACATAGCGCGTAAACCCTTGATAATTGCACAAGCATTTTGTTGTGCAGCGTATTCAGCAAGCAGTCCGTCATCAATATCGACTCTTACGTTAGAGATATCGCTTACGCATTTTTCAATCATTTCCTTACGTTCGGCGGGGGAAAAGGTGTAGTGCTTGCTTGCGTTGTTCATCACTACTACAATTAACTCGTCAAACATTGCTGCCGCCCGTGTAATGATATCAAGATGTCCCATAGTAATCGGGTCAAAGCTACCGGGACATACGGCAATTCGTTTACTCATCGTCTGCCACATCCTTTTTGTAGACGGTTATCAAGGTTTTACCGTATCTGTAAACCTTGCAAACGCAAAAGTTATCAATTTTTTCAGGCATCTTTAGTTCGTTTGGGTGCTCACAAAAAATCTTTCCATAATCACTCATAAGGGGAATTGTTTTTGATACTGCGTCCTCAAGTATACCCGCCTGATAAGGAGGATCTAAAAAAGCAATATCAAATTTTTGTGTGCATCGTAAAGCGAAGGTGGCATAATCGCTTTTATGTACTGTAGATTTGCCTGTAAGACCTGTAGTTTCAAGATTTTGTTTTACAGCCTTAAGTGACATATCATTACAATCAACAAATGTAGCGCTGTCGGCACCACGGCTTAAAGCTTCAATACCAAGCTGACCGCAACCCGCAAACAAATCAAGAACACGTCTGCCTTCAATATCGAACTGAATAGAGCTGAAAAGAGCCTCTTTAACTTTTTCGCCTGTAGGGCGTACAATATCATTACCTTGTACGGTAACCAACCGCTTACCACGGGCGATACCAGTTATTACTCGCATTAAAGAAACCTCACAGTCGGATACATATAAAATATGTACATAAAATACCAAGCATATTATCGCACTAAACGGGGTGTTTTGTCAACAGTTAATTTTATATTACAATTGTTTTTTTGCTCAAATACGGTTATAATTGCATTTGTAGTGCAACCTTTTTATAAGTTTAGTAGTATTACAAACGAAAGGGGAATTTAATTATGAAAAAAGTATTATGCATTATTTTTTCTCTGATTTTAATATTTCTACTTTGCGGTTGCGACAACCAAGATACTGAAAGTAAAGTTTTTAGTCAAGAGGTAACCATTGTTAAAATGCCATCACCGCCTAAATGCAAAACAACCGATGATATATCTGTTGTAGAAGAGGTTATAGCTGTTTTAGGTCAGATTGAAAAGGCGCCTACGCCAAACCAAGAAATCAATGGCGGATGGAGTACGATGATAATTCTGAATATTGATGGTCAGGAGTTTGTATACACAGTAGGCGGTGCAATATTTAAAGACTCTGACGGCAAACAGTATAACGCAACCAATGGTGATGAAATTGAAGAAAAAATCACCGAAATATATAGTAAAATAAACGCTCCAGAGGTAGATCATCCACGAAATTAAAATTTTGTAAAAAAATGCTTGCTTTTTGTAAAGAGTTGTGGTAATATATTTGAGCATTTGATTTCACCTTGCCTTAAAAGGTGGGTTTGATGCCGAAAAATCGACATTGAAGCGGATGGTCCTCTGACAAAAATTGTTTATGAACGTCTGAAAAAATTTAAGGAGGAAAATTTGATGGACGCAGTTAAAGAATTAGTTGCTTCTCAGCTTAAGGCTGACGCTCCCGAGATTTTAATTGGTAGCACAGTTAAGGTTCACGTAAGAATCAAAGAAGGCGAGAAGGAAAGAATTCAGATCTTTGAGGGTACTGTTATTGCTAAAAACAACAGCGGTATCGCAGAAACCTTTACAGTTCGCCGTGTATCATACGGTGTAGGTGTTGAGCGCGTATTCCCCGTTCATTCACCCATCGTTGCTAAGGTTGAGCTTGTACGTAAAGGTCGAGTTCGCCGTGCAAAACTTTACTATTTGCGTGATCGCGTTGGTAAGGCTGCAAAGGTTAAAGAACTTATCGGTTAATCAGACTAATGAGTGGGGGACGGGGCATTGCTTCGTCCCTTTAACTTTATTTGTAAGGGTGGTGTTATTGTGAACGATAATAACTATGAAAATAAGGCTGAAACTTTTGAAAATAATATATGTGCGCAAGCAGATACACACGATGATTCGGTTGATTTGTGTAGTCCAGAATCTCAGAAGGATTCTGCGTCGTTTAAATCTTTTATTTTTGATTGGCTTGAAGTTCTGGTTCACGCCATTATTGCCGTTGTAATTTGTTTCAGCTTTTTGTTCCGTATTGCAACAATTGATGGTCCTTCTATGGAAAATACGCTTTTCGAGGGTGAAAGGGTTATTATTACCAATTTGTTCTATGAACCAAAGGTGGGCGATATTGTCGTTGTTTCGCGTAATAAGGAAAACAGTGTTTATACTATGACAAGCGAAAACACACCTATTATTAAGCGTATTATTGCTACCGAAGGTCAGACTGTTGATATTGATTTTGAAGAGGGTATTGTTTATGTTGATGGAATAGCTCTTGATGAGCCGTACACAAAAACACCTACAACCCGCAGTTATGAAATACAATTTCCGATAACAGTTGACGAAGGTTGTGTATTTGTCTTAGGTGATAACCGCAATGATTCGTTAGATAGCCGTTCGTCACGAATAGGTGAATACGGTATGATTGATACAAGATATATTTTAGGACACGCGGTATACAGAATTTTACCGTTTGAAAAAATAGGAAGGTTGGATTAGTTGTGATTGATAACAGCCAGACTATACAATGGTTTCCGGGGCATATGGCAAAAACACGCCGAAAAATCGGCGAGCAGTTAAAGCTTATAGATGCAGTTGCCGAAATTGTTGATGCACGTATTCCCGTAAGCAGCCGAAATCCTGATTTAAAGGAAATAATAGGTGATAAACCTCATATAATTTTGCTTAACAAATGCGATATGGCAGATGATACTGCCACAAGGAAATGGATTGATTACTACAAGTCGCAGGGCATTTATGCTATACCCATTGACTGTAAAAACGGCAAGGGTATTGCGGCTTTTAAAGATACGGTAAAAACCGTTCTTGCTGATAAGCTTGCAGCTTACCGTGAAAAAGGTATGGTTGGAAAACCACTGCGTGTAATGGTTGTGGGAATACCCAACGTAGGTAAATCTTCCTTCATTAACCGTATTGCAGGCGGTGGTAGAGCAAAGGTTGAAAACCGCCCGGGTGTAACGCGAGGAAACCAGTGGTTTACTATTGATAAAGAACTTGAATTACTGGACACACCGGGTGTTTTGTGGCCTAAATTTGAGGATAAAACGGTAGGCGAACATTTAGGTTTTACGGGTGCGGTTACCGATAGAATTATGGACACCGAACTTCTTGCTATGAGACTTTTGGAAATACTTATACCGCTGTATCCACAGCTTTTAAATGAGCGTTATAAAATATCGGAATTTCCCGAAGACAGCTATGATGCGCTGTGCCTTTTAGGGAAAAAACGCGGTATGATGATTCGTGGCGGCGAGACCGATACCGAGCGCGCTGCGGCAATGCTTTTGGAAGAATACCGTAATTGTAAAATAGGTAAAATTACACTTGAAAGGGTTGAATAAGAGTGCCTGATTTTTCTTATGAAAATGATGCGCTGGCAAAAGGGTATAAAATTGTTTGCGGCGTTGATGAAGCAGGTCGTGGTCCGCTTGCAGGTCCCGTTTGTGCGGCAGCTGTTATTTTACCCGAAGACTGCGAAATAGAGGGCCTTAATGACTCTAAAAAAATCAGTGAGAAAAAGCGAGAAATACTTTTCGATATTATAAAAGAAAAAGCAGTTGCTTATTGCATTGCTTTTGGCACTGTGGAAGAAATTGAAGAATACAATATCTTAGAGGCTACATATATTGCAATGAACCGCGCAATTGACGGTCTTGATGTAAAGCCTGATTTTGCGCTTATAGACGGCAATCGTGTACCAAAAGGTATTAGCGTGCCTTGTGAAACAGTGGTAAAGGGTGACTCAAAATCCTGCTCTATTGCCGCGGCATCTATACTTGCGAAGGTAACGCGTGACAGATTGATGTTGGAATACGATGAAAAATATCCGCAGTATCTTTTTGCTCAGCATAAGGGATACGGCACAAAAGCGCATTATGAAGCAATAAAACAGCACGGTGTATGTGAGATTCATCGTCTGTCATTCCTCAAAAATGTACTCGGGTAATGAGCGTTCCGCCGCTGTTGGTAAAGCGGGTGAGGATTTTGTTGCGCAATATCTGAAATCGCAGGGTTATATTATAATAAAACGTAACTGGCGGGATAGTCGTTACGGCGAGCTTGATATTGTAGCGGAAAATCACGAAAACATAGTTTTTGTCGAAGTTAAAACACGACAAAAAAATTCGCTTATTAGCGGTGTTGAAGCGGTAGATGCTGGTAAACAACAACGCACCAGAAATGCGGCGCATACTTTTATGAGGCGTCTTCGTACAAACTTGCCGCCGCGAATTGATGTTGCGGAAGTGATAGTCGTTGATGAAAAAGATGGATTGTTTCAGTTTGAACTAAATTATATCGAAAATGCATTTTAGGTGATTTTATGAAATATTTTGATTTGCATGCAGATGTCGCTCACAGATGCTTGGGTGAAAATCTTGCTTTTGATGATGACGCTCTTAACGTAACAGCTAAAAAGGCATCGATCTTTGATGAGTGGCATCAATGTTTTCCTATATTTATCAACGATGGTATTGATGCTCCTTTTAGATATTATAAGAAAGCAGTTGCATTTTTAAAAAATGAGTTTAAAAACAAACCTCAAAATTTAACGCCTGTTTTGACCGTAGAAGGCGGACTTTTAGTTGAAGATACTTTAAATCGTATCGAAATAATGCATAATGATGGTATTCGTGCAACAACGCTTACGTATAATGCTGCAAATAAAATTGCAGGCGGCGCATTTAGTGATGCGGGTTTTAACGATTTTGGTAAAGACGTTATAAAAGAACTAAACAGATTTGGTATTATGCTTGATTTAGCGCATATCAATAAAAAATCGTATTATCCTGCACTTGAACTTGCCGACAAGCCAATTATTACACATACTTGCCTTGAATATGTTAATAATCACTGCAGGAATGTTGACGACGATCAAATTAAAGCGTTGGTTGAGAAAAAAGGTATAGTTGGCCTTTGCTATTATCCGTTGTTTTTAGGCGAAGGCGACGTGCTTGAAAATATTTACAAAAACGTTTATCACATGCTTGAATTAGGTTTTGAAGACTATTTGAGCATGGGTTCGGATTTTGATGGTTGCGATCTGAGTGAAAAACTTGCAGATATTTCATATGTACCATCACTATATGAATATTTAAAATTGAGAAATATAAGTGAAGATATATTGGAAAAAATATTCTTTGAAAATGCATATAACTTTTTCAATAAGGGGAAAATAAAATGAACTACGTAAGCACAAGAAACAATGCTGTTAAGGTGTCTTCTGCTTTTGCTATTGCACACGGTATTTCTGTAGAAGGCGGACTTTACGTGCCCGAAAGCATACCGCAGCTTAGCGAACAGGATTTTTTAAAACTTTCAGAACTTGATTATAAAGGCAAGGCAGAATTTGTACTTAAAAAATATCTGTCTGACTTTACAGATGAAGAAATAAAATACTGTGTAAACGGCGCATATACAGGTTCTTTTGACGATGAAAAGCCTGCTGCAATAGCACAGCTTGGCGACAGTATAAATATACTTGAATTATGGCACGGACCCACTTGTGCGTTTAAGGATTTAGCGCTTCAGCTATTACCATATTTGCTTACAACATCTACCAAAAAGGTGTCAAGCGGTAAAAAAACCATTATTCTTGTAGCAACTTCGGGAGATACAGGTAAAGCTGCTCTTGAAGGTTTTAAGGACGTAGAAAACACCGAAATCATCGTGTTTTATCCAAGTGAAGGCGTAAGCCCAATGCAAAAGCTTCAGATGGATTCTCAAAAGGGTAATAACGTTCACGTTTGTGCTATTAAAGGTAACTTTGACGATGCACAGTCGGGTGTTAAAAAGATTTTTACCGATGCAGCCATTAAAGAAACACTTGCTCAAAACGGTATGGAGTTTTCCTCGGCAAACTCTATAAATTGGGGTAGATTGGTACCACAAATAATTTACTATATTTCCGCATACTGCGATATGTTAGCAAAAGGTGACGATTTATCAAACGGCTTCAATATTGTAGTTCCTACTGGAAATTTTGGTAATATTTTAGCAGCTTACTATGCTAAAGAAATGGGTGTTCCCGTAAACAAACTAATATGCGCATCAAACGCTAATCGTGTTCTTACCGATTTCATAAATAGCGGTGTTTACGACAGAAACCGTGAGTTTTATACCACTATGTCACCGTCAATGGATATACTTATTTCAAGTAATCTTGAGCGTATGCTTTATATACTTGCTGATGGTGATGACAAATACATTGCTTCGCTACAGTCACAACTCGCAAGCAATGGTAAATTCACAGTAAATGATACTGTTCTTTCAAAATTACAAAATCTTTTCTACGGTGCTTGTTGTGATGATAACGGCACACTTGAAACGATTAAAAAGACCTTTGGTGAGTATGGTTATCTTTGTGATACTCACACAGCCGTTGCAGTTAACGCTTACGAGCAATATCTTGATGCTACAGGTGATAATCGCCCTGTGCTTATTGCATCGACCGCATCACCGTATAAATTTGCAAAGAGTGTTTTATCAGCACTTTCAGATAATATTCCTCAAAATGAATTTGATACGGTAGATGCTTTATCAGAACTCACTTGTACTACAGTGCCGGTTCCTCTTGCTGAACTTAAAAATGCTACAGCACGTTTTAAAGATATTTATGATAAATGTGATATGTATAAGGCTGTATGCAAGTGTTTAAAAATTGATTAAAAGACAATATCCGACTCACTACGAGTCGGATATTCTTGCAAAATTAGTGTCTTGCTTTAAATGTGTCGCAACATGTTTCGCTGCAACTTTGAGCGGTGCAGTTACCAACCTGAATACTACCTGCAGAGCAAGAGTTGTTCTCGGTGTGGTGAACACAGCTTTTTACCGAGCATTTAATGCAATTTTCGGTTTTGCAATTTGACTTCATATCCATTTTAAAACTTCCTTTCGTGGCTTTTAGCCAAATATATTATTTGCAGTTATTAACTGAATATACAAGGCAGGTGAAACACCCAAAAATGAATTTATTTACAATTGCAGATTTACATTTGCCGTTCGGCGCCGATAAACCAATGGATATTTTTGGCGGTTGGGATAATTACGTTGAAAGACTTGAAAAAAATTGGAAAAAATTAGTAAATGACGATGATACAGTTGTTATACCAGGGGATATATCCTGGGGGATTTCACTTGCACAGTCAAAACCAGATTTTGAATTTATAAACAGATTACCCGGGCAAAAAATAATTTTAAAGGGAAATCATGATTATTGGTGGGGCACCGCAAATAAAATAAATGAATTTTTATCTGAAAATAAATTTAATACTATAAATATTTTGCACAATAACTGTTACACAGATGGTAACATTGCAATTTGCGGTACACGCGGTTGGATATACGATGGTACAGGCGAAAAAGACCAGAAGGTGATTTCACGCGAAGCAGGCAGGCTTGAAACATCAATCAGACTGGCTGTCGGCAGTGGTGCTACACCTATTGTATTTTTACATTATCCACCCGTATATGCAGAATACGTGTGCGAGGAAATATTAGACATTTTAACAAGATATAGCATCGATACTGTTTATTATGGCCATATTCACGGCAAGGGAATCTATAACACGGTTTCTGAATATGACGGCATAAAACTAAAACTTGTGTCTGCCGATGGAGTTGATTTTACACCGGTTTTAGTTTCAAAATGTGAAAAGTTCAAAAAAGTTTAATAAATTTTAAATATTTATGGTAATTATGTCAGTAAAAATCTCTTGATTTTTTCTAAGATTATGGTATAATTATCACAATTTAATATGGAGTTCTATGGACTTTATGCGGAGGTATATTAAAAATGATTTTAAAAGAAACTAACAAGATTGAAACAAATCGCTATCAGCTTGAAATTGTTATCGACGGTGAACAATTCCGCGAGGCAATTAAGCAGGCTTATCGCAAAGAGGGTAAAAAAATTACTATTCCAGGTTACAGACCCGGTAAGGCTCCTCTTGCTATGATAGAGGCACGTTATGGTAGCGAAATATTTTTTGAAGATGCATTGAATCTTCTTTATGCAGACGCAGTTGAAGCTGCAATCAACGAATCAGGTCTTAAAGTTATCGACGACAAGATGGATTTTGAGCTTGTTTCAATTTCTAAAGAAGACGGCGTAGATTTTAAGGTAAGTGTTACTACATACCCTGAGATCGAGCTCGAGGCTTACAAGGGGCTTAAGGCCGAGCGTCCTCTCGTTAAGGTTGAGGCTGCAGAAGTTAACGCTGAGGTTAAATCTTTACAGGAACGTAACGCTCGTATGGTATCTGTTGAAGACAGAGCAGCTAAGAAAGGCGATACAGTTGTAATTGACTTTGAAGGCTTCAAAGACGGTGTTGCATTTGACGGTGGCAAGGCTGAGGGTCACTCACTTGAACTCGGATCAGGCCAGTTTATCCCAGGTTTTGAAGATCAAATTATTGGTAAAAACATAGACGATGAATTTGATGTAAATGTAACATTCCCTGAAGAATACGGCGCAGAAGAGTTGGCCGGTCAACCCGCTGTATTCAAGGTAAAACTTCATGAGATTAAAGTTCGTGAACTTCCTGCTGCAGATGATGAATTTGCTAAGGACGTAAGCGAATTTGACACCCTTAAAGAACTTAAGGCAGATCTTAAGAAAAAAGCACTTGAGCGCAAAAAGAAGGCCGCTGAAGAGGCAGTTGAGAACATTCTTGTTCAGCAGATTGTTGACGGCATCAAGGGTGAAATTCCTGAGGCTATGTTTACAAACCGTCTTAACCAGTCTGTAGAAGAGTTTGGTTATCGTTTGCAGTCACAGGGTATGAGTCTTGATTTGTATCTCCAGTACACAGGTAGCACTATAGAGCAGTTCCGCGAGACCTTCCGTCCACAAGCTGAGATGCAGGTTAAATACCGTTTAGCCCTCGAAAAGATTGTTGAACTTGAAGGTATCAAGGCAGACGAAGAGGCAGTTGAGGCTGAATTTGCTAAAATTGCTGAAGGTTACGGCGTAGAGGTTGACAAGGTTAAGGCTGTTATCCCTGCAAGTGAAGTAGAAAAGGACGTAGCAGTAGGTAAGGCAATTGATTTTGTTAAGGCAAATGCCGTTATTACAGATGCTGTTGATGAAAAGAAAGAAGCTAAAAAGGCTGCCACAAAGAAGACCGAAGAATAATCTGTTTATATTTCGGAAAATCAGTTCATAATATTTATTAAACTCGGTCGGAATAGTGCTTTTGCGCTATTCCGACGCTAAACATTATCTATATTTTACAGGAGGTTTTTTCTATGGATATGACTTTGATTCCTTATGTTGTTGAACAAACCAGCCGCGGTGAACGTTCTTATGACATATTCTCCCGCTTACTTAATGACCGTATTATTATGCTCAACGGTCAGGTTGACGATGCGAGTGCCAGTGTTATTATTGCACAGCTTTTATTCCTTGAGGGTCAGGACCCCGATAAGGATATAAGTTTTTATATCAATAGTCCAGGCGGTTCCGTTTCAGCAGGTCTTGCTATTTATGATACTATGCAATATATAAAGTGCGACGTAAGCACTATATGTATGGGTATGGCTGCATCTATGGGCGCTTTTTTGCTTTCAGCAGGCGCAAAGGGCAAGCGTTATGCGCTTCCTAACAGCGAAATTATGATTCATCAGCCACTTGGCGGCGCGCAGGGTCAGGCAAGTGATATTATTATTCACGCTGACCATATCAAACGCACTCGTAGCAATCTTAATAGAATTTTATCTGAAAATACAGGTAAGCCTATCGAGGTTATCGAGCGCGATACCGAGCGCGATAACTTTATGACGGCTGCTGAGGCTGCAGATTACGGTCTTATTGATAAGGTTATTTCTAAGAGATAAGAGGTATAACGAATGTCTAAAGACATAGAAAAGGATATACGCTGTTCCTTTTGCGGTAAAACTCAGGATGAGGTTATGCGCCTTGTAGAAGGACCGGGTGTATATATATGTGACGGTTGTATAGATTTCTGTGCGTCATTACTTTTTGATGATGAAAGCGCATACAATCAGAAGAAAAAAGGGAAGAAACAACCCGAAAAGCTTTTGCCAAAGCCACAAGAGATTAAAGCTTTGCTTGATGAATACGTAATCGGTCAGGATGATGCAAAGAAAACTCTCGCTGTAGCGGTTTATAATCACTATAAACGTGTTTATAAAAATGAGGATTTAGACGTTGACCTTGCAAAAAGCAACGTGCTTATGCTTGGTCCTACGGGTGTAGGTAAAACTTTACTTGCGCAGACACTGGCTAAAATTCTTGACGTGCCGATTGCAATAACCGATGCCACCACACTTACCGAAGCAGGTTACGTTGGTGAAGACGTAGAGAATATTCTTTTACGTCTCATTCAGGCGGCTGATTACGATGTTGAAAAGGCAGAACATGGCATTATTTATATTGACGAGATTGATAAAATTTCCCGTAAAAGTGAGAATGCATCAATTACTCGTGACGTAAGCGGTGAGGGTGTTCAGCAAGCACTTCTTAAAATTCTTGAAGGTACTGTTGCTAATGTGCCACCACAGGGCGGCAGAAAACATCCGCAGCAAGAATTTATCCAGATTGATACTACAAATATACTGTTTATTTGTGCGGGTGCGTTCGACGGCATTGATAAGGTTATCGAGCGTCGTATGGGCGGCAGTAGTCTTGGATTTGGTGCCGACGTTAAATCACCTAAGAGTTTAGAGGCACAACAGCTTTCTAAACTTGCTACACATCAAGACTTGGTTAAGTTTGGTCTTATACCTGAGCTCGTTGGACGTTTGCCTGTAATCACAAGCCTTGACGCTATGGACAAGGACACGCTTATCCGTATTATGACCGAGCCTAAAAATTCTATTGTAAAGCAGTATCAGGCGCTTTTTTCACTTGACGATATTAAACTTGAGTTTGAAAGTGGTGCGCTTGAAAAAATTGCCGAACTCACTATTAAAAACAAAACAGGTGCGCGAGGTCTGCGTTCCATAATAGAAAACACTTTACAGGACCTTATGTTTGAAATGCCTTCAAAAGATGGTGTTGAATCGGTTCTGGTTACTCCCGAAACTGTTGACGGTAAAGCTCCGCTTATTACAATGCAAAGTAAATAACTTATATAACAACCATTAACTTTTTAAAGTTAGTGGTTGTTTTTTATATTGCGGATTGCCACGCATCTTGCGATGCTCGCAATGACAAAATATTTATTTATAAAACTAACGCGTGTCATTGCGAGAAGCGGCAGTGACGAAGCAATCCGTAATATCCTAAATATGTGTAGTATTTTACCCTCATCACCGTGTACTACGGGACTATTCCAAGGGACAAACCTATTATAAATGTATTATTTATACTTTTAAAATAGCATTTTTATAGCAAAATAAGGATTTTCGTACCAAATTTAGTATTTTTTTATAGTTTATACTTGCATTTTTTTTAAAACTATTGTATTATGTTTTATGTATAAATAGGGTATTATGCCCGTAGAATTTTTATATGATTTTTTCCTTGATTTTCAGGGAGCAAAAATCGGCTTTTGCCGAAAAAAAAGGAGTCAGGCTTATGTCCAAGAAACTACATAGCAAGTTGTTATCGGTTATTCTTTGTATAGCAATTTGCTGCGCTACACTTTGTGGTAGTATTATTGCCGTAAATGCCGCTGCTGCGGATTATAACGGTACATACACCATAACAGTTGGCGACGAAAAGAATGCAGTACCTTTTGCTGCTACAGAGGTAAAGGCACAGGTTAAATTCGACCTACCTGCAGGTTTTGTAGGCGGTCAGTTTACTGCCAATGCTCAAGACACCTACACAATTGGTGATACTGCAACAATTGTTGCGGCTACCGATGCCGATGGTAATGAGCTAACAACTGACGAAATCAGCAAAAAAACAGAAGTGACCGATGAGGAAGAAATTCCGGCATTTAGTGTTGCCACCAAAGATAATGGTTCTAATAAGCGTATTCGTTTTGTACTTGATGGAACTTATAAATCTATTACAATTGAGTACACGCTTATGATAATTGATAATGCCAGCACGGCAGACATTGTTGATGATTACGTTAGCAATGGTACTACTACTAAATATCCTGTTACCATTACTCTTGACGAGGATGATTTAGTACAGTTTGCTACATATGATTTACAGGACGTTACATTTACTGCAAGTGCTGAAAGTGACAGCTTTTTCCATTCACATTCTTCTTGGTATGGTACTAATGGTCTTGTGCTTGACGCTGAAAAGAATGGTAAACATACCGTAACCTTGGGTAATGCACGTTGTCACTGGTGTACTACTTCCGTTGCAAACGGTGGTCTTGGTCTTGCTATGAATGACAACTATATTCCACAAGTTTTGCCTGACTATACCGAGTTTGATGGTGTAACAACACCTGTTATTGCTGACGGTGATACCGATGGTGACGCTCATACTGCTTGGATAGGCATCAGTGGTGTTACTGTTAGTTATAATGATGACGGTACTCTTGATGTTGACGTACATGCTTATTCGCAGTACCGTACCGGTAATAATGATAAGGTAGTTATTTTGGTTTGCGATACAGAAGGTAACGAGCTTTATCGCTTGCCTGCAGTTGCAAACGGTACATCATACCTTGCAGGTAATGGTTTCCCAACTGCTGAAAAGATGTTTACCATTACCGGTCTTTCAGCACGTGATATAGATACTCAACTTTTGCTTACAGCAGTTGAGTACAGCGCTGGCGCAATTGAACACTCACGTACTATGCCTTTCTGCCTTGCAGACTATTGCCAGAACGTTGTTGAAGGCAACAGTGCAATCTGGGTAGATGGTGCTACAAGTGAACAGATTGAAGCTGACAAGGACGTTGCTGCAGCGCTTTACTACTATGGTGCCGCAATCGACGAAAGCGTGTTTGACAAGAACACAGTTGGTGGCGGCAGTTCATCAAGCAATATTGAATATGTAAATAAATCAGTTGCTTCTTGGAAGGATACAACGAATTACAATAATAATCCTTTTGCAAGTTGGGATGCATTTATTGCCAGTGGTGTAACAGGTAATGGTGAAGAAGCTACTCCGTATATAATCAGTACAGCAGAGCAGCTACACTACGTTTCTACTACTGCTTCTGAAGCAGACACCAAAAACAAGTTCTTTAAAGTAGCTGATAACATTGCTGCATTTGATTTTATGAGTTCAAGCGTAGCAAATAAAAATGATAGCTCTACTTACAGGTTTAGTAAAGAAGGCGGCGTATTTGCAGGTACATTTGATGGTAACGGAGCTGTTGTTCGCAACCTATATAAGAAGGGTAATTTCCCAGGTTTGTTTACAAAATTAGGTGCAGGTGCCACAGTTAAGAACATCAGTGTTGATTCTTCAGCATTTGTTTCAACAGGCGGACAATATGCTAAAGGTGCAGGTGCAATATTTGGCGCCGTAACCGGTAGCTGGAGCGGCGATAGTATATATATTGAAAACTGTAAAGTTACAAATTGCTATATGGCTGCCTTGGAACAGACAATGCTCTCTGCGACATTTGGTGCCGGTGTAATTGGTGGTTATGCTCACGCATTTAATGTAAATATTAATAATTGTTTTGTTGCTGGCAATACCGTTGAGTCACCGGCCAATGGTTCAATCGGCGGACTTATAGCCACAGGTTATAGTTATAATTCAAATGTAAGCAATTCTATAGTTTTGGGTACTGCGCCATTTGCTAAATGGAATGCGGGTATTAATCTCGAAACTTGTAACTACCAGCATTTCAACCATGCTAAGTATACTAATGTATATACCGATCAACCAATTGCAAATTGTTATAAAGATCAGGCAAATGCAACTCTTAGAACATTTACTGATGCTGAACTCAAGGTTGTTTCTATCGGTGAGATTAAAGGTAAGGGTGCTGTAGATGAGTTAAAGCTTGACAGCAGTATTTGGTTTGACTCAGCAGAGTATCCCGAACTTAGCATCTTCCACAAACTTGCTAAAACTCCTGTTGATGAAAACACTCACAAAGAAATTTGTGTAATCAAAGCAGGTTCAGCTACTTGTAGCTTTAAGGGACTTACAGAAAATCATACTTTCTTAGAAAATGACGAAGGTACACTTTTGGTTTGCGAATGCGGTTACAGCAAAGAAATCATTGGTAACACAGTAACACCAAATAATAAAATTAAGGTTACCTATGGAGGTAGTAGACCTACTACCTTTGCTGAGTCTGGAATTACAGGTGAAGGTACCACGGATAAACCATATATCATAAGTACTCCTGCGCAACTATTCTATATTTCACAGCACGCAGGTGCTGAGACTGTGGGTAATTATTATAAGGTTGCTGACAATGTTGCGGTATTCGATATGAATAATTCATATTGGGGTTTAGCTGATAACAGCAAATACTTCCAGGGTACTTTTGACGGTAACGGTGTAGAGATTGTTAACTTTACAACTAGTGGTTATCACGGTGCATTGTTCCCAAATGTTGGTGGTAACGTAACAATTAAAAACCTTAAGGTAACTGGCGCTGTTGTTTCCTCTTCATCGGGTCAAGCCGGTGGTATTTACGGTAACGTTCAAGGCGGTAGCGCCATTACTATTAATAACTGTGTTATTACCGATTGCACCATTTCAACTACATCAAATGGTTGTATCGGTTCTATCGGCGGTGTTACCAGCAATGCAATTCTTACCGTAGAAAATTGCTTTATTGCGAACAACGGTAATAATGCCGCTGGTACAGGAAACATCAATACAATAGGTTATCCTAATAATAGTGGACATACAATGACCAATACTATCGTAATTGGTGACATTGTTCATTCAAACTTTACTAATAAGACAAACGTTCATACTTCTGCACAAACAGGCGTTGGCGCGGTAGCGGCCATGAACCTTGGTGATGCTTGGTTTGATACGGCAAGCTACCCAGAACTTCACGTATTCCACGATATGATTGATATTTATGTTGACGAAAATACACATAAGAGTGTTTGTCAGATTTTTGTTAACGGTACACAGTGTACTACTTGTGAAACAACAGAAGAGCATACTCTAATCAAGAATTCCGAGGGCACTGCAAATGTTTGTTCTTGCGGATATGAAGAAGAGATTAATGGTAACACTTTAACACCGAATAATGTGACAGAGGTTATTTCAAAGAAAAGTGTAGGAACTTCGTTATCTGACACAGTTCATCAAGGTACAAGTTGGGACGATGCAATTATAATTTCTACACCTGAAGAGTTTGCATATCTTGCAAAGGGTGCAGATGGCACAACTGAGGGTAAATATTATAAGATTAAAGACGGAATTAAATTTTTCAATATGCAAGGCATGACAGATATTTCGTTGAGTTCTACAGCTGATCAAGTAAAAACTGCTGGTAAAGCTATTTCTGATGCTGGAACATGGTCATATTATAATGGTGTATGTAACAATAATAGTTCTACACATTTTAGAGGACATTTTGATGGTAACGGAATTACAATTTACAACATATACGGTAAATCATGGGGTATGGCACTTTTCCCGTGTATTGGTTTAAATTCAGAAATTAAAAATGTTACAGTTGCATCCTCTTATTTCGAAGCTCAAAAGGGCGCATATACATTAGGTGCTGGAGGAATTTTTGGTTCCACTGTTGGTAGTAGTACAAGTAATAGATCAAATATTTCAATATCTAATTGTGCTGTAAAAAATTGTTATATCTATGCAGGTCAAAGAGATAATGGTGCTGCTGTTGCTACAGGTTCCATCGGTGGTGATGGCGGTTATAACAATTTGATTTTAAATGACTGCATTGGTTATGATAATATATTAGAAAATCCTAATACTAAGGCATCGGTTGGAGGACTTATTGCAATTTCATACGCAAGTGAACACATGTTTACAAACTGTATTTCATTAGGTCAATTACCTTATCCAACAGGTACAGATGGAGTTGCAAATCTTGGTTCAGCTAATTGTTATAATAACGTGTACACAGATCAAGTAATTGATACTTCTAAATATACTAATGCTCAAATAAAATCTCTTTCTGTAGATAATTTTAAGGGTATTGGTGTTGTTAAAAATCTTAACCTCGATAGTGATATTTGGTTCGATACCAATAGTTATCCGGAACTTTCAGTATTCCACGATATGGCAACTATATATATCGACGCCAACACACATCAAACTGTATGTCAGCACTTTATTAACGGTACACAGTGTACTACTACTGCTCCTGCAGAATCACATAATATGATTGATGCCGAGGACGGTAAGTCAGCTTCTTGTGAATGTGGTTACAGCTATGAAATCAAGGGTATTCACGCTATGAACTTACCTGAGAGCATCTTAAACCGCATTACAAGTAACTCTGTTTACACCGAAAAATTTGCTACAAATGCACTCTTCAAAGAAGGATACAATGAAGATGTATTTGGCACTCAGACCGAAGAAAACGTATTTGATATGTACACAACTTCTCTTAACTTAAAGGTTAATCCACATATTGGATTTATGTTTGCGTTCCACGACGAATACAAAACATATCGCAGCAATATTACCGTTACATTTACAGTAGACGGTGAAACCTATACTACCGAAGCTGTTGAAACAAGCGGTACTCTTGGTACCAACTGGGTAAACAACAAGGGCGCAGGTAGATACCACCTTTACAGATTTAAAGAGCTTCCTGTAAGCAAGCTTTGTAAGGATGTACAGGTTACTGTAAACTATAATGGTTCTGCTTATGACTTTGGTACATACAGTGCTGCAGGTTATGCTATTAACGCTATGAACGCTGGCGAGGATTATATGTATCACGTAAATGCTTCAATGGCACTTGTTTACTACAGCGAAATGCTCGCTGCAAGAGCAGGCGCATAATAATACGATAATATTAATAAACGTCATTCAGAGGGTGCGGGTGTCCGGTGGACACCTCTGCAAAGCAGAAGCACCGACCGAGACGGTAGTCGAGCCAGGTAGTGACGAAGAATCTAATATAGATTGCCACGTGACTACCGTCACTCGCAATGACATACGTTAAAGAAAGGAAATTCGAATTATGTTTGAGAAATCAAAAATTGAAATATATGAATTAGACCTTACTGATATTATCGTTACAAGTGACCCAAACGCTAACTTTGGCGATGAAGATGATGATATCGTAATCTGGCCTCGCTAAATGCCGCAGGCATTTAGCAGTTATATTCGCCTTGACAGGCGAGTGATATTGCTAAAGCAGTGATATTGTGCTATACACAGTTTTATTCGCTTCGCGAGTTTAAGAGGCGAATTTAATATAACTGAAACCGTATGGTTTCAATATCACTTTTGCCAAAGGCAAAAATATCACTGTGAGCAACACTCACAATAAAACTTACAAGAACAATAGAAATTAAACCTAAATATTCACATATCTGTGAAAAGAAAAGAGAGGTTTTTATGAAAATAACTTTAAACAAAAACGCTAAAAGAGTATTAAGTCTGGTACTTGCATTTGCTATGCTTATAGGCTCGCTCTTTGCAGCAAACGTTGGCGTTACTTTTGATGCCAGCGCCGAAACCGAAGGTATAGTTGTTGAATGGGATGGCAGTACTGCCGGTTCAATTGCCGATACCGAAAGTGCAGGTACAATTGATGATCCGATTGAAATTGCGACACCTGCTGAGCTTGCATATCTTGCAAAAGGCGCGTCAAATCTTTCTACTGATGGTAAATATTATAAAATTGCCGATGGTATCAAAGAATTTGATATGAAAAATAAAACTTGGGCAGCAACGAGTAATGCGACTCCATTTGCTGGTCATTTTGACGGTAACGGTGTTGTAATTAAAAACCTTAACGGTAATCAAAGCGTTGCATCAGCCTTATTCGCATGTGTTAACGCGTCCAACACTAACAAGGCTGTTTCATTTAAAAATATAATTATTATAGATTCTGCTTTTTATATGGGTTCCAGCAATTATTCTAATGGTGCTGCGGCTATAGTTGCTTGGAATAGCGGCGGTAGTTATTCCAATCCTGGAACAATAACAGTTGAAAATTGTGTTGTTAAAAATACTACCTTTACAAGTATGGGTAGCGCAGGGTCTTCAGTTGCTACGGCTGGTCTTTTATGCGGTAATGTTCAAAACGCTAATGTTACAATTAAGAACTGTTTGTTATCAGGAAATACTGTAACTGCAGCTGCAAGTGTAACATCATATGGTGGTTTGATAGGTAGTGCTTCTAATTTTAATATTAGTGTCAACAATATCATTTGTATTGGTAGCGATCCTTTGGCAAAGGGATCTTCTGTTGCGTATAATTTAAAAGCTGCTTCAACATATTCAAATGTTTACACAGACCAAACCGTTGATACAAATGTATATAGTTCATATAACATTAAACAACTCACCACAGAGCAGATGAAAGGCACCGCTGCTACAGAGAATATGGCGCTTGACTTTGGCGGTACTTGGTTTGCAAATACGGCTGGTGTGCCTGTGCTTCGTGCGTTCCATAATATTTCTGCTACTGATAACGACGATGGTACACATAGTGAAGTTTGTGCTGACTGTGGTTTGGTAGGTCTTACCGCAAAGCATCTTTATAACGTAATTGACTATACAACAAATACTTCAAGCTGTATATGTGGCGCTTGGGAATGGGGTACCAATGACGTTTGGGACGGTACTAAGGCAAGCGGTTTTGCAGGCGGTACCGGTACCGAGGCAGACCCATATATAATCAAAACAGTTGAACAACTTTTCTTAATGGTTCGTTCAACAGGTATCAATGCAGACGGCACTCCTGTTTATTACGAAGTAGCTGACAGCGTTAATGCACTTTATATTAATGACACACGTGCATTTGCCGACCAAGCCGCTTTTGAGGCTGCGGCTTCTTCACTTAAAAACTGGTCAACAGGCCTAACCACTGAGGCGGCATTATGCGGCGATACAGCTAACTGTTATTCAGAACATTATAACGATGTTTACACATCATCATCAACACAGGTTCTTAACAACCACAGAGACGGTTATGTTGATTACTTTGGTGGTAGATTTAACGGTAACGGTGTTACAATCTATGGTCTTTACAGTAAAACAACTGCTGCCAACCACTGGAACAATGGTACCGGTTTTGTACCAATGCTTACAGGTGACGCAGTAATTAAAAACGTTACATTTGATACAAACTATGTTGATACAAACAGCGCTTCTGCAGCTGTAATTACTGCAACAGTAGGTATCTGGGACGGCCAGTATAACAAAGATACAGATGGTAATGGTTCATACGAAACATTTGTTATGTGTCCTGAGGTTGACGCATATGCAAAACGCCCAGAAAATTGTAACGCAGCTATTATTAACGTTGCTGTAACCAATTCATATCTTAAAGCAACAAATTACAGTAATGTTTCTTATGTTACAGGTTTTGTTTCATCAATCAGAGCACCTAAGAGCTTAAAGTTTGATAACTGCTTGTTCGACGGTACAAACACAACCATTACCGATACCGGCTCAACTGATATGCACTACGCTTTCGTAGTAACACAAGAGTCAAATACCAACAGCACAGTTACTGGTTGTGTAAGTGTTGCAGGTAGCAGCACAGTTGCAGGTCTTAATTCATATACAGGTGCCAATAATGCTGTTGTGAACTGTTATGAGTTAGATAGTAATGAATTTACTGTTGAGGATACTCCGCTTCTTAACTGGCTTAATTGGGATGTCGTTGACGGTAAAGCAACACTTAAGAATAATGACAGTTGGATTGCTGATTCTTATAAAAATCAGGGCGAATATCGACTTTCTTGGCGTAAAAATAAAGTGCTTACTTCAACCGATGAATATGGTACTATTTATGAATATAGCGCTATAAGAGGAAATCGCGGTGTATTTAACGATTATAATACACTCCAGGGTAGCGGTACCGAGGCTGACCCATATATCATCAACGACGCTGATACACTTTATATGATTATTGCTTCGGGTGGTACACATTACGGTGTTCCACAGTATTACAAGCTTGGTTGTAACATTGACCTTGAGGGTAAACAATGGGTTGATATTGATATTTTTGAAAATACAACCTATGAAGTTGTTTTCTATGATTATAAGCCATTTGAAGGTACACTTGATGGTGATGGTTATACAATCAGCGGTTTGTATAGTGCTATAGCAAGTGATGAATATGCATGTGCTGGTTTCATACCACAACTTGCTGCAACAGGTGTTGTAAAAAATATTAATTTCCGCAACTGCTATGCATATGATGCAAGTGACGGAGGCGGCATTATTACAGGCGATGCAGCCGATGGTTCTACAATTGAAAATTGTTCTTTAAATAACTGTGTTAATGAAAAATATGCAGGTTATGCACCTGATGTTAATTTAAATAATTGCTACGTGATTAAGCAGGATGGTTCAGTTGAATATTCTTCTGGTACACCTACACTTGGTGAGGATTGGTACGGAATTACCGGTGAAAATGCAACACCTATAAGATCAGTTAGTTTTGCAAAGAAAATGCCTTGCGCGGATATTGACGCCGACGGTGTTGGTGATGAATATACTACAAACGACGTTACTGCACTTAAGTCTAACCTTTTATGGAAAGATGGTTATGATTATATCTATGGTGACGTAACGGGTAACGGCACAATCGATATGCGTGACCTTGCTATGTTACAGCGTCAGATGACAGGTCAGGAAACTATAGAACTTGACGGCTTCTGGCCAAACGTAAGAGAAGGTAAATTCAGCATTTACTATGATGAAGCTGATAACTACGACTTTGCTCGTAAGTTAGAGCTTTATCTCGAGACTATGACAGGCGTTGACGTGCCTAAGGCGCTTGGTAGCAGTACTGCTAACTTTACAATTAACATTAAGACAGCGGGCGATGTAAGCGCTTATTCTTCAAGTTATGATAAAGCAAACGCAAAGCTTACTATTAGCGGTGGTAGCTTTACCGCTGTTGAAGAAGCAGTTAACTACTTTATTGCAAATACTGGCTTGTTTGATATTCCACAAGATACAAGCGGTACAATCAGTACTGAAAAAGCTGCTGTGACAGTTGATGGTTCTACTTACTATTACGCTTGGGGCGACGAGTTTGAAACTGCTGTAGATGGTACAGTATCTTATGACAACTGGATTCTTAGAAACAAGGGTACTGACGATACACCGGGTACTGCTGATACCGAGTTTGAATATATCCGTAAAGCTACCGATGATGAAGCAAAGGGTATAAACTTAGTACAAGACGGTAAGCTTACTCTTAAGCGTGGATTTACCGGAGCAACTTCAAGCACCGAGCATAAGTTCTATATGAGTGGTATTTCCAGCAAGGATAGCATGCTCTTTAAACAAGGTTATCTTGAAATGGTAGCTACCGTTCCTTCTGACGGTTATTCGTTCCCTGCATGGTGGTTGTTGACACACGACATTGGTAATGGTAATATAACAATTGATAGATCACTCTATAGCAAGGTATATGAACGTAACGGCGTTTACGATGGTACCAGCACGTATGCAACACCTACCGACGTTACAAGTTACAAGTATAAGGTGCCTACTCAAACACTTGAAATGGACCTCTTTGAAATTATTCAAAGACCTACCGAAACTTGGAGCTGGGGTAGCTGGAGTAATGTATCTGCACCAAGTGATGACCATAACATTAAGTTTAACATCCACAAGTGGTATACATACTCACTTGACAAGAATGACAACAGCCTTGCTGTATATGACCTTGACTGGGCAAATGCACCTACAAGTGGCGCATTCCCAACCCAGTTGCTTACTGCAAGCGGCGCAACAGCAGGTAGTGGTTATACACAAAATTCTGCTTCTATTCTTGTAAACAGCGGTAACCTTTCAACCGGTGGCGTTAACGGCGCTGTAACATATCAGGGCGGTCATGCGACTATGCAATATGATATGGAATCACTTCGTAATACAAGTGAACAAATCACTTCACGTAAGTACGGTTTCTTGTGGACAGAAGATAAAATGACATTTACCGTTTATACTGACGCTGCAGGTACCAGTGTGCTTTATACTGCAACCGTTACTAAAGACCAAATGAACTTTGGCGGAAGCGAAAGCTATGGCAACTCTGATACATTCGGCTTTGACCAGTATGCTTATATGCTTATTGAAAACCATATTTTCACAGCGCAGAAAGATGGTAGCAGTTGGATCGAGGCTGCTTATGACGATATTGGAGAATGCGATTTAGTAATCGACTACGTACGTCTTTATCAGTTAGATGGCGCACGCGCTATAATTACTCCGGAATCTGAAAGTATTCACTCAAGATAAAACAAAAAAGACTCCTTCGGGAGTCTTTTTTGTTGTATAATGAAAACCACGCGATAGTCGCGTGGTTCAAAAAAGGTTAACCGGTGAATAATACAAGATACAGGCTCGTGCATTTGCCTCCCTCTGACGAGGGAGGTGGATTTTGCAAAGCAAAAGACGGAGGGAGAGAAAAACAAAAATAATATATAAAACTAAATGTTTCTCTCCCTCAGTTTCGCTAACGCTCAACAGCTCCCTCGTCAGAGGGA
>JAZNWJ010000043.1:0-115324 GCA_045593245.1 Acutalibacteraceae bacterium | reverse complement strand
TGCATTTCACGGGGTGCCCTTCCTGCATTTTTACGCTTGTCGCGGCAGGGTTTGCATCTCTGCGGTTCGTTTTCGAAACCTTTCTCTGCATAAAATTCCTGCTCTCTTGCAGTAAATACGAACTCTTCTCCGCATTCTTTGCAAACTAGGGTCTTGTCTTCAAACATTTTTTTTACCTCTCTTGATTTTAGGATTAGCCCCGGACGGACTTGCACCGACATCTTTGTTTTTACACAACGCTTTGGCTTTTTAAACTACCTGGGCATATATAAACGGTTTCCCGCTTAATTACTGTTTAATTTTTGTGCGTATCCGACGTAATGCATTATCCACCGACTTTACCGAAACACCCAACGTATCGGCTATCTGCGAATAACCTTTTCCGCTTAAGAACTCACTCAACACTTTATATTCAAACTGTGACAAATCCTGCTTTATAGTATGTTCCAGGTCGTCGTAGTTTTCTTTTTCAATCAGAATACTTTCAGGATCGCTCATATCAGCAAGTTCAACCTCATCAATAGGTGAAATCAAGCCTTCGGGTATATGCTTAGCGCTACCCGCCGCACGCGTGAGTGCTGCCGACATTGCCCTGTTTATACAAAGGCAAACAAAGGTTTTGAATGATGCTTTTTGCGGATTGTAAACCTTAACCGCAGAAAAAATCGCCAGAATACCTTCCTGTATAAAGTCCTCAGTATCGAGTCCGCCTGCGTTATAACGCGACGCCACACTTATTATGTAAGGCATATATCGATTTATCAAAAATTGTAAATACTTATACTCGCCGCCGTTTATAAGCTCGACCAACTGGTTGTCAGTAAAATTTTCCTGCATTAAAACTCCATACTATACACAATTTATTATGTTAAATATACATTATTTATTAAATATTGTCAAGTATTTTTATTGAATTTGACAAAAATCTACACAAAAATACAGCACCTGCTAAATCACAATAGCAAGTGCTGTGAATTTATTTTATAAAAGTTTTATACCCTTTGCCATACTGAACACAGCGTGACACACGACTTAGCGTTGCCGAAGATATTTCGCACTCTTCCATTACCTGATTATATGTTTTACCTTCAAGCAAAAGTTTTGCCGCCTTAACACGTTGTGCCATCTGCTCAAGTTCTTTAGCGGTACATAAATCTTCAAAAAGCAACTCGCAATCATCGGTTGATTCAAGGGATAAAATAAGTGAAAACAATTCTTTAATATCTTGCTTGTCCGAAATCATATACTACCGCCTTTAAATTTTTTCTAATGAATTTTGCAAAAAATGTTTGGTTTTTTCACTCTTTGGATTTTCAAAAATCTCTTGCGGGGTACCCATTTCTTCAATAATGCCATCAGCCATAAAGATAATTTTATCCGACACGTTTTTGGCAAATTCCATTTCGTGTGTTACTACAATCATTGTACTACCCTGCTCTTTAAGACCTTTGATTACACGCAGCACTTCACCTGTAAGCTCGGGGTCAAGCGCACTTGTAGGCTCGTCAAAACAAAGAATATCAGGGTTCATGGCAAGTGCACGCGCTATTGCCACACGCTGCTGCTGACCACCCGAAAGCTCGCATGGGTAGCTATCAATTTTCTCGGTAAGACCAACCTGATCTATAAGCTGACGCGATTTCACCTCTATTTCATTATTAGTTCCTTTTTTCAGAAGTTTTGGCGCCAGCATCACATTATCTAACACGCTATATTGCGGAAAGAGATTAAACGATTGAAAAACAAGTCCGAAATGCAATCGGTTTTCGCGTATTTTCTCATCCTTTAAAGCTGCCTTATTCTCCCCGTCAAAAAGAAGCTTATCCTTTACGCTTATAGTTCCTTTGTCGGGCGTTTCAAGAAAATTAAGGCAACGAAGCAACGTGGTTTTACCGCTACCCGAAGAACCGATTATAGATATAACCTCTCCTTCATCCAGAGAAAAGCTTATACCCTTTAAAACCTCTGTTTTACCAAAGCTTTTATAAATATCCTTTATTTCCAAAAAAGGCATAACCAATCCCCCTTAAACCTTGAAATAACTTAATTTCTTTTCAATGAAATTAAACAATAGTGTAAGCAGTCCGCTAAACGCCAGATAGTAAACACCCGTAAAGAACAATGGCCACAAAAGACCGTCTACTCTTATGTAGTCCTGAGCCGCCCAGATAATCTCATACACGGTTATAGTACGGGCAAGCGAAGTGTCCTTTACCAAAGTAATAATTTCATTTGACATAGGCGGCACAATTCTTTTTATCATTTGCAAAAGCGTGATTTTAAAGAATATCTGCGTTTTGGTAAGACCCAGAACCTCGCCCGCTTCTTGTTGACCCTTTGGTACTCCCTGAATTCCGCCGCGGAAGATTTCCGAAAAATAGCATGCGTAGTTTATTGAAAACGCTATTATTGCAGTAACCAACGGGTCGGCCATATTAAGTGTTCTCATAAAATCAACAAAGCCATTGTCAACACCGCTGGCTTCTGCTGCGCTGACCAACAGGCCTGGTCCAAAATAAAACAAAATAAGCTGCAGCATAAGCGGCGTTCCACGGATAACCCATACAAAAATTTTAACCAAAAAGCTAAGCGGTTTAAATCTACTCATTGAGCCAAAAGAGATAATCAATCCCAGTGGCAACGAAAAAAGCAGTGTAAATCCAAAAAGCTGTAATGTAACCAAAAAGTTTTTAAACAAATTAATTACTACTTCAATAAACATTTTATGTTCCTCTCAAACAGCATTAAATAGAGACCTAAAAATAGGCCTCTATTTAATATGCATCTTATAATTATTCAGCAAGTGTTAATGAATATTTATCTGCCAATGTCTGCAATGAACCGTCATCCTTCATTGCTTTCATCAATTCGTTAATCTTTGCAGTAAGATCCGAGCCCTTGCGGCAAGCGATTGCATATTCCTCTTCGGTGAGTGAAATGCCAACTCCCAAATCAGCAAAGCTTGTGCCTTCACCTGTCATTGCCTTTGCCATTGTAATGTCTATAATACAAGCGTCTGCCTTGCCGGTCTTGATAGCAGTAAGCGCATCACTCTGAGCATCGTATTCTTTATAGTTATATTCTTTTTCTGCTGCAATATCTTTACCCGCAGAACCTGCTTCAACAGCAAAACTTAAATCCTTCAGTGATTCTTCTGTGGTGTAACTGCTAAGCTTATCAGCCTTCATAACTACAACCTGAGCATTAAGAACATAAGGATTTGTGCAGCTTGCATTTGCCTTGGCTTCATCCGAAAGTGTCATACCGTTCCATACAACGTCAATCTTCTTTGACTCTAATGTTGCCCACTTGTTGTTCCAGTCAATAACGATAAATTCAACATCAACATCAAGCTCTTCTGCAACAGCCTGTGCAAACTCAGTATCAAAACCGGTCCACTCATCATTTTCGTCCTTGTAATTCATAGGCTCATAAATCGTCATACCAACAACCAACTTGCCCTTATCCTGAATGTATTGTACATCAGACTTAACAACAGCCGCATCAGACGAATTTGATGCTGTGTCGTTGTTACCGCAGCCTGCAAAGCAGAACAACATAGCAACTACCATAAGTAATGCAATAATCTTTTTCATAATAACTTTCTCCTTTTACCCTTTCGGTTTTTAAATTGATGTTGTTATTATACTTTACCACTTTAGTTTTGTAAAGTGTTTTTTAAAATTTTGCTTACATTTGTATACTTGCACAAAAAACTGCATAACTTTTGGTCACATTCACTTTAGTTCGATAGAGTGTTAAATATATATTGTATAAAAACGACGGGGATATAATCCCCGCCATTCTATATATTATTTAATTTCCCAAAGCATTAAGGCGCCTCATCAACAACACGTAATCTTTATTATTGATTTTTCCATCATTATTTACGTCGGCAGCCTTTTCGTCGGTTTCAACTTCCCAACCGTTAATATATCTGATAAGTAACACAAGGTCACGGTTGTTAATCTGACCGTCACCATCAGTGTCGCCACGTTCTTTAGCAACCCTCTCAGTATTACACTCGTTGCAAAAAGCATCAAAATCATCATCGTAGATATGCCCGATAGCGTCAATGTAACTGTTAACGAAACTGTTGCCGCACTCACTGCAAGTATGTGTTGTGTAACCCTGCTCGGTACATGTTGCCTCGGTTACTACCGCATTATAACTATGAACACCTGTAGCATTTATACTTTCAGTAACTGTATCGCCACAAATGCCACAAATTTTTAATTTTAAGCCTGAGCTTACACAAGTCGGTTCAAGTTTGGTTATCCAATCTCCGTAAGCATGGGTAACGTCTCTCGTGTAATCACAGTTATTACAAGCGGTATCGCAATCGTTATCATAAACGTGAACTAATAGTGTTCTAATATGATTACAAACATTACACTCAGCATCGCACGAATTATCATAGGTGTGTGTTGATTTGTCCTTACATGTTTCATAATGCCACGTAGCATTTATCAGATTGGCATTATAAAAAGTATCTACACTTATATTTTCTCTATCATCTACAGTTCCCGAATACCAAACATCTGTAAGACTTTCGCAGCGATAATCAAACGCACTATCACCTATGCTTGTAACCTTATCAGAGAAAGAAACACTCTCAAGACTTGTACAACCACTGAATGTAGCCATACCTATACTCGTAACTTTATCAGGGATAACTATCTCCGTAATACCCTTACACTGATAAAATGCTCTGTCACCTATACTTGAAACACCGTCGTTTATGGTAATATTTGTAAGATTTTCACAATTATAAAAAGCGCCATACGGTATATGTGTCGCATCGGTTATCGTTACGTTTTTTAAACTCGAAGGCATATAATAGTAATAATATAATGTCGAAGAGGTACCATACTGTTGTTTTATTGTACCATTTCTATTCGATGTACCTTCATGACCAAAAAAATACCCCAAAACCGAATCGTAAGTTTTATTAACCTCTCTTGAAGAACCAACAAACGGTACCGTCAAATTTTCAAGATTATTACAACCATAAAACGCTTGGTATCCTATATTAGTAACGCTATTCGGTATAGTGATATTAGCAAGTCCGCCACAATTATAGAACGCATATTTACCTATACTCGTAATACCATCGTTTATAGTAATGCTGGTAAGATTTGAGCAATTCTCAAACGCAGCTTCACCTATAGCAGTAGCATTGGTTATAGTTACGCTTTTAAGACTATCAGGAATATAAAAGTAATATCCACCCTGCTTTGTTGAACCACTACTGGCGCTTTTATCTCTACCAAAAATATACCCTAAAAAATCATAACTTGAACCGTTTAAATAGTCCGAAGAGCCAACGAACGGCAAGGTTATACTTTCAAGACTATTGCAACCATAAAGCACATAATCATGTATCCTTGTAACACTGTCTGGTATAACTATGTTTTTAAGCCCAGTACAACCACTAAATGCATATTCATCTATATTTTTGACACCATTACCGATTATTACACTCTCAAGACCAGTGCAATCACTAAATGAATTGGCAGCTATACTTTCACATTTATCAGAAATAACAACAGTTTTCAAAGAACTCGGTACATAAGAATTATCATTACTATACACACCACCAAATATGTAGCCGAGATGTTGATTTTCTTTTGCGCTGCCTCCAATAAACGGCAAAGTTATACTTTCAATATTTGTACAATTATAAAAAGCTCCCGCATTTATACTTATAACACCGTCACCAATAGTTGCACTTATAAGACCTGTACAATTTTCAAACGCATAGGAATCTATACTTTTAACACTATCAGGTATAGTTATATTTGTAAGTCCTGTGCATTTTTTAAAAGATCCACCGCCAATACTTTCAACACCGTCACCAATAGTTACACTTATAAGACCTGTACAATTAGAAAACGCTCCAATGCCAATACTTTTAACGCTATTAGGTATAACTATATTTGTAAGGCTGGTACATTTTTCAAATGCCCATTTGCCAATGCTTTCAACACCGTCACCAATAGTTACAGCTATAAGACCTGTACAATTATAAAACGCATAGTTATCTATGATTTTAACACTATCCGGTATAGTTATATTTGTAAGACCTGTACATTTTTCAAATGCATCGGAACATATACTTTCAACGCTGTTAGGAATTGTTACACCCGTAAGATTTGAACAATTATAAAATGCCCGACCGGCTATTATCTTAGTATTATCCTTAATAGTGTACGCACCGCTTTTAGAGGTTTTACATTCGATTAAATTATCTTCAATATATAATACATCGTCATGCCAATTATCTATATTATTATAAGGCACTGTGCCTATAAATGCGCTGCCGCCAATACTTGTAACGCTATCCGGTATAGTAATATCTGCAAGCTTTGTACAATTATAAAACGCATAGCCCCCAATACTTGTGACGCTGTTGGGTATATTTATGCTTGTAAGGCTTGTGCAATTATAAAACGCATAAGCGCCTATGTTAGTTACAGAGTTACCTAAGGTCACACTCGAAAGACTTGTGCAACCTCTAAACGCATCGCTACCTATACTTTTAATATGGTCATTGAAAATTACACTTGTAATATATGTGCAATCTTTAAAAGCAGAGGAATCTATACCTACGACAGTGGTGTAATTAAATGTATTAGGAATTATTACTTTACCACCAATACTTGTATCAAATTCTGTTATAATAGCGCCTTCATCATTAATTATATAGGTGTAGTTTCCATAGTAATGTTCCATCGCTGCGCTTGCGGTAAGCGTAAACGCACCAAATGGCACCACCGAAACAATGAGTATAAATGCTAACAAATAAGATAATAACTTTTTCACAAAACCATCTCCCGAAAAGATATAGTGTAATCTTATTATATTTTTAGTTTACCATATTTTTCATTTAAGTTCAACAAAAAAGTACTCACCATATCTCTATGATGAGTGCTTTTGCATTTTATTTAATTGCACATTAAATAACACGTACTCTTATTACACCGTCAATAGCGGCAATTCTTTCCTCTACTGCGGCGGTATCATCAACACTTACGTCAATCATTGTATATGCGTAGTCCCCTCGTGATTTATTAAGCATATTTTCAATGTTAACGTTGTTTTCGGCAACAATACCGGTAATTGCTGTAAGCATATTAGGTATGTTCTTGTGCATTACACATACGCGGTGCTTACCGCTTCTGGGCATCGAAATTGCAGGCATATTTACAGAGTTTGTAATATTACCGTTTTCGATATAGTCAATAAGCTGTCTTGCCGCCATATCAGCGCAGTTGTCTTCAGACTCAGGTGTAGAAGCACCCAAGTGAGGAATTGCAATAACACCGTCAACACAGAGCATCTCTTCGGTCGGGAAGTCGGTAACGTACGCCGCTACCTTACCGTTTTCTAAAGTTGCCAGCATATCATCAGAGTTTACAAGACCTGCACGTGAGAAGTTAAGGATACGCACGCCGTCTTTCATATTAGCGATAGCGGCAGCGTTAATCATATTCTTTGTGCTGTCAGTAAGCGGCACGTGAACGCTTATATAATCACACTTTTTGTAAATTTCGTTAATATCGTAAATATGAACGGCATTGTGTGTTAAGTTCCATGCAGAGTTTACCGAAAGATACGGGTCGTAGCCGTAAACTGTCATACCAAGGTGGTTAGCGGCATTTGCCACCATAACACCAATTGCACCAAGACCAATAATACCCAAGGTTTTTCCCTTAAGCTCGGGACCCGCAAATGCGCCCTTACCTTTTTCTACGAGTTTACCTACTGCATCACCCTCGCCCTTTAGTGTTTTTGCCCACTCAATTGCAGGGATAACACGACGGGATGATATAAGCATACCTGCAAGCACCAATTCTTTAACAGCGTTAGCATTAGCACCGGGTGTGTTAAACACAACTATACCCTGTTCGCTACAGCGGTCAATCGGTATGTTGTTAGTGCCCGCACCCGCACGGGCAATTGCCTTCAGTGTTGCGGGAAACTCAGTATCGTGTAAAGCGGCAGAACGCACGATCGCGCCATCGGCATTTTCTACCTCGTCACCTACTGTATATTTATCATCAAAAACCTGAAGTCCGATTTTTGAGATTTTGTTATAAGTTTTAATCTTATACATTATGCGTTCTCCTCTTCAAATTTTTTCATAAACTCTACGAGCTTTTCTACACCTTCAACAGGCATTGCGTTATAAATAGACGCACGCATACCACCAACGCTACGGTGACCCTTAAGGTTTACAAAGCCGGCTTTCTTGGATTCTGCAACAAACTTAGCGTCAAGCTCATCGTTACCTGTTACAAAAGGTACGTTCATAAGCGAACGATCTTCTGCCACAACAGTGCCCTTAAACATCTTGCTGTTGTCAAGGAAATCATAAAGTATATTCGCCTTTTTAACGTTCATTTCTTTTATTGCTTCAAGGCCGCCCATCTTTTTAATCCACTTGAATGTAAGACCTGCAATATAGATTGCATAGCAAGGTGGTGTGTTAAACATTGAGCCGTTTTCAGCGTGTGTAACGTAGTTAAGCATTGTAGGTGTAATATCCATAGCGTTACCAATAAGGTCTTCGCGGATAATTACAATTGTAACACCTGCGGGAGCAACGTTTTTCTGAGCGCCTGCATAAAGCATACCAAATTTTGAAACGTCAATCGGCTCTGAGAGAATGCAGCTTGAAATATCTGCAATAAGCGGAACGTTGCCTGTATTGGGTAGTTCGTTATACTTTGTACCGTAAATGGTGTTATTCATACAAATATGAACAAAGTCAGCGTCGGGGTCAAAATCAGCAGCGGTAGTCTTTGGAATATAAGAATATGTCTTATCAGCGCTTGATGCAACTGCGCGAGCCTCGCCGTAACGAGCCGCCTCTTTATAAGCCTTATTTGCCCACTGACCTGTAATAATAAAGTCAGCCTTTTTATTCTTGTTCATAAGATTAAGCGGAATCATTGCAAACTGAGTTGAAGCGCCGCCTTGTAAGAATAAAACTTTATAGTTATCCGGTATGTTCATTATCTCACGCAGATTAGCTTCTGTCTCATCAAATATTGCCTGATATTCTTTTGAGCGGTGTGACATTTCCATAACCGATTGACCGGTTGTACCAAACTCCAACATTTCATCAGCAGCGGTCTTAAGTACCTCTTCGGGTAGCATTGAAGGACCTGCACTAAAATTATAAACTCTTGCCATAATATAAAAACCTCCATATAGGGATTGATTTCCCGAATTTGATAGCCATTATATACTATATGATATTCATTGTCAATAGGTTTGTTAAAAATTAGACAAACTTTTTTAAAATTTCTTTTCTGAAATAAATTTTATTGTTATTTTTTTAACAATAAGTGCTGATAAAAGAAATGCTATCCATAAAGAATAGCATTTCAATATCATCTTAAAGAAAAATCTTCGCTGTCCAGAGATAAGTTAGGATTATAATATGGGTCGCCCGCTTTAAGCTCTTTTCCCCATCGCTCTTGAAAACGGAATATCTCACTATTAAACCGATTGCGCTTTTCGGGTGTATCCTCGTCACCGCGACTCTTTGATTCGTAATGATAAAACTCGGCAAACGGTGTAAATACTATCAAGTATCCCGCCTTACGAATTTTCATACAAAAATCAATGTCGTTAAAGGCAACAGCATACCCTTCGTCAAGACCACCGACCTCGTCATATACGTCCTTTCGTATCATAAGACAAGCCGCAGTACAAGCACTCAAATTCTGAACAATAGCCGCACGCGCCATATAGCCTGGATTATCACGTGCAAAACCTTTATGAGAATGGCCCGCAACTCCACCAAGACCTACAATAACACCTGCGTGTTGAATAGTGTCATCATCATAATAAAGCTTGGCGCCAACAGCGCCTACGTCTTTACGCTGAGCAAACATCAGCATCTGCTCAATCCAGTCGGGTGTTATTACCTCTATATCATTGTTAAGAAGCAACACATATTCGCCTTTTGCTTGGGCTTCGGCAAAGTTATTGATTGCGGAATAATTAAATCCGCTTTCCCAGGTTATAAGTTTCAGATTATTATACTTTTTAATTGCTTCTTCATAATACTCAAAGGTCACTTTTTCGGTGCTGTTGTTCTCTACGACAATTACCTCAAAGTTCTTATAGGTAGATTTTTCATATACCGAACTCAGGCATTTTTCAAGGTCGTCGGTATGATCTTTATTTGGAATAATTATCGACACCAACGGCTCGCCCACAGTATCATACTGTATCTTATAGGTGGTAGGAACATCTGCATCTTCTACACTACCCGATAGTCCAAGTCTTTCCAGATGTGCACCAAGCGCACGTTTTGCACTCTCTATAACGTACGGCTTTGCCGATACATCAGACGCAACCGACGCTTTGTGCGAACGCCAAAAATAAAGGACTTTTGATATATGCACAATATTTTTTGCTTTTTCGGTAAGTCGCAAAATCAGGTCATAATCCTGACTACCGTCATACTCCTTGTCAAATCCGCCCACCTCTTCAAGCAATTGCTTTTTAAAAGCGGTAAAGTGACAAATATAATTATACGAACGCAACGTATCGGGTGAATAATCAGGTTTAAAATTATATATCGTTATATTATTCGGCCTACCAACAAACGTGACCTCATCGGTATAAATAAAGTCAGCATCCTTTTCTTCTATCGCCTTCATCATCTCAAAAAGCGCCGATGGATGAAGCAGGTCATCGTGGTCAAAAAGTGCTATAAAATCGCCGTTCGACAAGGCAATACATTCGTTTGTGTTATCGGCAATACCTTTGTTTTCGTTAAGCTTTTTATAAGCAATTCTCTCATCACACAAAGACTTTATATATTCACCCACATAATTATGTTCGTCGTCACTGCCATCAGCCATACACAATTGCCAGTTACTGTATGTCTGATTTTGTACAGATTTAATCATTTCGCGCAAAAACTTAATCGGCGTATTATAAAGCGGAACCACAATGCTGAACTTTACGTTTTTATAAAATGTAGCCGACGTTTCACTTTTACGACGTCTGCCACTTATTTTATATCGTACAGCAAAGCCGCCGACAAGTCGGTTCAACTTGCGGCGGATTTTTCTGAGAGCTACAATCGGCATTCTTATAAGCGCAAAAAGACGCGGATGCTCTTTAAGTCGCAGTGCCAATCTTTTTAAAGCACCTTTAATAGATTTTTCCTGTACAGGTACCTTTTCAAACATTACTTAGCCTACCTTTGAGAATTTTTATAAGCATCACAAACCTCACTTGCTTCGCCTATCATTTTAACCTTGCCCTTTTCAAGCCATACACAGTGCTTGCAAAGACGTTCAATTTGATCAATTGAATGAGAAACAATAATAACAGTAGTGTCATCGTTTATCATAGAGTTGATGCGTTCTTCGCACTTTTGCTGGAATAAAAAGTCACCTACCGCAAGAATCTCATCAACAATGAGTATATCCGGTGTTGTAACGGTAGCAATTGCAAAGCCAATACGCGCCACCATACCCGATGAATAGTTTTTCATAGGTACGTCCAAAAAATCTCGCATTTCCGAAAATTCAACTATCTCGTCAAACTTATCATCCATAAACTTCTTGGAATATCCAAGTACCGAACCGTTGAGATAAATATTCTCACGCGCTGTAAGGTCCATATCAAAACCCGCACCAAGCTCTATAAGTGGAGCAATTGTGCCATAGGTTTTAACCGTACCTTTAGTCGGTTCCAAAATACCCGAAATAATCTTCAACGTCGTACTCTTACCACAACCGTTAAGACCGACTATACCAAAAACGTCGCCTTTTTTAATATCGAAAGACACATTGTCAACAGCAACGAAATCTTCGAAATAAAGCTGCCTTTTTACAAGTTTTAAAAAATACTCTTTAAGACTTTCAAGTTTTTCCTTACTCATATTAAAGTGCATTTCGACATTACGAAGCTCAACAGCATTTTCGTTCATTTAAAACACACTCCTTTAAATATGCAAAATAAACTTGCGTTGCGCCTTTTTAAACACAAGCGCACCAATCAAAAACGCACCCAACGCAATACCTACACAAATCAGATTTTCTGCAACACCCGGTATGGTATTATTCATAACCACATCCCTGAAATACATTACATAATGAGTCATTGGATTAATGTTAACAATACTTGAAACTATTTTATGCTCTTCAAGAAGTTCAACATTATATAGTATAGGCGTCAGATACATCAACATCGTCATGAACACACCATAAAGATGTTGAATATCTCTGAAATAAACCGTGATAGCACTTAGAAACAGACTTACGCCACACGAAAAAACAAAACAGTATACAACAGGCACAAAGAACAACAGCGTCGTCCATGTCGGGTATATACCACGAACAAACATTACAAATAATACAGCAATTAGGGTAAATGCAAAATTCACCAACGAAAACAAACACTTTTCAAGCGGGAATATATACTTTGGTATATAAACTTTTTTTATAAGCGGCGCAGCCCCTAAAATAGAGGTTATTGAGCTTGAAGTGGCCTCAGAAAAAAAGTTCCACATAGAAGCACCCACTATATAGTAAGTAGCAAAATCCGTACCAACATCTATTCGCAAAAGTATGCTAAAAACAACAGTAAGAACCAGCATTGTTAGAAGTGGATTAAGCACACTCCACGCAACACCAAGTACACTGCGGCGATATTTAATTTTAAAATCCTTTGAAACCAAATTTTTTAATAGTGGCATAAATTTTTTCATATCGCTAAAAAAGTTCGCCTTGTTTAAAGTATTACTTGCCAAACCAAATACCTCACTTTGACATTAATGTTATATATTAACAGATACATTATATCATTACGTCACTAATATTGCAAGAAAAAAAAGCAAATACTAAACAGGGTGATTTTAATGATTTCTACCGTGCTTCGCACAATTATTTTATACTTTATAGTAACCCTTGCAATTCGTCTTATGGGTAAACGTCAGATTGGCGATATGCAACCCAACGAGTTGGTTGTAACACTGCTCATATCCGAAATCGCAGCCATTCCGCTTCAAGACAGCGAGCAACCCGTGTCCATTGGCATTGCCGCAATTTTAGTTTTGGTATTCCTCGAAATTATTATTTCTATTCTTTCTATGAAAAGTTTTTGTATGCGCAAACTTTTAAACGGCAAATCGGTAGTAATTATAAAAAACGGAGTCATAGACCAGAAAGCCATGCGTAACGTTCGTATGACTGTGGTAGATCTTATAGAACAGCTCCGCATTCAGAACGTTTTTAATTTATCCGACGTTGCATTTGCCGTTTTAGAGGTCAACGGAAATTTAAGTGTACTGCTTAAAAAGGACGCACAAACCGTAACTACAAAAGATATAGAGCTAAACCTTCCCGACGACTACCTACCCCTCCCCGTTATAAGCGACGGCAAAATAGTTTACGAATCATTAAAAGCTCTGAAGTTCGCGCCCGATAAACTCCAAATGATACTAAAATCAGAACGCACTTCGGCAAAACAAGTATTTTTAATGACGCTCGACCGTGACGGGAACCATACAATAATAAAAAGGCAGTGAAACTTAAAATATGAAAAGACTTATCCCCGCAGGAATAATCTTGGTTATTTTGATATCTATATGCGTTTACAGCTATTTTTACATCGATAAATCCTGCAAGCAAACCGCATCCGACATAGAAAGATATCGCAATAAGACCCTTTCCTCTTCAGCCCTTGAAGATAATTGGGTAAACCAAAAAGAAAAAATGTCAATCTTTGTAAATCACGAGTTTTTAGATAAAATATCAATTTATATCGGACAATTAGCAGTATCTGATAGCTCTGCCGATAACACAACTTTTGACATCACGTACAAAAATATACTGACTGTATTATCAATGATCAAAGAAGAACAACGCTTCGGATTACACAGTTTTTACTAATAATCAATGCATATTTTCTCTAAAATGGGATAAATATGCATTATTTTTGCATATTTAAAAGAAAAATTCATTTTATCAAAAATATTTATGCATTTTCTCTTGACAAACAGAATACAATGTGTTAAAATCGGCTCATCCTTAAAGATTACGCAACTTGTAATCATATTTTATTTTTTGAAACGAGGTAACAAAAATGAAAAACTTAAAGAAAATTTTAGCCGCTGTTTTGGCACTTTGCATTCTTCTTTGCTTTGCAGGTTGCGGCACAAACGACACAAGTTCAGATGCAGACGGCAAAAAGGTTCTTACAATGGCCACCAATGCTGAGTTCCCTCCATACGAATATTACGATGGTGACAAAGTCATAGGAATTGACGCTGAAATCGCTGCTGCCATCGCTGAAAAACTCGGTATGGAACTCGAAATTGCCGACGTTGATTTCGACTCTATCATCCCAGGTGTTCAACAGGGCAAATATGATATGGGTATGGCAGGTATGACCGTTACCGATGAAAGACTTGAAAAGGTTAACTTCTCTGACAGCTATGCGAAGGGTGTTCAGGTTGTTATAGTTAAAGAAGATGGCGGTATTGCTTCTCTTGACGATGTAAACGGCAAAAAGGTCGGCGTTCAGCAGGGCACTACAGGCGACATCTATGCTTCCGACACCGTTGAAAATGGTGGTTATGGTGAAGAAAATGTTACAAAGTACGCTAACGGCGCTTTGGCTGTAGAAGCTTTAAAGGCAGGTAAGGTTGACTGTGTTATCATCGACAACGAGCCTGCAAAGGCTTACGTTGCAGCAAACGAAGGTCTCAAGATTCTTGACACCGAGTATGCTAATGAAGATTATGCTATCTGCTTTGCAAAAGAAAATACCGAGCTTCAGACCAAGGTTAACGACGCTCTTAAAGAGCTTATTGCTGACGGCACAGTTCAGAAGATTGTTGACGAATACATCAAGGCTGACGAATAATCCTTATATTAAAATTTAAGGGCGGTTTTAAACCGCCCTTATTTGTGCATTTTACGAATGGATGTGATTAGTATTTTAGATTGGTTTAAAAATTTGTGGAACTCATTTGCATACGAGTTTGACTTTGTATTCATTCAGGGCGACCGCTACAAGCAAATGCTTGATGGTATAGTCAACACGCTTAAAATCACCGCAGGTGCTTTGGTAATTGGTGTAGTTATTGGTATCGTGGTTGCAGCTATACGCTCTTCATACGACAAAAGCGGCACACGTCACGGTTTTGGATTTGCTATACTCAAGTTATTGAACGCTATATGTAAAGTATACCTCACAGTTATCCGTGGCACCCCTGTTGTTGTACAGCTTATGATATCATATTTCCTCATATTTGTATCCGCACGAGATGGCGTACCCGTTGCAATATTCGCCTTTGGTATAAATTCAGGCGCATACGTTGCCGAAATTTTCCGTGGCGGTATTATGGCGGTAGATAACGGTCAGTTCGAGGCAGGCCGTAGTCTTGGTTTTAACTATGTTCAGACAATGATTCACATAGTTATTCCCCAGATGTTCAAAGCCGTACTCCCTACCCTTTGTAACGAGTTTATCGCACTTCTTAAAGAAACCTCTGTTGCAGGTTACGTTGGTGTTATGGACCTTACAAAGGCAGGTAACTCAATCGCAGGTCGTACATATTCTTATTTCTTACCACTCCTTACGGTTGCGGCAATTTACCTCGTGGTAGTTATGGTACTCACCTGGCTTGTAGGACGTCTTGAAAGGAGGCTGCGTAAGAGTGATCACTAATGAAACCTTAATTAAAACCGAAGGATTAGTTAAAAACTTCGAAAAAATCGAAGTTTTAAAATGCATTGACACCGAAATCAAAAAAGGTGAAGTTGTTGTTATCATCGGCGCATCAGGCTCGGGAAAATCTACTTTTTTACGTTGCCTTAACCGTCTTGAAGAACCTACAGACGGCCACATATACTTTAACGATACCGATATAACCGACGATAAAACAAACATAAATCTCCACCGTCAAAAAATGGGAATGGTATTTCAGCAATTCAATCTTTTTCCCCATATGACAGTGCTGAAAAATATGATAATAGCCCCTATGAAGCTACTAAAAATGAGTCGTACCGATGCCGAAGCAAAGGCTATGGCGCTTCTTGAAAAAGTAGGTCTTGCCGACCGCGCAGGCGCATATCCTTCACAGCTTTCAGGCGGTCAGAAGCAGCGTATTGCAATTGTTCGTGCTCTTTGTATGGATCCCGAGGTTATGCTGTTTGACGAGCCCACAAGTGCGCTTGACCCCGAGATGGTTGGCGAAGTGTTGGAGCTTATGAAAGACCTGGCAAAAGAGGGTATGACCATGGTGGTAGTAACCCACGAAATGGGATTTGCCCGCGAGGTTGCCGACAGAATTATATTTATCGACGAAGGCGTAATTGCCGAAGAAGGCACCCCCGACGAAATCTTTAACAACCCAAAATGTCCTCGCCTTCAGGACTTTTTAAGTAAGGTACTTTAATAATTCACTATTAAAATCAAGCCACAGCTTACGTTTAAAGCTGTGGCTTGATTTTGTTTTTAAATATTTTATTTGTTTTTATTAGGTAACATCGTTTGACATATAAAACGCTTCATCAAAAGCACCATTATATACAATAAGCTCATATATATCACCCACGTCGTATTCATCATATACCGATGACGGCACTTCAATATCAAATTCTCTGCCGTCAATCGTAAATTCAAATTCATAACTGTTTGGTGATCTTCGATTATAATCAAAATCTTTATCTTCAATTGTTATTATTGTTTTTGTAGGTTTGCTAAAATCCAACGCATAATTCAAATTTGCAATCATCATTTCAACAGTAAAAGCAACAAGAAAGAAACTCAGGGCAAAACACCCTATCCTTCCCCAAAAACGCGTGTGTTTACACATAAAAGCCGTTGCAGCAACACCGGCTGCAATACCTACAGCCAATGCAATTTGCCAAAAAGGAATAATTCCTTTTTTTAAGAATGAAAAATATCTGAAATTTATAAATAACGACAAAAACACAAAAAGCATTTCGAACATCCAAACTGCCGTATGTAGGTTTGTGGTCTCTTTTCTTGCAAATAAAAAGAAATTAAAAAAGAACAATAAAATCAAAAGCAAAACGACTTGAACTAAAATATTTATTTGTTTTGAAAGATAACCGTACGAAAGCAATAAGGTGGCTATTGAAACTATTGTTACTATAGTCCCTAACGCGTCTGAATTCTTCTTTGCTTTTTTCGCCATTCAATCACCTATTAAAATCCTTTTGGAATTTCTAACGCTCCAAATCTTTCAAAGAACTCTTTAAGTTCACCCTTCATAATCTCGATGCCGCCTGCTTCATTGCTTTCAAAATTCATTGGCATTACAGGATCGTGAACGCTCAGACGAAGCAAGAACCAACCGTTAGCTGTTGATACTCTTATACCTTCGCGGTTATCGTCGGCAATAACGTAATCATCCTTGGCTGCCGCAAATTTCTCGAGTTCATCAATAACGTTTTGACCGTATGTACGGAAATCTTTTTCAAGTATATTAAAGCGGTATTCAGCCTCTTCAGCTGGCATTTCCATTGTAGATAACAAAGCCTTAATATCTGTACCCTTTGCAAGCTCGATTATAATCTTTGTAGCAAGATACGCACCGTCGTCAAGGAAGTAATTTTCACGTAGCGCCGCGTGACCCGAAGTTTCAATAGCAAGGGGACAATCAATGCCCTGCTCGCACAATTCTATCGCTTTGTTGATTACGTTTTTGTATCCACGACGATAGCGGTAATGCACACCGCCCAAATCTTCCTGAATATACTTTTTAAGTCCGTCAGATGTAACCGAGTCGGTAACAATTGTACCACCCTTTTTACCACCCAAAGCAATATATGCCGCTATAGCGATAAGTCGGTTGCGGTTTATTTCGTTACCATCACCGTCAACACAACCTGCACGGTCCACGTCGGTATCAAAAATAACGCCAAAATCAGCGCCGCTTGTTTTAACAGCATCACAGATACTCTCTATAGCCTGCTTGTTTTCAGGGTTTGGTATGTGATTCGGGAACATACCGTCAGGATCTAAAAACTGACTGCCGCAGATATCTGCGCCCAAAGGAGCCAACACCTCGTTTGCGTAAAACCCTCCAACACCATTGCCCGCATCGACAACAATGTGATAATTCTGAAGTGGCTTTTCGCCCTTACCTGTCTCGCGTATTATCATATCGCGAAGCCGTGCAGCGTAATCCTTCATATAGTCAACTTTTTCCACATTACCCTTTTGGGCGCTAATGCACTCTTCTTTACGCTCGGCAAGTGTTAAAATCTCCGAAATATCGCTACCCTCAAGACCACCTGTACCAACAAAAAATTTAAGACCATTTCTATCAAACGGATGGTGGCTTGCCGTAATCTGTATAGCGGCATCTGTATGTAAATCAACGGTAGTCATAAACATAGCAGGAGTAGACGCCAGACCGCAATCAAGAACTGTAATACCTGCGTTTGTAAGTGCTTTTTTTACCTGTTCGCTTATTCTATCAGCCGTAATACGTGAATCGTGACCGAGTGCAATTTTCAGTTCATTTGCGCCCTTTGAAAACTTATTTGCGCACCACACAGCAAACGCCGCCGCAATATCATAAACCGCTTCATCGGTAAGTTCTACAGCCTTACCACCTAAGTCTGATGCAATACCGCGAACATCGGTACCGCTTTTTAAAAACATATAATCCATCATAAACCTCCAGATAAAAATCCTGCCGTAAAATATCCTATAAGTATCAGCGATATTGCCGAAATGGTAATAACCGCTGATTTAAAAAAAACTCGCAAAAAATCACTTTCAATTTTATCAAACATACCAATACTCCCTCTTTCTAAAGAAAGTATTGGTAATTGTTTTATAAATATACAAATTTAAAGCGATTTAATTTCTCGCACCTTTGCGCCCATATCATCGGCAGAAAACAAGAAGTTCCCCGCTACCAATACGTTAGCGCCCGCTGCTATAGCCTGTGGTGCGGTTTCAGCGTTTATACCGCCGTCAACCTCAATGTCAACGCTTAGTCCCTGACGCTCACACTCAGCCTTTATGGCGGCAATCTTATCGAGTGCCATAGGCATAAACTTCTGACCGCCAAAACCTGGTTCTACTGACATTACAAGCACCATATCGCAAAGCGGCAACAATGGGAAAATTTCCTCCGCTGCAGTTGCAGGTTTTATTGTAATACAACTTTTACAGCCAAGTTCACGTATCTTCTTAAGCAATTCCTCACTATCCGAACCCGCCTCATAATGAAAGCCTAAAAGATCGGCATATTTTGCAAATTCCTCTATGTATCTGTGAGGCCTGTCTATCATAAGATGCACGTCAAGCGGCAAATTTGTATGCGCTTTTATTGACTTGATAACAGGGTTACCAAACGAAATATTCGGTACAAAAATACCGTCCATAACATCAAGATGCAGCATATCAACGCCAGCTTCTTCCAGCTCTTTTATGCTATCCTTAAGTGTTAAAAAATCCGAAATCAAAATCGATGGAGAAATCTTTACCATAAAAACCACCTTAAGTAAATCTATTTATACAATTCTAATATTTTTATATATGCTTGTCAAGGCGTTATTTCCCAAAAATAACGCCTGTTTGAGGGCGGAAAATCCGTAAGCACTCCATACTCGGGATCATAAAAAACACCGTCAAAGTATAGCGACCAATGCCAGCATTTCGGAGTTTCAAGGCTCAGCAGAGCCACCCGCGGCAATTCGTTTTTGCTTTTTACCTCTACCTTGTTTTCTTTAAAGGAAATGCCAAGGGATTTTAAGGCCGCTTTCATGTCTTTAAGCGTAGTTTCCTTTTCGGTTTTTACCAACTTAATTATTTCTTCCACGTTGAGTCCCGACAGCATAGCAAGCACCGCTTGCCCACAAGCAAGCGGATTTGGTTCATAAATGTGTTTCACTTCACTGACCAATGGCATAATTACCTCTTTGAAAATTTAATATACAATAAATATACCACAACACTTACCTTTTTACAAGCACACTAAACAGATTTCGAGATTCTAATCATAAAATAAGATGTGGACTGCTACAAAATTTTAAGTATAATAAAATCAGAAGCTTCTAAAAACCAATAGGAGACAAGTTTATGAATACTGTATTTTCAAATAATTTAAAAAGATTGCGACAGCAAAAAAATTTAACACAAGAGCAAGCTGCCGAAAAATTAGGTGTTACAGCACAAACCGTTTCTCGTTGGGAGTGCGGTACCACCCTACCCGATGTAATGCTGCTGCCCAACGTTGCAAAACTTTACTGCGTAACGATAGACGACCTCTACAAGCCAGATTGTATAGCATATAACAACTATGCCTCGCGCCTTGCAAGCGTGTATGAGGCAACACGTGACCCACAAGATTTTATACAATCAGAAGCCGAATTTAAGAAATTAGAAAAAAGTGGTGCTTTAACCAACGAGGATATGCGAGTTTATGGCATAATTCATCAATATATGATGAATTATTGCAAAGAAAAGGCTATCCAACTTTTTGATGAAATTATCCAAAAAGGACCCGAAAATGATTTGAAAACATATAACCGCACCAAACATCAACAAATCGCATTCTACGCTCAAATAGGCAAAGCAGAGGAAAGTATATCAACACAACTTGAAAGAATAAAAAATTCACCAAATGACTCACAGGAATGGTGCTTTTTAATAGCATCATATATCTGTGCGAAACGTTATGATGAAGCATATAAACGTTTCAAACAGGCAATAACAAAATTTTCTGATAACTGGGAATTATACGTCCACGGCGGCAATATATGTAACCGACTTAAAAAATATGACGAAGCATTCCAGTATTGGAACAAGGCAGACAGCCTCACAACCGAAAATTTAGACCAAAAATATTCAATGGCTTTTTGCTATGAAGAGTTAGGAGAATATGAAAAGGCATATAAAATCTGGTGCGAAATAGTAGACCACTTAAAAAATGGCGGCTACGATATCGAAGCCGCCACAGAAGAAAAGCGCGCGCAAGAGTGTTTTGAAAAAATTTGTAAGTGATATTAAAACCCTTGGTTTTAGTTATATTATATTCGCCACCAAAACTCGCGAAGCGAATATCACTTGGCGCAAGCCAAATATCACTGCGAAGCAATATCACTCGCCGTCAGGCGAATATAACTGTAAAATAAAGCAAGGTCAGATGACCTTGCTTTATTTTACCAACGTTCCTCCATCGGTTTTAAGCAAAATATAAAGTTGCTCTTCTTCCTGTGTCAGTAGGTTTATATACACCAATATTTCCTGATTGTCTTGCCCTTCACATAAAAATTCATAGCATCTGACCTCTCCGCCTGCATCGGTAGGTATCAGCGCTATAGCAGATTCTTTTACCTCGAGGTCACTGCTTATCTTTTTCATCGCCTCTTCCACAGTAAACTCAGGGGACCTAAAAGCCCGTTCGGTATGATTGGTTAAATACCCCGCTGTTTCAAGCAGCATTATCTCTCCTGTATCCATAGCAACACCTACTTTTATAAGGTCGGTATAGCAAATAGTTTGTCCGTCAAGATATGCAAAATTTATAACACAAACACCATTATCGGTATAAAAGTATGTGTCAACCATACTCGTTATCTGCATTTTTTCCAAAAAAGCTTTAGCCTTAAACAACGCTTGCTCATAAGAAAGAAGGTTTTCTCCTACCGTACGGTTTTTTCGCATATATACAACGTAACCGCCCGCTTTGCTTACCGCAACGGTAGCGTTGTTGCCTACAAATCTATAGCACTCAATTTTTCCGCCCTGCACATCCTCATATCTTAAACCGCTGTTTTCTCCAACGGTTTTCTTCGCCTTTTCCACCGCCTCTTCGACAGAATACTCCTTCGCGCCTATAGTCATCAAAGGTTCTTTCTCCAACAGGTGGTCAGAATACGGTCCATCATATATAAGCGTCGGGTAGTCGGATAAATCCTCTTCAAGCTGAGTCAGTGAATTCGCAAGACCTTGTTCAGTTACAACGTCATTTAATTTATCCTCAACCGCCTGCGCCCACTGTTCTGCTGTGTTATACTCGACTCCAATATCATTTATAACCTGTGTCACCGTATGGGCTGTGTCAGAAAGCAGCTTGAGTTCCTCACGCTGTTTGGTCGTTAGTGCATTTTCACTTGTTATATTTTTTGAAACCGACAGCGCATAATTACCAACCTGTGATAAAAAACGATAGATTGTCGACGTGTTGCCGTTCCCCATCGGCAGTTCAGACAGCGCCGTCTTTGCAAGCTCGGCTTCACTGAAAATTTCCGCCGAGAGAGAACTCATCTTTTTAGCCGACGATACATATACCACCTTTTGCATCGCCATATTTATATTGTTAAGGCTGCTGCTTAGTTGCTCAAACGCCCTTGAATATTGATTTTCTATCATATTGAGGTAGTAATCGCTTTTATTTTTTTCTTTAATCGCAAATCCCACCGCAACCAGAATTGCCGCAGACATAAACGATACCATTTTTATAAACGTTTGCTTTTTTACCATATAAACACTCCTTATTCCCTATTTTTTCCGCTAAAGACATTTTTAATCAGTTTACTATTGATTTTTTAAATAAATTGTGTTAAGATTATGCTCGGTAAAGGCTGTGACGAAGACAGTAGCGTGTTTTGAACATATACCTATAGCGAGCTGACGACGGTGTAAGGTCAGTGGTATGTAAACGCGTGAATATCACTTCCGAGCTTCTGCGTGAAAGGTTGGGATTCCCCACGATTAGCGTAAGACGGTCATCTCCACCGTTATAGGGAGTGCGGATATTGGTCCGTTCTAATAGGTGGTAAAACACGAGATGTATTATTTCATCCCTGTCCTATTATGGACGGGGATTTTATTTTAGTTTGAAAAAACTAACTATTGAAAGGATTGTAATCTAAATGTACGACAACATCTCTCCAAATCTTAATTTTGTAGAGCAAGAAAAGAAAATCAAAGAATTTTGGGACGAGAACAAAATCTTTGAAAAGAGCATTGAAACAAAGGCTCAGGGCAAACCCTACGTATTCTACGACGGTCCCCCTACCGCTAACGGCAAGCCGCATATAGGCCACGTACTTACCCGCGTTATCAAGGATATGATTCCCCGTTACCGTACAATGAAGGGCTGTATGGTTCCCCGTAAAGCCGAGAGGGATACACATGGTCTTCCCGTTGAGCTTGAGGTTGGAAAGCTTTTAGGTCTTGACGGTAAAGAACAAATTGAAGAATATGGTCTCGATCCATTTATCGGTCACTGTAAAGAAAGCGTTTGGAAGTACAAGGGTATGTGGGAAGATTTCTCAAAAACCGTTGGCTTCTGGGCTGATATGGATAACCCATACGTTACCTACGACAACAACTTTATCGAGTCAGAATGGTGGGCGCTCAAACAAATCTTTGACAAAGGCTTACTTTATAAAGGCTTTAAGATTGTTCCCTATTGCCCTCGTTGCGGCACACCGCTTTCTTCTCACGAGGTAGCACAGGGTTATAAAAATGTTAAAGAACGCAGTGCAGTTGTTCGCTTTAAGGTAGTGGGTGAAGACGCTTATTTCCTTGCTTGGACCACAACTCCTTGGACGTTGCCTTCAAACGTGGCGCTTTGCGTAAACCCCGATGAAACCTATTGCCGCGTCAAAGCCGCTGACGGCTACACCTACTATATGGCAGAGGCTTTGCTTGACAAGGTTCTCGGTAAACTCGCAACAGAAGACACCCCTGCTTATGAAATTCTCGAAAGCTATAAAGGTGCAGAGCTTGAGTATAAAGAATACGAACCACTCTTTGATTTTGTAAAACCCACTTGCGAAAAGCAAAACAAAAAAGGTCACTACATCACCTGCGACGGTTATGTTACAATGACTGATGGTACAGGTATTGTTCATATTGCTCCGGCATTTGGTGAAGACGACGCCAAGGTTGGCAGAAAATATGACCTTCCATTCGTTCAGTTTGTAGACGGTCAGGGTAATCTTACTTCCGAGACACCCTATGCAGGTGTATTTGTTAAAAAAGCTGACCCGCTGGTACTTGTTGACCTTGAAAAAATGGGGCTTCTCTTTGACGCGCCCAAGTTTGAACACGACTACCCACACTGCTGGCGTTGTGATACTCCACTTATCTACTATGCGCGTGAATCATGGTTTATCAAGATGACCGCAGTAAAAGATGACCTTATCCGCAACAATGATACCGTTAATTGGATTCCCGAAAGCATTGGTAAAGGTCGTTTTGGCGACTGGCTTAAAAATGTTCAGGATTGGGGTATTTCCCGTAACCGTTATTGGGGTACACCACTTAATATCTGGACCTGCGAATGTGGTCATATGCATTCTATCGGCAGTATTGAAGAATTAAAATCAATGTCCGACAACTGCCCCGACGATATTGAACTTCATCGTCCTTATATTGATGAAGTTACAATCAAGTGTCCTCACTGTGGCAAAGCTATGCACCGCGTACCCGAAGTTATCGACTGCTGGTTTGACTCAGGCGCAATGCCATTTGCACAACACCATTATCCTTTTGAAAACAAGGATTTGTTTGAGTCACAGTTCCCTGCTGACTTTATTTCAGAGGCAGTTGACCAGACTCGTGGTTGGTTCTATTCGCTCATGGCGATTTCAACCCTTATTTTTAATAAGGCGCCCTATAAAAACGTAATCGTTCTCGGCCACGTTCAGGACGAAAACGGTCAGAAGATGTCTAAGTCCAAGGGCAACGCGGTTGACCCGTTCGACGCACTCGAAAGTTATGGTGCTGTCGCTATTCGTTGGTATTTCTACACCAACTCTGCTCCCTGGCTTCCTAACCGATTCCACGGCAAGGCAGTAGTTGAAGGTCAGCGCAAGTTTATGGGCACACTCTGGAACACATACGCGTTCTACGTGCTTTATGCAAATATTGATAAATTTGACCCAACCAAGCACATCCTTAACCCCGACAACCTTACCGTTATGGATAAATGGCTTATCTCAAAGCTTAATTCTATGGTAAAGGCTGTTGACGAAAACCTTGCAAACTACCGCATCCCCGAAGCTGCAAGAGCTTTGCAGGAATTTGTTGACGAAATGAGCAACTGGTACGTTCGTCGCGGTCGTGAGCGTTATTGGGTACAGGGTATGACCGCTGATAAAGAAACCGCTTACTTGGTGCTTTACAACGCGCTTGTTACAACTGCTAAAGCAGCAGCTCCCATGATACCATTTATGACCGAAAGCATTTATCAGAACCTCGTTCGCAATGTTGATAAATCCGCTCCCGAAAGTATTCACCTTTGCGACTTCCCCGCTATCGACGAAGCAGCAATTGATACCAAACTTGAAGAAAATATGGAAAGCGTACTCGAAATTGTAGTTCTCGGTCGTAGCGCTCGTAACGGCTCAGCAATCAAGAATCGTCAGCCGCTTAGCACCATGTATGTTAAATGCGATACACCGCTTGACAATTTCTATGCCGATATTATCAAGGATGAGCTTAACATCAAGTCGGTTGACTTTACAAACGAAGTTGACAATCTTGTATCTTATAGTTTCAAACCACAACTTAAGACTGTTGGTCCTAAGTACGGTAAACAACTTGGTGAAATCCGTACCGCTCTTTCAGAGCTCGACGGCAATGCCGCTAAAGCAGAACTTGATGCAAATGGCGAAATCGTACTTGCTCTTGCTTCTGGTAAAGTAAAACTCGGCACCGAAGATTTGCTTATTGAGGCAAAACAAAAAGAAGGTTTCTTCACTGTAAGCGACCACGGTGTTACAGTTGCACTTGATACAACCCTTACAGAAGAGCTTATTGAAGAAGGATTTGTACGTGAAATTGTAAGCAAGATTCAGACAATGCGTAAGGAAGCAAACTTCAACGTAACAGACCATATTGCAGTAACTATGAGCGGTAGCGAAAAGGTTATCGCCATTGCAAATAAACTCTCAAGTGAAATTGCGGGCGATACTCTTGCTGATTCAATCGCCGCAGGCAATGTTGACGGCTACAGCAAAGAATGGGATATCAATGGTGAAAAACTTACAATTGGTGTTAAGTGCGTATAAATAACATATAATTTTAAAAAGGAGGATAAACGCTATGTCCGAAAACAATAAGAATCAGGTTCCCGAAATGGAAGATATAAGCTCTACTTCTATGGAATTCCGAGCAAAAAAGAACCCCGTTTTAGCGTACACAAGCGGTCTTTATAAAAACCTTGGTAATGTTATTAAAGCCATCGCCTTTGTGCTTGCTTTTCTTATGATTGCCATAGGATTTGTTATCGCATTCTTCTTATTTACAAAAACTGCTTTTTCAGTTCTGTTAGGTATTGCGGCAATATTGGTTTTTACCATTTTAGCGGCAGTAATATTCTTTCCTATTTTCGGTCTTGGACATATCCTCTGTCAGAATAATGAAATATTAAAAATGTTGAACGATTAAATTTATCGCCGAAAAAGCCCCGCTATGAGCGGGGCTTTTTTATACAATTTTTAACAAATTTTTGATGCTTTTATTAAAGATTTCTTAATATATTAAACCTTGTATTTTATAAAGCAAAGTGGTATACTGTAGTTTAGTGTATAATGAGTTTTTGTGTCTTGTTTTAATATAAACAAATAATTTCGTCAGAAAGGACTGCACTTATATGAATGCGAAAAAAGTATTTAATACTGTTTCTGGTTTTCTTGCTACTGTAGTTCCAAAGATTTTAACCATTATAAAAAATTTCTTTATAAATAATTTTGAAATCACCAGTACAAAAAAATCCCGTATAACAGGTTCGGCTATTGCGGGCGTATTGTTGTTGATTGTAGTGTTTTTTAACAACCAATTCTCCAAGCTCGAAATTTCTGCCAAGTGGTGGCTTTTCGCCTTTGCTCTTATTGCGCCACTCATTATTGGTGCTTTTATAACCTTCGACACAAAAATCAAAAATGATTTGTTTAATAAAATATGGCATTTTGTGTTCTTTATGGTTTTCCCTATTGTTACTATGACTATGACCGAATGTCTTAACAATATTTTTATTTACAATATGACCTATCTCGGCTTCTTTGCCAATTATATGGTTATATTGCTGCTTCAATTTTTGTTTTTTACTGTCAGCGGTAGTTTCAGGGTATCTTACCTTGCCACAAACGCAATTTGCTACGGGTTTGCATTAGCACACTGCTATGTTATGTTGTTCCGCGGTACACCGTTTATTCCTATGGACTTTTTTGCCATAACCACTGCGGCAAATGTTGCAAACACATACAACTATACTCCCACTCACACCGTAATTATCGGCACACTTATTTTTATTTTTATAGTTGTTTTAGGTATAAAAACCAAAACTCCTCACTATAATCTTATAACTAAAATAATCTCCCGTACGTTTATGGGCACCTTTTTCTCCTGCCTTTTGTGCTTGTTCTATTTCACCTCAATTTTCGCAGATGCAGGTGTAAAACCTGACTTCTGGAATCAATCTCGAGGTTACCGAAATTATGGTTTTGTATTCAGCTTTTTCTGCAATACAAAATATCTATATATGAACGAACCCAGTGGTTACGATGCCGAAAGCGTAGGCGACTACGTTTCGAGCACGGTTGATAAAGAAGAAAATCCCGTTATAAAGCCCACAGGTAACGAGCCTAATATTATTTGTATTATGAATGAATCGTTGTCTGATTTACGCGTGCTTGGTGATTTTACAACAAATCAAGATTTTATGCCATTTATGGACAGTCTTACCGAAAACACCGTTAAGGGTAACCTTTACGTGCCCGTTATAGGCGCAGGCACTTCCAACACTGAATTCGAGTTCCTTACAGGTCACACAACTGCGTTTTTACCATCAGGTAGTAATGCATATATGCTTTATGTAAAAAATCCGCTGGCATCACTTGTATCAACACTTGAAGGACAGGGCTATTCTTCTTGGGCATTCCACCCCTATTATTCAACGGGTTGGAACCGTGTAAACGTATACAATAATTTAGGTTTCAATTCCCACAGTTTCCTTGAAAATCTTATTGATGTTTCAATCCTTAATGATTATATCCAGAACGGTAGCAATGCCGACTATCTGCAGTCACTTATCGATACCTATTATCCCGACCGCAAGAATATGCTTACACGTCAATATGTAAGCGATAGTTACAACTATGACGTTATTATAGAAAACTACGAAAACCGTGACAAATCACAACCATATTTTGCATTTAACGTAACTATGCAAAATCACGGCGGTTACTCAAACGGTGCGGCTAATTTTGATGAATGCATCCAGATTACGTCGACAGCAACCTATTACAACAAGGCAAGTAAATATCTTTCTCTTGTAAAAGCAAGTGACGATGCATTTCGTGACCTTATAGAGTATTTTTCAAATGTGGATGAGCCTACCGTTATTTGTATGTTTGGCGATCACCAGCCTTCTATCGAAACCGAATTTATCGCATCCCTTTTGGGTGTAAATAATATAAACAACCTCACAATTGAACAAGAACAAGCGCGCCACATAACTCCATTCTTTATCTGGGCAAACTTTGATATCGAAGAAAAACAAATCGACAAGTTAAGCGCAAACTATCTTTCTTCATACGTTCTTGACGTTGCAGGCGTTAAACTTACCGAGTATAACAAATATTTGCTCAAGCTTTCCCAAACACTTCCCGTAATTGACACTGTAGGCTACATTGACGCAAACAACAATTATTTCCGTTGGAGCGGTAGCAGTGAATATACCCAGATGCTCAGCGAATACGAAAAAATCCAGTATAATAATATTTTTGATTCCGAGCACAAAAACAATTCCATTTTCTTCCTTGAAGGTTATACGATGCCTGAAACGTTAGAACAAGAAAGCAAGGATACTGAAGAATGATAAACACTACCCTTTGTTATATCGAAAAAGACGGCAAGTATCTGATGCTTCACAGAATCAAAAAGCAAAACGACTTAAATCAGGACAAGTGGATTGGTATCGGCGGCAAATTTGAAGACCGAGAAAGCCCCGAACAATGTGTGCGCCGTGAAGCTTTTGAAGAAACAGGACTCAACCTGGGAAAATGTAACTATCGCGGAATTATCACCTTTGTATCAGATAGATGGCCTACCGAATATATGCATTTGTTTACCTGCACCGATTTTATCGGTGAAACAAGGGAATGTGACGAAGGCGTACTCGAATGGGTTGACAAGAAGGATATTTATAACCTTCCTTTATGGCAAGGCGATAAAATTTTCCTAAAACTTATTGAAAACCCCGATACTCCTTTCTTTTCTCTTCGCCTTGAATACGTATGCGAAACGTTAACAAGCGCAATTTTAAACGATGAGGTAATAGTATGAAAATATGTATATATGGCGCATCGTCAAACGAGATAGATAAATCTTTTCTTGATGCGGGCGAGAATCTGGGTAAAGCCATAGCTTTTGGCAATCATTCCGTAGTTTTTGGCGGCGGTGCCGCAGGTCTTATGGGGGCTGTAGCTCGTGGGGCGCACAGTGAAAATGGTGAAATTATTGGTATCTGCCCTTCATTTTTCAACGTTGACGGCGCGTTATTTACTGAATGCACCAAGATGATTTACACCGAAACAATGCGCGAAAGAAAGCAACTACTCGACGAAATGTCAGATGCGTTTATCATCACACCGGGTGGTATCGGAACGTTTGACGAGTTTTTCGAAATATATACACTTCGTCAGCTCGCAACTCATAAAAAACCGATAGCAATTTACAACACCAACGGATACTACAATCCCCTTATTGATATGCTTAATAATGCAATTGATAAAAAATTTATGCCAAAGACCAATATGGATTTGCTGTTTGTATCCGATAATCCAAACGAAATAATCAATTATATTAAAAATTATAATCCTGCCGATTACGAAGCGGCTGAATTTAAATATATAAAATAACTTTAAAATCAAAAGTTTTCTTTTTAAATAAAAAATTCCTTGCTTTAGCGAAACTTCCCATAAGGAAGTCTCGCAGTTTTATTCGCCTTGTGGCGAGTTATATTGCTGCGCAGTGATATTCGGCTTTTGCCGAGTGGTATTCGCTTCGCGAGTTTTGGTGGCGAATAAAATAACACTGAAACCGAAAGGTTTCAATAACACTATTGCCTTAAGGCAATAATATCACTCCGACGAAGTTGGAATATCACTTGAAAGACTTTCTCATTTTATGTATAATAAACTTGAGGTGATAATTTTGGCTGATAGCATTTTAAGAGATAAAGCAAAAGAGTTTGCAAAGACTGTTGTTTTTCTCTGTCGTGATATGAAAACAACTCATAAAGAGTCTGTCTTAATAAATCAATTACTTCGTTCTGCTACTTCAATAGGTGCTAATTTACACGAAGCACAATACGCACAAGGAACAAAAGATTTTATTTCCAAACTTGAAATTGCTCAAAAAGAGTGTTATGAAACAGAATATTGGTTGGAACTTCTTTTCAAAACAAATTGTATGGCAGAAGAAAACTATAAAGCATTACAAAACGATTGCGGCGCAATACGTAGAATGTTAATTTCTTCGCTTAAAACTATAAAATCAAAATAAGGGTTTGGGCTTAGCCCAAAAGCATTTGTACATACAAACGCGATGCTGGTTCTTCCTGATAATGAAACATTAACGAAGAAAATAAAACTGCTCACACCGATTAAGTGTGAGCAGTTTTATGCTTTTATAATCCAAGTAATTCTTTTTTCTTAGCGTCAAATTCTTCTTGTGTGATAATCCCATTATCAAGCAATTCTTTAAACTTTTTTAATTCATCTGCATTGCTCTCTTGTTGCATTATAATCGTCGCGGTGTTTGTTTCTTTAGGAATAACGAGTGCACTACGTTTTAAAATTGCTAATACAATAATTCCAATCAGGCATATGAACATAAATACAAGGTATACAATATTTATTACCAATTCATCATACCCGTATGGAGTTCCGGCGCCCGAGACGAAAACTAAGAAAACTAAATTTATAATAGGTATAGCAATGTGCATTTTTCCGTCTTTGTCAGCATTATTTCCCAATATCGATACTAAACAAAGAATAGTGTTTACAAACATTAAACCCGCAAATAAATAAAGTAATCCAAAACTACTCTCGTGAGCTAAACCAAACAGACTTGTTCTTGCCGTACCATAAGTGGTTTGCACCCCTGAATATCTTGTGTATGTCATCTCTACGCTTTTAATTGCAAAGAACGAAAAGAGAGATATTATCTGTATGACTAATTCAATAAGGTTAAGTTGTCTTTTTTTACCTAATAATTTTTCCATTTTAAAAATCCCCTTTAAAGATTATATGTATTTTAATTTAATAGAAGTATGTAAATTTTTTGTAATGATTTTCTCATATTATTTTTGTTTTTTTAGGGCGTTTTGTAAAATTTTTTCTTTTTCGTTCTCGCATTCCACACACATATGGATATATCTACCATTATCCTGTATCGCCTCCTGCTCAGTGGCATAAGTTTCATATTCATAACCGACAGAGTTTTTACATAATCCCTTAATGTGCAATGTTTTGGTGCCTTTATTAAAATAATAAATTTTTTCAAACATTTTATCACCCCCCTAAAACAAAAAGTGCACCCCCAATAAGAGAGTGCACGAAAAATGCAAACTCCTATTGTTGCTACACAATTCAAAACAAACAAGAAAAACATTCTGTGCTCATTAAGCGGAATTTGCATTTTTTCCATATTCGTACTTAAAGAGCACAAAAGATTATACTAACCCCTTGTTAATACAAATGTTTTCATATTCAGTTTGTTTTAAATTATGTAGCAGATATATTGTATCACTTTTGATTTTATTTGTAAAGCAAAAAAATAAGAGTAACAGACTTTTAGTCTGTTACTCTTAAACATCCTTATGGGAAGCACCCATATTGCAAGGAATTTTTTGCTTTTTATTCTATTTTGACTTCATAACCACGTCCCAATCATTAAGATACCGCACAAGCAATACATAGTCACGATTGTTAATCAGGCCATCTCCGTTGGTATCTGATGCTTCTTCAAAAATTGTTACATCCCAGTCATTAAGATACCGCACAAGCAATACGGAGTCACGGTTATTGATAACGCCGTCTCCGTTTACGTCGCCAATCGCTATATCGCTTTTCAAAGCTCCACATACGCTACAAACCGTATCGTCTTCGCCATCGTAACTGTGCGCTTTTCCTATAGAACAACTATCAAAATGCCACTCTGCATCCCTGAGCGGATGATTTTGGTTGGCAATAATCATATTTTGATAATCCTCATAACTACCTGCATACCACACATCACTCAATCGCTCGCAACCGTAAAAAGCATACTCGCTTATTTGTGTTACGTCATCCGAAATATATATGTCGGTGATAAACCGATTATATGCAAAGGCAAATTCTCCCACGGTTGTAACACCTTCAGAAAGTATTGCACTTTCAAAGGTACTTCCGTAAAATTCAGCTTCAATCACATCACTCGAAGTTTCAGCTTGCAAAACGAATTCACCGTCGTGGTTTACAACGATATCGTCAAAATAAACGCCGTCTCCTCCTAATACCTTAATTGCTATCCATGGCGTTTGCGCTACAAAAGTACACGTGTACTGCGTCCATTTTCCAATTGTTTCACCCTGTGTGGTTATTGGCTCAATCAACTTATCTACCGCAAGATAATCAGGGTACATTTTATGCGCAAGAGCAAGTTGTGGTTGCGAAGTATCACTACCACCTGATAACCATAAAGAAATGGTATAAATTTGTCCTGCAGTAAGGGTTTGCCTGTAATTTACAAGCAAGGTCGCAACATCACCGCCAGACGACATTAGCTGCATAGATTTTTCACCGCTACGAATATAATCATCATTGTATTCTACAGAATTATCCGGTGTGTTATAACGCCAGACAGTCGCATCACAATCCCACATACTAAAAGGATATTTTTCAAAATCCTGTGTTATGGATACCTCTTGCCACTCGGCATAAAGTGTAATATCCCTTGCCAAAAAGAAATCATATTCATATTCACAAGAAAGGTCTTCAAAACCGTGCCACGCCACAAACTTATATCCCTGTCTTTGCGGAGTAGGCAGCTCAATTTTTTCATATGCCTTACCTACAAGGTCGTCGATTTCAAAACCATCAATACCGGTTTCAAAACTAACCCTTACCTCAGGAATAGCAAAGCTTTTATCCGAAAACAGCTCTGCTCCTCTACCTTCTTTATCAAACACTCGAAGTACAGGAGTACCATCCGCTTCTGTACGCCACACATTTTCCCAATCAAGTTGTGGCATGTTTGTCATTGCTTCTTCACCAATACGCCACTGTGGACGCTTGATGCGTGTAGTGCCGAATATATGTTTTGAACCATAATAATATACGTTTTCAATATACATACAGCTTCCTGCAACACTGTCTACCCACTGTTGATTGCCACCCAAGGATTTATTATCCGTTTGGGTAAATGCAACACAATTATAAACTCGCGAGCAGTTTGCCCAGTTAGAACCTAAAATTGAGCCCTCGCGGCTGTCAAGTGAGCCCTTAAGTGTAGCGGTAACATAGCAATCCCTGACTACTACTGCTGCGCCGCCCGGACTACCAATGCCACCAACTGATGTGGCTTCAAAATAACAGGTATGATCCACAAAGCAATTGGTGATCGAAGGCAATTTGGTGGGAGTTGTCTGACCCGGAACTAAAAATTCGTCGCCCTGCGTAGCATCAATTCCAATCTTATTACCGTAAAAATCATAAAACGCACTACCCATGCCAAATATACCACCGGCATACACACTGCTATCATCCGTTGCCGCCTTTATATACGCCTGTGATATACCAAGATTTTTAACATCGGCAGAACCCGCAAAACGCGGAATCAAGCCCATATACGAGTTGCTTGGCGTTGTTTTAAAGCTATAGTACATACCGTACACAACGTACCCGTCACCGTCAAGATAGCTCTTGAAATATCCTGCCTCGTGGCTGTTAATCCAGTTTAGTGCACCACATTTACTTTGCCACAGTTCGCTGTTTACATCGTTAAGATATATATCACAATCAAGTTTAAAATATTTTTCGCTATAATTATTGGCTTTGGTAATAAGCAGTGCCAGTTGTTCTCCGGTTTCAATGATATACGGACTTGTACGAGTACCGCTACCACCTGCAAAACCAGATGCAATTTTACCTGACCAAACCTCGCCCTTGGTGCCATTGTATGATTTAACGTTACCAATTGGTTCAGGAGTATTATTGGTTGTCAGTCTCCAAAGTAAACTGAAATCCAACGCGGTCATATAGTTTCTGGCGCCAATTCCGATCATTTTATTGCTTTCCAATACAATAACGCCGTTCTCATCAGTTTGCCAATCTGTATAAACGTTTCTTGCGCTGATTTTATCACTTGATGCAAACGGTAAGGCATTCTTTGAAATACATTCGTAAACCTCAAGCTTACCAACAACGTTTCCACAAATACCATACGAACTTCCCACGGTTATAATGCTGCCTCTGAAAACGCAATTTTCAATTATTGCTCTCGAGAAACCAACTTCCGCAATGATACCTCCAACATCTGCCTCACCGGCAAAAGTAACATTATTACCTACAAGACAAGCATCAATAATTGATGCTACAGCGGCATTATCTTGTAAAACGCCTGCAATACCGCCAAGATACGCTCCCTCGATACCGCTCAGGTATGAATTGTCTAACTTTACTTTTCTAACCTGTGATTCAGTACCCAGTACAGGGATCAAGGCGACGTATTCATTTTGAGCAGTGGCATTACCATAAAGACCATACACTGTATATCCGTTTCCATCAAACGAGCCTTCAAAGGCGGAAACATCTGCTGATGTGAACCACTTGGTCGCGCTGTTTTGCCAATCTGATTTTGTAGTATCATTTATGAATATATTTGCGGTTAATTTGTAATACTCGCCCACATTACCATAAACCAACATTCTGGCAAGCATTTCAGCCGTATTTATCTGATAAGGATTACTCTTTGTACCGTTTCCTGCGGCAAAAGACGTTGCAATTTCACCAGACCACTGCTCACCCACTACACCATTATCGTTTTGTTGATTTTGCGGCATGGGTATAGTATCGGTAACTTTCCAGGAATAATTCCAGTTAAACTCTTCACATGTGGATTTTGCCGTCGCACCCTGAAGCATACTGTTTTCAACTACGCTTATACTGCTTGTAGCATTTGAAACAACGTCTGAAGGTGCCGCAGCATCGGTATATACACCTATATATTTTGCACTGTAGGAAGCAACCGCATCAGATGCAGGATATATTCCAAGCGATATACTGTTTTTAACAGTACCGGATACATCTGTACCATTTGCCATAAATGCCGATTTATATGACGGATTACCGCTCGATGATACCTTGCCACCAGAAATAATACTGTTAGTAATATAAACATCTGACAAGCTACCTGCATTACCAACAAATCCCGCGGCAGCGGTTTTACCACTTATCTCACAATCAATTATCGCCACGTTTTTGATATTAACCGAACCGTTATCTTTAATATAACCTACAACAGCCGCAGCACCCTTTGCAGAAGAACTACCGGTCTTGAAGTAAGAATATCTGATAGTAAAGTTTCTTAACGTAGCGTCACCCACCTGCGCAAAAAGACCAGAATAGTTATCGCTTGACGCACGAATACCGTGGAAAGTTACACCGTTACCATCAAAGTTACCATTAAAGCATATATCTTCACCAAAGGCATAATTTGTGCCAATTCCCCACGAAAAATACGACATTAACGTACTATAACTTTTACCATCAATTTCATTAAAATAAAAATCGGTAACACCATTCGCTATTTTGTAATATTTATCATCTTCTGGCATTGTAACCATACGATAAAACTCTTCACAATTTGCAATCAAATACGGGTCGGCAAATGAACCATCGCCCGCAGCAAAATGGGAAGCAGCCGTTCCGTCCCACATATCTGTTGTATATTTCGGACCACCGCTCTGATAATACTCGTCGCCACTTGGTACTACATACTCCCGCATAGGTACGGGATATCCATTCTCGGTTGTGCGCCAGGTATATGCCCAGTCAAATGTAGTTATGACAGTTTCAGCCTTGTCACCAATCAAATTTGCCGCGTCAACAACATTTACTTCACTATCGGTAAAGCTTAAACTGCCATAGCTTGAATGATTAAATGTGTATTTATTGCTAACAGTTGTGTATACATTTTTAAATGTGTATGTATGGCTTACAGATGGTTGCTTTTTACCGCTCCACATTTCATCGCGACCTACGCCGTAAATAGGATATCCTACGGCAAGAACGTTTTCCATTGTTGCAGTCGGGTTGGTAGAGCCATACGGCATATTTATAATCGCACCTTCAACACCCTGTGTCTCGCTTGTAGAGTTAAGTGTTATGTTTGCTGTCATACAGTTGGCAATATACGGTTGACACGAGTTTGCCACTGCAACAAAGCCGGAAGTAAAATATTTCGCCTCGACGTAAGCGTCTGTAACCGAACAATTGTTAATTGTAAAATCTACGGTATTGTAGTCGCTATCGCCTGCCGACATAGCGTTACCAAAGATAACACCTGCCGAGCCAAATGCACCGGCATACCATACCTTTTGCCCCGTAGTTTCGCCCGCATCCTCCTGTTCGTTCTCATTCATCCCTGATGTGTTCACAGCATATGAATTTTTAAAACTAACATTTCTTACAACCGCACCGTGCGAAACATTTGGAAAAAAAGATGCCACACGATAGCCATATGCGTACAAGCCATAAATAGTGTGACCATCACCATTAAAATTACCAAAAAAAGTACGGTGACAAAATACGTCCTGATACTCAGCCCAGTTATTGAGTGTTGACATATCAAAGCCGTCTTTACCCCAAGCAGCATAATCAGAAACGTCGTTTAAATAAATATCGCAACCAAGTTTATAGTATGCAGGCGTTCCGTTGTTTAATACGCCTTCTATCGTTCCAAAATTATAAACCATTTTATAAAGCTGGTCACCGTTTTTAATTATGTAGGGATTTTGCTCTGTTCCATCGCCTTCAACAAATTTCCCCTCACCTTGTGCCTGTTGTGCGCCGTCCCATATATCAGCAACTACTGTATTGCTTGCCGCTAAAACCTGATATACACCCGTATCAAGTGTCAAAGCCATAATTATCATCGCTAAAAATATAGAAATTACTCTTTTCATAAGCATCTCCGTTTTATTATTTATATATACACTGTAATTTTACCATAAAACAATCACCATATCAACCAAAACAATCGATATAACGAAATAAATTGATAAAAAGCGTTCCCGGCTAATTGCCAAGAACGCTTTTATTGCACAAAAAAACTTAATTTCTAAGCCATCCAATTGTTTATATATCGTAACAACACTACGTAATCCTTATTGTTTATTACGTTGTCTTCATATACATCTGCTTCTTCTAAATTAACAGTTACATTCCAACCATTTATATATCGGATTAGCATTACAAGATCGCGGTTATCAATTTTGCCGCTACCGTCAATATCACCGATTCCAACGTATTCGTATTCCTTTACCGTAACAATAAATTCCGTGCTGAAATCGCCATACGTTACCGTAACGGTTTTTTCACCTATGGTGTCCGACTCAAAGCCGCTTACGATAAATCCGTTTGTAATGGTTTCTTTTGTATTATCGCTATAAACAAGATTTATAACAAGACCGTTTATATCAAGTTGTTCACCTTTTAAATATTCGGTCTTTATAGGCAGCGACGCAATCTCAATAGACTCAGGTACAGGAGCAGGTTTTTCGTACTTCACTTTTATCTGATACAAATTTTCGCAGCCGAGCGACGTATTTGGTTTAATATCATTTATGTCACAAATCAGATATCCATCCTCATAAATCATGCCATATATGCCAAAGTCACCGTTTAAATTTGCCTCATACACCTGCGTAACATCACCCGTTGAAATATCATATTGATAAACACCATCGGTCAGCGAATAAAACAAAACTTCCCCATTACTCGAAAGTCTTGCATTGTTGCCAAAATCATAGTAGCGGTTTTCATCAATATAGTAACGCCAATTGTCTTCCACAGCGCAAAGCACAGATTTATCACTATAGCGCTTTAATTGTTGCTTTAAGTTATCAATATAATAAATTTCACCATCAATAAGCTCAAATACCGCTGAAGATTCGCGCCAGAAATAATCGTCATAGGTGGTATATACAGCGCTCATATCATAGTCATCTGCTGTATGTTTTGTGTCATATATTCCTTCGTTTGAACGCAGAAAATTATCGTGCTCGACACCACCTACGACACTGCGTTCACCTTCGCACCAGGAAATATCATCCCATGTAACGTCAACGTGATAGGGCTTGCCGTCTATATAAACTATATTCCAACCATGATTAAGCTTTTCTGACGAGCAATAATAGTTATCAATTCCCACACGATTCAGCAAATACATATATGCCATCGCATAGCCCTGACAAACTGATTTTCCCTCGCCTAATGCACCGTAAGCAGTATAAATTTTCACATCTTTGGTTTTAAGTCCGTCGTAATCGTACTCATTCCAAAGTGCCAGTCGATCGTGAAGCAACAACGCTTTTTGTACATCATCAAACGCCTCGTTATCTTCAATACCATCAAGAATTTTATTGGCAACAGTTACCATTTTTGTATAACAAGCATCATATTCTTGCGCAACGTCTGCAAAATCACGATAACCCGGCTTCAGCGTTTTAAAATACGCAGTGGGGTAAGGATCATAATAACCTGACGATTCTGCTGTTTCAAAATTAAAAGCTTCGGGTACACAATACCATAGATAATCACATATAGCATCCATACCCTCTTGAACGTAAGGAATTTTAAATGCTGATATGTCAATCTCTGTCTCACAATTTGAAACGCCTTCAATCAGGTGTTCTCTGAACTGATCAATATCAACATATCGTGACAAAAACTGCCACGACTTACTTTCGGTATTTCCGCTCGAATTAACAAGCGTAGGCTCCCCGCTCTTCAGAGAAAATCTCGGCTCTGCATCCAGCGCAGACACCGTGCATGGAAATACGCTTAACATAAGTACTATCGCTAAAACTACCGATGAAATTTTTTTAAGCATTTTATTTCCCCCATAGGTTAACGCGTGAAGATCCACTCATCACGCATTAAACAAATTTAATATTATGATTATTAAATTCAAAAAACTCAATTTCATCAAAAGATGTCGTAAGCTCTGTGAGCAAGGGTTTTACAATAATATTTTCGCTTGTATAATGCCCTGCATCAAACACACTGACACCATTATTGATTGCGTCAATAAAAACGTTATGTTTTATATCGGCAGATATAAGCGCATCAAATCCGCAGTCAATTACATCATTTAAAAACTCGCCGCCCGAGCCAGAGCAAACAAGCACACGGTTGATTTTCCTGCCGTTATCTGCATAACGCACTGCGCCACCGAGCTGTATTTTTATATATTCTGCCAAAGCATTAGCACTCTTTATATCACACTCGGCTTCGCGAATCAAAAATCCACTATGAGAAACAAACGGTTTTACGTTTTTTAGACCTATAGCTTCACATAATCTTTCGGTAACGCCACCCTCGGCAATATCAAGATTTGTATGCATAGATATTACCGATATATCCGCTTTCACAAGCTCGTAAACCACGCCGCCTGCAAGTATATTCTTAAGACCGGAAAATATTACAGGATGATGGGTCACAATAAGCTCGGCACCAATCTCTTTAGCGTAATTTACAGTATTTATATCACAATCAAGACAAACTACCGCTTTTGTAACTACCGTCTTACCATCACCCACCAAAAGACCAACATTGTCAAAATCACACGCGGTCTGGAGCGGATATTTTTCTTTTAAATAATCTAAAACGTTATTTACAGTCATCATTTCTTTTTAGCAAATGAGTCTTTGAGCGCCACTGTGCGGTTAAAGACTATCTTGTCACTGGTTGTGTCCTTATCAACGCAGAAATAACCCTGACGCATAAACTGGAAGGTGTCGCCCACTTTTACGTCTTTAAGGCTCGCATCAATAACAGCATCAGAAATCACAGTTAACGATTCGGGATTAAGGTTATCAGCAAAAGATGATACACCCTCTTCGTCACTTGGGTTTTCTACGTTAAACAAACGGTCATAAAGGCGAACTTCGGCATTTATACAGTTAGCGGCACTTACCCAGTGGAGTGTATCCTTAACCTTTCTGCCGTCAGGAGCTTCACCACCACGACTTTCGGGGTCATAGGTGCAGTGAACCGCAGTAATATTGCCGTTTTCGTCCTCTTCGTGCGAAGCATATTTTACAAAGTACGCGCCTTTAAGTCTAACCTCTTTTGTTGGGCAAAGGCGGAAGTATTTGCCGGGAGGATCTAACATAAAGTCATCATCTTCAATAAATATCTCGCGAGAGAACGTAACACTTGTCTTACCAAGTTCAGGCTTATTGGGGTTGATATCAACTTCAATCTGCTCTGTTTTGCCTTCCGGATAATTATCAATAACCACCTTAAGTGGGCGCAAAACTGCCATTGCTCTATTGGCATTTTCGTTAAGATAATCACGAACGCAAGACTCGAGTAGTGCGTAGTCAATAACGCTGTAAGCCTTTGAAACGCCGATTTTATCAACAAAAGCACGTACCGCCTGTGACGGATAACCACGACGACGCATACCACAAATGGTAGCCATACGTGGGTCATCCCAACCACTAACAAGACCGTCGTTTACAAGCTTTAAGCACTTACGCTTACTGGTAAGAGTATAGTTTACGTTCATACGAGCAAACTCAATCTGACGGGGTGGTTCGTGTGTTATGTCTGCAGCCTCAAGCACCCAGTTATAAAGTGGGCGGTGATTTTCAAACTCTAATGAGCAAAGTGAGTGTGTAACACCCTCTCGTGCGTCGCTTAAGGGGTGCGCAAAATCATACATCGGGTACACACACCACTTGTCGCCTGTGCGGTGGTGATGTGCTTTAAGCACACGATAAATAACAGGGTCACGCATATTAAGGTTAGATGATGCCATATCAATTTTGGCGCGAAGCACCATTTTGCCTTCGTCAATTTCACCTGCAGTCATTTTTGCAAACAATTCGCGGCTTTCCTCGATTGGTCTGTCACGATAAGGACTGTTTTTACCGGGTTCGGTAAGTGTTCCACGCATTTCGCGAATTTCATCGGCAGTGGACTCGTCAATGTATGCAAGACCTTTATCTATAAGCTTTAATGCGCACTCATAGATAAAATCAAAGTAGTCCGATGCATAGTACACGTTATCCCACTGGAAACCTAACCACTTGATGTCTTCCATAATAGCGTCAACATACTCAACATCCTCTTTTGTAGGGTTGGTATCGTCAAGACGCAGATTGCACTTACCGCCGTACTTTTCAGATGTGCCAAAGTCAATGCAAATAGCCTTTGCATGACCTATATGCAAATAACCGTTTGGTTCGGGCGGAAAGCGTGTCTGCACGCGGCTATACACACCCTCTGCCAAATCCTCATCAATAAAATCATAAATAAAGTTAGAAGGTTTATTTTCTTCTACTTCCTCAGTTAAAACCTTGTTTTCTTCCATTTTATAAAACTCCTCAAAGAGAACTGATCATATCGTCAATTCGTTTAAAGCATTCGTCTTTACCCAATACCTGCATTATACTGCAAAGGTCGGGTGTGTTTGTGCGACCCGTAATTGCAATACGCAGTATTGTGCTAAGGTCACCTGCACTGCCTTTGTATGCGTCGGGATTTGCTTTGTATTCCTTGGTTTCGGCGGCAAAGCCAAGTGCCGGTGCTACTAACTTAATTTTATCAAACCAACACTGACGATCGTCTGATGCATCATAAACCTTTTTATATTCTGTAAGGAACGCCTTTGCATCAGCAGCATCAATGTTTTCAGGTATTGTGTGGCAAGGCTGATAATACTCGTTAAAGAAGAATGCAAAATACTCTTTTGCCTCACTCCACTTTGCCAAATCCTTACGCGGCTTTTTAGCATCATCACGGTCAATTGCAAGCATTGCCTTTGTAAAGTCGGGGTTGTGTACTAGCAACTCGTAAAACTCGCTGTCAAATTCTTTTGCCCAAGCAGTAAGTCTGTCATAAACCTCTTCGCTTTTCATAGCGGCAATTTTTGTCTTGCTGACGTCATTGAGCTTGTTTTCGTCAAAGAGTGCACCCGAGACACTCATCTTTTTAAGATTAAACTTAAAGGTACGATAATCACTGTCAGGATTAGCGCGGCGCCAATCCTCAAAGTCAGATGCTGCAATGGTCATAAGATATTCTATAACGCAAATGGACTCATAACCCTGCTCTGCAAAGAAATGTACTGCAGCCTCGGGGTCCTTACGTTTTGATATCTTACGTTTTGCGCCGTTGTCAAGCTTCATAATCGGGGATACGTGACCAAATTTCGGCACTTTGAACCCTAACAATTTAAAAAGCTGAATGTGCTTCGGTACCGAAGAAATCCACTCATCACCTCTAAGCACGTGTGTTGTGTGCATAAGGTGATCGTCAATCGCGTGAGCAAAGTGATAGGTTGGTATACCGTCAGATTTAAGCAATACAAAATCCTCGTCATTTTCGGGCATTTCAATCTTACCCTTAATGGTATCCTCAAACGTGATGCGATTCTCTTCATTGCCGGGAGAACGCAAACGCACAACAAATGGCTTGCCCTCATCAATCAGGGCCTTAGCCTCTTCGTAGGTTATGTCACGGTGTTTTGCATACTCACCGTGATAGCCTGTGCGGATTTTGTTTTCTTCCTGCACCTTGCGTACCGCTTCTAAATCCTCAGCAGTACAAAAGCAAGGATATGCAAGACCTTTTTTTATAAGGTCCTTAACGTATGTCTGGTAAATCTCAGCGCGGTGGCTTTGCTGATATGGACCATAGTCACCCCTTTGCTCGCTTCCGCTTATAAATCCCTCGTCAATGGTGATCCCAAAACGCTGAAGTCCATCAATAATATCCTCTATACCGCCTTCTACCTCGCGTTTTTTGTCGGTATCTTCAATACGGGTAAAGAACACACCGCCAGAAGACGTAGCGGTAATACGGTTTACAAGCGATGTAAACAGCGTGCCCAGATGCAAATATCCTGTAGGCGACGGTGCCACACGTACAACACGTGCACCCTCGGGTAGATTGCGCTCGGGGTATAAAGCCTCATAGTAATCGGGTGTTTTATCAATATCAGGCAGTAACAACTCTGCCAATAATTCGCGATTGTCCATTAAAAAATATCTCCTATTTGCTAAGTAACTTGTTTAATTCGTTCATAAAGGTATTTATGTCCTTGAACTGACGGTAAACCGATGCAAAACGCACGTATGCTACCTCATCAATACCCTTGAGTTTATCCATAACAAGCTCACCGATTTTATCACTGCTTACCTCACGATCAAGTGAGTTCTGAATAACAGTTTCAATATCGCTGATTGCATGGTCAAGTGTTTCGATAGATACGGGGCGTTTTTCGCAAGCGCGAAGCATACCTGTAAGCAGTTTCTGACGGTCAAATGTCTCGCGTGAACCGTCTTTTTTGATAACAACTATCGGCAGACTTTCAATCATCTCGTAAGTAGTAAAACGCTTAGCGCATTGTAGACACTCGCGACGACGACGAATACGCTCGCCTTCATCTGTAGGGCGAGAGTCAATTACCTTGCTTTCTTCATAACCGCAAAAAGGACATTTCATAACAAATACCACCTATATATAAAATTACAGTTTATTATAACACAATATATTGGGAATTACAAGAAAAATATTATTGTATATATAGCTTCCCTTTAGGCAAGGGAGGCTGCAAAAAACGGTCAGCATAAACCGACCGCAAAAAACATTTATGTTAAGGCAAACGTTCACCGAAGACCTTTTCTTTTTTTATTTTATCTTTTGCTTTTTCAGAATCTTTTTTGCCCTTTTTGCTTCCTAAATACTTACCTAAAATCATAGAAGGAGCATAAAGAACCCAAAAAGCAACTATCATGAAAAACCATCTATATTTATATATTGTTTCCTTTGTCAGCACCCATGCCGCCTCTGACAAGTCTGGATATTTAGCGTCAAATACATCTCCTGCAATAGATATAGTCGGACCTGAAAGCCACATAGTAGGGCCAAATACAAAAACCAACGCTACCTGTGTAATAAAAGTTAACACAAGCGCCACGAGCAGTTGCTTAAATACAAACTTGCTATTGTAATACCCTTCTTTATAGCATAACACGAACATTGCAACCATAGTGACAGCAATATGTAGTATCTGCTCAAGTATAGAACCGGTATGTCCAATTATTAAACCTAATGGTATATTTATCAGCACTATATCTACTGCCAAACCAATTAAAAATGATGAAAAAAGTATGACAGCGCAAGATACATATTGCCGCCTTATTGCTCGTGCTTTGGGTGAAATTTCCTTTTTCATTGATTTACTCCTATACTTTTGTAACCTTAATAATACCATACACATATATCCGTTGTCAACAAACCCGCAATTTACTAACTTTCCCCTATTTTCCCCATTGCAAAACTCTTGCATTTATGTTATTATATATTAAATATAAATTAAAGTGGGTAAATGTTTGTATGAATATTGTTTTAGCATCCAAATCACCCCGTAGAAAAGAACTTCTGGGACTTCTGGATTTAGATTTCGAAATCATTACCGCCGATATTGATGAAACTATGAACGCGTCATTGCCCGTAACCGACGAGGTTGCGCGCATAAGCTATGAAAAAGCGCTTGCTGTTGCCAATAATACTGACAACAATGCTGTTATAATTTCGGCCGATACAATAGTTGAACTTGACGGCTGCCTTATGGGTAAACCTGCCAACGAAGGTGACGCTTTCAAAATGCTCAGTCGACTTTCCGGCAAAACCCATAACGTACACACCGCTGTTACAGTGCTTCAAGATAATAAGCACGAAACCCGTGTTGTCACTACCGCCGTTACCTTCCGTGATATTTCTGACGAGGAAATAACTGCCTATATCGAAACTCGCGAGCCTATGGACAAAGCGGGAGCTTACGGCATCCAGGGCCGTGGTTCAAAATTTGTAAGCGGAATTGTGGGTGACTACTTCAATGTGGTTGGCCTTCCCATTTGCGAACTGTCACTTATGCTAAAAGATTTTAAAATAAACATTTGATTTTTCAGGAGGAAACAAAATGTCTGCTAAAATCACACAACTTTCAAACGGAGCTGAGGGCGTATTTATTAAAAACGACCGTTTCAATACCACCCTCATATCATTTAACTTTTATGTGCCGCTCGCACGCGAAACTGTCGCCGAGTATGCGTTATTACCTTTTGTAATGACTACCTGCAGCGCCGATTACCCCGACTTTTCATCACTCAACTTCAAGCTTGCAAAGCTTTATGGCGCAAATCTTTCGGCAAGTGCCGAAAAAGTTGGCGACTATCAGCTTTTAAAAATTGCAATATCTACCATAGACGACCGTTTCGCTCTTGACGATGAATCCCTTTGTGATAGCGCAGTTCAGTTGCTCACCCAACTGATTTTTGAACCCAAGGTGAAAAACGAAGCGTTTTGCGAAGAAGACGTTGCTCGCGAAAAGCGTAAAGCTATTGAGCACATCCGCGGCGACTTGGCGCAAAAGCGCACCTATGCCAAAAAGCGTCTTATAGAAGAAATGTATAAGGGCGAGTCCTACGGACTGCCTAAATGCGGCACCGAGGAACAGGTAGAACAAATCACCGGAGAGTCACTCTATGCCGCTTGGAAAAAATTGCTTTCTACCGCCTTTTTACGTGTTAACGTAATTTCACGCGTAATGCCAAACGGTCTTTTTGACAGTATATCCGAAAAGTTTGACTCACTCACACGCAATAACATCCCCGACTGCACACAAAGCGCTCCAACAAAGGCTATCGATAAGCCCAACACTGTTGTTGAAAAAATGGACATTGCTCAAGGTAAATTATGTATGGGCTTTTCAAGTGAACTTTACGGTGATGATTCATCTACCGCCGCGCTTACCGTTATGTGCGATATCTTCGGCGGCGGCCCATATTCAAGACTATTCACCAATGTGCGTGAAAAATACAGCCTTTGTTACTACTGTGCTTCAAGTTCGGTAAAATCCAAAGGTCTTATCACGGTTGACAGCGGCATAGAAAAAGAAAATGCTGACAAAGCCGAAAAGGAAATTTTAAATCAGCTTAGTATAATCAAGCAGAATTTATTCACCGATGAAGAATTCCAATCCTCTATAAAGAGCATTACCGATTCGTTCAAATCATACAACGATTCACAAGGTCTTTTGGATGCTTGGTATTCGCTCAAAATCGTAAAAGATAAGCTTATCTCACCCGAGGAAGCTGCTGAAGATATTTTAAAGGTAACCCGTAACGATGTGGTTTATGCCGCACGCGGTGTAAAACTACACACAGTATATAAACTTCTGCCCGACGACAAGGATGGTGACGCATAATGAAAAAACAGATTTTTGAAGGCTTTGGCGAAGAAAGCTACGTAAAAGCCGTAATGCCAAACGGTCTTGAAATTTACATTATGGAAAAACCGCAGTATTCATCGAGTTATGCTATTTACGGTACCCGATACGGTTCTATTGATACGCGTTTTGCAAAAAATAATGAAGAAATGATTACCGTACCCGAGGGTATTGCCCACTATCTTGAACACAAGCTGTTTGAGGGTGAAGACGGCGACGCTTTTTCAAAATATGCGCAGACAGGCGCTTCGGCAAATGCATTCACATCGTTTGACCGCACCTGCTACCTATTTTCTTGCAGTGATAATTTTTACGAAAATCTTGATATATTGCTTTCGTTTGTGCAATCACCATACTTTACAAAAGAAAACGTAGAAAAAGAACAGGGCATCATCGGTCAGGAAATACGTATGTATGACGACAACCCCGGCTGGCGAGTTATGTTCAATCTGCTAAAAGGTATGTACCACAGCCACCCCGTTCGCATTGATATAGCGGGCACTGTTGAGTCGATTGCACAAATCGATGCTGACCTACTTTACAAATGCTACGAAACGTTTTATAACCCCTCAAATATGTTTATTTGTCTGGTTGGTAATATCGATGTTGACAAAACCTTAAAACAGATTGAAAAATCAATTGTTGACAAACAACCCGTAGAAATTACCCGAGGTGAATTCCACGAGCCGCAAACCATTGTTAAACCTTACGTAGAACAACGTCTTGCAGTAAACACACCAATGTTTTGTCTTGGATTCAAGCAAAAAATCGACACACCACATCGCCGCTTAAAGAGTAAGGTTTGTGTAGACTTATTGCTTCAGATTATATGTGGTGACGCTTCTCCCCTTTACGCTCGTCTTATGAACGAAGGACTTATAAACGATGATTTTGATAGCGAATACTTCAACGGCAACGGTTATGCCGCTGTAATTTTCGAAGGTGAGTCGCACGATCCTGAGCGTGTAGCAAATGAAATCAAAGCAGAAATCAACCGCCTGCGTGTTGAAGGAATAAACAAAAAATTGTTCTCTGCAGTTAAATGCGCTATGTATGGCGATATGGTACGCCGCTTTAACAGCGTAGAAAACCTTGCAATGAGCCTTACCGAATGTGCTATGTGCGGATATAGTCTCTTTGACGAAATCAAAATGGTGAAATCGGTAAGCTACGACGATGTTATGAAACGCTTTGACGTGTTTGATGACGAAAACGCCGTTTTATCGGTAATCAAACCTTTGGAGGACTAAAATGAGTTACGATGTTACAATTTTTGGTATCCACCTTACCTTTAATCCAATCGCATTTACTATACCTATTGGTAACGGATGGCCTATATATTGGTACGGTATTTTAATAGCACTCGGATTTATGCTTGCTATTATTTACGGTATGAAAAACGCCGAGCGTTTCGGTGTTGATACCGATAAAATGCTTGACGTTGTTATTGTCACAACTCCGGTATCAATACTTTGCGCACGTATTTATTACGTTATTTTTGACGGCATAAAAGTTACAAGCGTTGCCGACTTTTTCGGTTTTGGTGGTGGAGAGGGCTTTTCTGGTATTGCAATCTACGGCGCGGTTATTGGTGCTTTTGCCTGTGGCGCTGTTATGTGTAAAATTAAAAAGATTAAAATTTTTGATATGTTTGATCTTGCTGCCACAGCTTTTCTTATCGGACAAGGTATAGGTCGTTGGGGAAACTTTATGAATCAGGAAGCCTATGGCTCGTTTACAGGCAGCACCTGGTGGGGTATGCAAAGTAACCGCACCATTGCCGAAATGGGTGAAGGTCTTGTTCACCCCTGTTTTTTGTACGAATCAATCTGGTGTATAGCAGGCTTCTTTGTACTTAATCATTTCTCCAAAAAACGTAAATTCAGCGGTCAGATTACACTTTTGTACTGCGTATGGTACGGATTTGAACGCTCCATAATCGAAAATCTGCGCACTGACAGCCTTATGCTTGGAAATCTCAGAGTGTCGGTTCTGGTGTCGGTTATAATCTGCCTTGCTGCTGCCGTTACACTTATAGTAATAAACAAAAAGCAAAAGGTAGCTGCTACCGACACAAACTACGTTGAAATGTTCCGTGACGAGTATGCTGACCTCGAATTAGAAGAAACCACACCCGAAGATACACCACAAGAGGAGAACGACAATGAGTAATATAATTGATGGAAAGCTCGTATCATCAGCCGTAAAAGACCGTGTTGCCGCCCAGGTAAAAGAATTAAACGAACAGGGTATCAGCGTATGTCTTGCAGTAATACTTGTAGGTCAGGACCCTGCATCTCAGATATACGTTGCCAATAAGAAAAAAGCATGCGAACAATTGGGTATTATCTCAAAAGAATATTTGTTACCCGAAACCACCACGCAGGACGAGCTTTTAACACTTGTTAAAGAATTAAACGCCGACAAAACAGTAAATGGTATACTTTGTCAATTACCACTACCAAAAGGTCTTGACGAAAAGTTGGTTATCGAAACAATTGACCCAAACAAAGACGTTGACGCTTTTCATCCTGTAAACGTTGGCAGAATAATGATTGGCGACTACGATTTTCTTCCCTGCACCCCTGCAGGCGTTATGGAAATGCTCGCCTACTATAACATTGATGTTTGCGGAAAAGAATGTGTAGTAATAGGTCGTTCAAATATTGTCGGTAAGCCTATGGGTATGTTACTACTTCACAAGAACGGTACAGTTACTATTTCCCATTCAAGAACTAACAATCTTGCCGAGGTCACCCGTCGTGCCGATATACTTGTTGCAGCAGTAGGTAAAGCAAACTTTGTTACCGCCGATATGGTAAAGGACGGCGCCGTTATAATAGACGTTGGTATGAACCGATTAGATGGAAAACTTTGCGGTGACGTCGATTTTGATGCAGTAAGCCGCAAGGCATCATACATCACACCCGTCCCCGGCGGTGTTGGACCTATGACAATAGCCACTTTGATGCAAAACACCCTTACCGCTGCAAAGCGCCAGAATAATTTGATTTAGGTGATTTTTTGAAATACCGTGTTTTAGCTGTAATTGTAATTTTTATTATGCTGTTGAGCATTACCGTTAATGCCACAGGCTATGAATACACAATATCTCCGGGTGAAAAATTCACATCGGTACAATACGGCGATGATTTAAGTGAAATATCAGAAAAACTCAATATGTCAGGCGATGAACTTAACAGTTACTTTCATCAGAGCGGCCTTATATACCTCGCTGTGTCGGATGACAACAAAACACAAATAAAATTATCGGCTTTTACCGACAATTTTTCCTCTGCTGCGGGTGATATATCCAATCTTGATGAACATGCGCTTGCCGAATTTGCAAGCGCTGTAAGCGAAGACAATGAAAATATGGCGCACATCGTTTCAAACAACGACAGAAATTTTGTTTGCGTAAAAAACACCCGCAAGGACAGCGGCGGCATTTATACCGTTACTCAGTACATAACAATCTGCAACAATAAAACCTTTTATTTTGCAGGATACAATGAGGGTGAAGATACCTCAGACGATATAACGTCAGCATTCGAAAGCTTTTCCTTGCAAGAAAAACCGCTTGATGTTCCCGATTACACCATACCTACAGTCTTTATAATTATAGGTATTGCAGTGTTTTCAGCGCTTGCTGTTATTATGGCAATAGGCATTATAAAATCTTATCATAAAGATAAATACACAATAGAGGTGACAGAAAATGAAGATTAAATGTTTTGTATGTGTTATACTTTGTCTTACTATGCTCACGTGTACCGCTTGCCGTAAAAGCGACACTTTCTCATCCTCATCTACTTCAAGTTTAACATCCACTCCAAGCTCTTTGCCTTCATCCACATCTTCCGAAGTTTCTTCAACAACGTCTTCTGAAGTTGACACTCCCACAAACAATACTCAGAGCACGGTATCAATTGATTTTGAAAAGATGTTTGGGCTTAAAAGTCTTGAATCGGTAGGTTATACCTGCTACAAAGATATACCAAACGGTGAAGCACAGTACGAAATTACCGAGGTTTTAAACGATAAGGGACAAGACCTTAAAATTTCGTGTGACTATTCATTTGACTCAAAAGATATAAAAGTCGACGGTCTTATTGTTACTGTGCCGGCAAATTACAAAGCAACTCACAAATCCGTAAAGGGAACTGCTACCCATCGTCTTTCGGGAATTACTCTTGATTTTGAACTTGAATTTGCAAGTAATTACAAGCTGATTTTTGAGGACGAGTTTGAAGGCGATACCCTTAACACAGACGTGTGGGCTGACGTTTGGGACACAGGTCTCGAGCACGAAACAAGGGATGAATATAGCTATGGTTATGTTAAAGAAAATGTATTTTTGGATGGCAATGGTCACCTTATAAACCGCGTAAAAGCGTTATCCGAAAAAAATAAAGATGGTAAACCTATCTATACCTCTTCACTTATTTCTACCGAAAACGGTTTTGAATCACGCTACGGTTATTATGAAATGAGTGTTCGCCCACATCTTACAACCGGTATGTGGGGCGCTGGTTGGATTTTGGCCGGCGATATGGATGATGACGATGCTCCCGAAGATAATTCAACAAAAAACGGAGTAGAGATTGATATATTTGAAACACTCCTTAACAAAAATGCGGCAAGACACGCATTGTTCTGGGACGGATACGGATGGTTCCAAAACGAAGCGGGTGATTGGATAACGAAAACCCAGGGTCACGGCGTTATGTCCCCTGAAATGCCCGAAATTTTTGACGGAAAATTCCATAAATTTGCAGTTCAATGGACACCTACAGATTTCATATTCTTAATTGACGATCAGGTAACATACCGTTGGACAGGTACCGACGGTTGCGACCAACCCGGATATTTGCTTATAAGCTCTCACGTTAATAGTGAGGGTACTGGAGAATTACTACTAAAACCAGGCGAATATTCAGATATGATTGTGGATTACGTGCGTGTATATTCAAGTGACGAAAGTTATAGATAATGGATTTATTATGAAACTTAAAAAAACACTTATTATGATTACCTGTATCGCGCTTGGTACAGGATGTATTGGTTGCAAAAAGGCAAATGATACTTACCTTTCAAATTCGTCTGTTTCTTCCGATATGTTTCTCCCCTCTTTGCCAACCGAAACGGTTACATCTACCGAGCAGTCTTCAACACAAAGCACGACTTCTACCACAAGTAGCAGCACACCCGACTCAAGCGAATCGGATCTTACTTTTGAAGAGAAGCACGGATTTAATCGACTGACACAAGTGGAATATGAGTGTCTTAAAGATATTCCTGCCGGAGATGCACAGTTTGAGATCACCACTGTCAGAACTGACAAGGGTTATGCGCTTATTTATATGATTGACCTTACTTGCAAAGAAAAAACAATCATAATTGATGACCGCAAGGTTACAATTCCTTATGAATATCGTAAAAATCATGATTCGCTTACCGTTACGGCAACACATCGCACGGCAGGCGTAAGTCTTGATTTTGAAATCAAGTTCGATCAATGGGAGCTTGTTTTCGAAGATAATTTTGACGGAACCGAGCTTAATACTGATGTCTGGAACGTATGGGATGAAATGCGTGACTGGCGCTACTCCTATTCAAAGGATAATATGTTCCTTGATGGAAAAGGAAACCTTATAAACCGAATGACTGTTGAAGACAATCCCGATTCCCCCGAGGACCCGATTCGTATGTCGGGTGCAATCACTACCAAGGACAAATATGAAACCACCTACGGATATTTTGAAGTTCGCATGAAACCCCATCTTAATGCGGGTCTTATGGGTGCATTTTGGTTGATGGCAGGCGATATGGGCAATAAAGATGCCGCAGATGACGGCACAGCTGTTAATGGTTGCGAAGTAGACATTATCGAAACTTTCTATAACAACTTAAACCCATCGCAAACCATACATTGGGATGGTTATAGTCACACCAAAACCAAGGGCTTATACAATCAAACAAGAGAAGATATTTTTGACGGTAAGTATCACACCTTTGGATTTTTGTGGACACCCGAAGAATACGTATTTTATATCGATGGTGAAGTAACCGCCAGAACCGACGTAATGGGAATATGCAACCAACCCGGATATCTGCTTATAAGTTCACATTTCAACGATAAAGCGGGCGAATTTGTTGGTAATCAGACCGATATGGCTGTAGATTACGTTCGTGTTTATAAAACTGAAGACCTTAAATAATAAAAAAAATAGCGCTTAGGACTTTAAAGACCTAAGCGCTATTTTTTATACAATTATTTCATAAATTCGTACATAGCGCGGTAGCACATATATACGTCAAGTTTTGATGTGGTTTCGTAAGGAGCGTGCATAGAAAGTACGGGAACACCAAGGTCGATTACGTCAACACCCAAGTTTGCCACGTACATAGCAACTGTACCGCCGCCGCCTGCATCTACTTTACCCAATTCACCTGTCTGCCAGATAATGCCGGCATTATCTAACATTGCACGGATTTCGGCAACGTATTCAGCCGATGCATCAGATGTGCTACCCTTGCCGCCGCCACCGGTGTATTTGGTAACAACTACGCCATAGTTTAAGAAACTTGCATTTCTGCGTTCCATAACGTCCTGGAAAGTCGGGTCGGTACCCGCATTTACATCAGCAGAAAGGCACTTTGAATTACGAAGCGCAACGGTCTCATCACAACCCTGCATTACACAAATATCGTGTACCACGTGTGGTAAGAAATCAGACTGCAAGCCTGTATTACCCATAGAACCAATTTCTTCCTTGTCGGTAAGGATTGCGATAGCAGTCTTTTCGGGCGCTTCAACTTCTAAAATAGCGGTTAGTGCGGGGTATGCACATACGCGGTCGTCCTGACCGTAAGCACCAATGAGTGAGCGGTCAAAACCAATATCACAAGCCTTTGCTGCAGGAACAAGTTCAAGTTCTGCCGAGAGGAAATCCTCCTCAGTGATACCATATTTCTCATTTAAAAGTTTCAAAATATTAAGCTTTACAAGTTCGCTGCCCTCGTCACTCTTGAATGGCATACTACCAATAAGAACGTTAAGTTCTTCACCACGTATACCGTCAGAAAGTGTACGCTTACTTTGCTCACGTGCAAGGTGTGGAAGTAAGTCATTGATAACAAATTTGGGATCAGCGTCATCTTCACCAATGTTAACCTCCACAACGCTACCATCTTTTTTAGCAAAAACACCGTGTAACGCTAATGGCAATGCTGTCCACTGATATTTCTTTATGCCGCCGTAGTAGTGTGTTTTAAACAGAGCAAGTTCAAGTTCTTCATAAAGTGGGTTTGGTTTAAGGTCAAGACGAGGTGAGTCAACGTGAGCCGCTGTTATATTAACACCCTTGTCAGCAGACTCCTTACCAATTACTGCAAAAGCAACTGTTTTGCCGCGGTTGTTAAAGTAAACACGATCACCTGCATTATACTTCTTGCCGATTACAAAAGGCACAAAACCTTTTTCCTCTGCCATAGCAATAGCAGTAGCTACTGCCTCGCGCTCGGTTTTAGCGGCATCAAGATACGCTTTGTATCCTTCGCAATATTTTTGCAAATTGTCGATGGTAGCATCACTGGCCTTTAAAAGACCGTTCTTTTTTTCATAAAACAGTTTTTCCTTTAATTCTTTAACTGCATCAGACATTTTCATATTCCTCCAAAAGTTTAGTTAAAAGTTTTTGTATTTTCAAATTGAAAACCGAAAGTTCACAATCATTATACACTATATTGTTTGATTTTTCTATATAAAAATCATCGGGTTTACCCGCTTTTATGCGAAGCTCTGCCGCCTGTTCGTCAATATCGTCACGTTCCGTAATTCGTTTCTTTCGCGTCTTTTCATCAGACAGTACAACAATTACCTCGTCACACAAACTATCAGCGCCACTTTCAAAAAGCGTTGGCGCATCAAGCAATACTCTATCTCCCGTTATTTCCTCACGGACAAGCAACATAATATATGGCAGTAATGTTTTATTTAAAAGTTCTGTGTTTTCAGTGGTTGAGAACGCCTTTTGCGCCAATGCCGCACGATTTAAAGTGCCATCATCATTTAATATATCGTCACCAAAAACCTCTGCAACAGCACTCAATCCGTTACTACCCTTTTCTACCGCAACACGAGCCAGCTTATCGCAGTCAACAATCTTAAAACCCAATTCCTGTGCTACAGCCGTTACACTACTTTTGCCTGCTCCCGTAGGACCTGTAAGACCTATCACAAAACTCATAATTTTATCACCTCAAAACCGCAAGCACGTATAAGTCTGTTGTAAACAGCAAGACCTACACCGTCTTTGCTTGGTGCGTGGATATAAACCTCTTTTACGCCAAGAGTATCAATATCCCTCAAAACCGAAAATACATTTTTCGCAAGTGTAGTCTCATTTCGTTTTGAACCATAAGAAATTTTAGGAATGTTTATGCTGTAATACTCCTCTTCAAAGCATATTGCAGCGCAATCATTTTTTGCATTTACAAACTGCGCAAAACTGTTGCTACAGCCTTCCACCAGTATTGCGCGTGTTTGCGGTGCATAATGCTTGTATTTCATACCCGGAGATGCTGCTTTTTCTCCCTCTCTTAACTGCTCCAATACCGCATCATCAATAACAAGATCAGGTAAAATTTTACGCAACCCATCGGGTGTTACCGCGCCCGGTCGCAAAAGTCTCGGATGCTCACCTACGAGCGATACTACGGTTGACTCAACACCCACAATACAATCACCGCCCATAACCACCGCGTCAATTTTACCGTCAAGGTCATCTACCACGTGTTTTGCCGTCGTGGGACTGGGTCGCCCCGATGTGTTTGCGCTTGGTGCCGCAAGCGGCAAACCACTTGACTCAATAATATCGCAGATAGTTTCTTCACTCGGATATCTTACCGCTACGGTTTGTAGTCCTGCCGATACGCTGTCGGCTATTTTATCACCTTTGGGCAGAACCATAGTAAACGGTCCCGGCCAAAATGCTTTAGCGCACTCGTAAGCAGCGTCAGGTATATCACACGCCACGTCATTTAACATATCAAGACTTGCAATATGAACTATAAGCGGATTATCCTGCGGTCTACCCTTGGCACCGAACACAGCCTTGATAGCGTCGTCACTGTACGCCGAAGCCGCAAGTCCATATACCGTTTCGGTCGGCACTGCTACAATACCACCCGCATTTAAAATTTCAGATGCCTGCTTTACAGAATTACCGTAATCGTTTATAGCATCTAACTTTTTGGTTTCCATTTAAGAATTCTCCTGTGCCTTTAATGCCTCCGCACGATAATACGTGGTAAGGCCGTCTACAATTTCATCAATGTCGCCGTTTAAAATACTGTCGATTTTATATAAAGTCAAACCTATACGATGGTCGGTAACACGACCTTGAGGGTAATTGTAGGTTCTGATTCGCTCACTACGGTCACCGGTCCCTACCTGCGCCTTACGGTCAGATGCAATCGCGGCATCTGCCTTTTCTTTTTCAGCATCATAAAGACGTGCACGAAGCACCTTTAAAGCCTTCTCTTTGTTTTTAAACTGACTACGCTCATCCTGACACTCAACAACAGTACCTGTTGGAAGATGTGTTACACGTATAGCTGACGATGTTTTGTTAATGTGCTGACCACCCGCACCTGAGGAACGGAAGGTATCAATCTTAAGGTCGGCAGGATTAAGCTCAAATTCCACCTCATCAGCTTCGGGCAATACCGCTACTGTTACGGTAGATGTATGAATTCTACCCTGTGTTTCGGTATCGGGCACACGCTGAACACGATGAACACCGCTTTCATACTTAAAGCGTGAATATGCGCCTGTACCCTCTATCATAAAACTTATTTCCTTATATCCACCAAGCTCGGTTTCATTGGCGTTGGTTATATCAATATGCCAGCGTTTGCTCTCGGCATACATAGAGTACATTCGAAAAAGGGCGGCCGCAAAAAGCGCTGCCTCTTCACCACCGGCGCCACCGCGGATTTCGACAATAACGTTTTTGTCATCATTTGGGTCTTTGGGCAAAAGTAGTATTTTCAGTTCATCGGCACTTGAAATAATTTTTTCCTTTGCTTGCGCCAACTCTTCTTCAACAAGTTCCTTAAAATCTTTGTCAAGACCACCTGCCTCAAGCAACTCGAGCGCCTCTTTTTCGGCATTTACAGCCGCGCAATATTCACGATATTTTTCTACAATAGGCGTAAGTTCACTATGCTCTTTCATCAGGCGGGTGAACAATGCATTATCGCTTGCAACTTCGGGGCGGGTAAGCTCTACACCTATTTGCTCATAGCGGTTTTCTACCGCTGACAATTTTTCAAACATTAAATATTCTCTCCATTAGAACTTATTATCTTTTTAATACTTTTTTCTACGGTCTTTCTCGGAAGCATTACCTCGTGTCCGCATCCGTTACAACAAATTTTAAAATCCATACCCACACGGCGCACAGTAAAAGTATTGCATCCGCAAGGGTGATTTTTTTTCATTTGTATTACATCGCCCACGTTTATATTCATAACGCTTCTCACCGCCTTTTTATATTCATCATAATATTATATCCTAAATTATGGATAAAGGCAATATTTTTGTTTAAATAAAGGCGCTCTATTCCTGGTAGAGTTTGATTTTTTGTTTGTAGAATGGTTAAAACTCTTTGTAGATTGTCTTTTAAAGATATTTTTATATATAATTATCACATCGCATTTTCAAAGGAGTTTTATGTTATGAATTTTAAAATTGTTACCGATTCTTCGTCGGATATGTTAAACTTTAATACCGTTCCATTTTCCGTAGCGCCGCTTAAGATTGTAACTACTGAAAAAGAATACGTGGATAACGCAAATCTTGATGTAGCCGAAATGGTTCACGACCTGCTGAAATACAACGGTAAATCATCATCCTCCTGCCCCAACCCCGACGAGTGGCTTTGTAGTTTTGGCGATGCAGAATATATTTTTTGCATAACCATTACCGGCACTTTGTCGGGCAGTTATAATGCGGCTTGCGCTGCAAAGCGACTTTACGAGGACGAACACCCCGACCGCAAAGTTTTTGTAATAAACTCGCTGTCCACAGGTCCTGAAATGAAACTCATTATTGAAAAAATAGCCGAACTTATACTCGATGGTAAAGATTATGATAATATCTGTGAAGAGATAACCGCCTACACCGAAAAAACGGGTTTGCTTTTTATGTTAGAGTCTATGAAAAACCTTGCAAACAACGGCAGGGTAAGTCACCTTACAGCCAAAGCAGCAGGACTGCTGGGTATTCGGGTTGTGGGTAAAGCCAGCGACAAGGGGGATTTGCAACCGCTTGACAAAGTACGCGGCGAGACAAAGGCACGCGCAACCATAATAAACCGCCTGCGTGAAGAAGGTTTTTGGGGCGGCAAGGTGCGTATTGCGCACTGCCTTAACCCTGATTTTGCATCCACAATAAAGGACGCCTTAATAAAGGAATTTGGTAATATTGATATTGAAATTTATAATTGCGGTGGACTTTGCAGTTTCTATGCCGAAAAAGGCGGAATACTCATAGGCTTCGAAAAACTTTGATTTTTATGCTATTTTATGATAAAATACCTGTAACAAAACAAAAGAAGGTATTATATTGTCGATTCGTGAAAAAATAATGCGGTATCTGCTTCTTATAATAGGCGTATTTTTTATAGCGCTTGGTATTGCAACCGCAAAACACAGCAATCTTGGTATATCGCCGATTTCATCGATTGCCAACGTAATGAGTATTAAATTCCCATCTCTTACGGTCGGAACCTGGCTTATGTTTTCCAACTGTATCATGATAATTATTCAAATCATAATACTAAAAAAAGGTTTCAAGCCAATTCAGTTTTTACAATTTCCTATTTCTTTGGTTTTAGGTGTGTTTACAGACCTTTGTGTTAAACTTGTAGCCTTCATACCCGCCGACGTTTATATTATCAGATTGTTGTTGGTTTTTACCAGCGTGTTTATATTAGCGCTTGGTATTACGCTTACCCTTATTTCAGATACTGTTATGAACGTAGGCGAGGCGTTTGTCGACGTTATTTCAAAGTGTCTTCACAAAAACTTTGGTAGTGTAAAGGTGGCTGTCGATATAAGCTTTGTTGCAATATCAATTATACTATCATTACTGTTTTTTGATTTCCGTATTATCGGCACCCGCGAGGGAACAATTATCACCGCAACGTTTACGGGTTTTGTAATTAAATGGCTTAACAAACGTATCAAACCACCCATACTTAAAATTATTTCAGATAAATAACAACCAAAAAATATCGTCTATTACCGGTAAAGTAATAGACGATATTTTTACTCACTGAAAATAATTTGTTCAGCTTCTTCTTTTTGCAAAATCTTGTTAAGCACCCAGCGCCTGTTAGACTCACGTGTAAACTGCCAATACTCTACAAAGCTTTCAGGATATATATTGCCGCTGATTTTAGCATTGTTCAATGTATCAACAGTATAATCTATCATACTGCCTTCTATGTAAAACCAGATATGGTCAAAAGAATCATCCTCGTTATCATAAACAGATACGGGTTGTGCATCTATAAGACGAATCATTTTTAAAACGTTTCTTTGATTTTTATATGCCATCCAATTAAGCTTGGTGTTAAAACTTTCATAAAGTTCTTCCGACATATATGATTTAGCAGGCGACATATCCATATTGGTCCAACACTTTTGTACAATATGATATGTTTGTTTAACCTGCTTTTCAACCTCTTTGTAAATCCAGGCACCATCTTTGTTTTGAAGCATTTTCATCAGTTTTTTAGAGTTACGAGCACTTCTTGAAAGCTTAATACCAAACATTATTGATGTACCAAAAGCCACAAAAACAAAGAAAAAGTAGAACGCTATATCATAAAAAATTGAACCTTCACTCTCTTGCGCGTCACCGCCCGCATCACCGCCTGTGTGCCCACCGGTTCCACCGCCAGAACCACCCGAGCCGCCACCTCCACCGCCGCCGGAGCCTCCGCCCCCGCCTGCTCGAAGAAGTGTGGTTTCATATTTAATTTCATTGTTTACAAGTTCTAACTGTTTATCACCGATTGAAAAAGCCACCGAAGCAAACAATATCAAAACCAATAAACAGGATACTAATTTTCTCATTTTTACATTTCCCTCAGTTATTCAATATGTGATGTAACAGCGCTTTACACCCCTGCTCTACCTCTCGCTCAGTCGTAGCAAAGTCGCCGCTATACCACGGGTCAGCAACATCGTGAGGGTGTCCCGTATAATCAAGCAATCGGCTGTACTTACCCTCGTTGTCAATTGCAATATAACTCATATTGCGCAAATTTCTCTCGTCCATACATACTATATAATCAAATTTGTCATAATCGGCGCGTGTCATTTGGCGGGCACGTTTAGCCGAACAATCAATTCCACGTGACACCAAAATGCGCTTTACGGGTGGATAAACCCCATTTCCTATTTCTTCGGTAGAGGTTGCCGCAGACTCTATATAAAAATCGCTCTCAAGTCCATTTTCCCTTACCAACTCTTTCATTAAAAACTCAGCTAACGGACTTCTACAAATATTCCCGTGACACACAAAAAGTATTTTTTTCATATCAGTACCTGCATTCCTATTTTTTATAATTATATCACATACCAGCAAAAATGTAAAATACAATATGGATTATGCAACCTTTTTATAGTTTAAAAAGTATTATAATTAGAAGTACCAAATAAACTTTAATTTCTGCTGTCTTTACACTAAAAATCAGTTATGTTATAATCAGTTTGAAAGGGTGTGTAAAATGAATAGAATAATTCTGAGTTTTATATCTTTTGCGCTAATGCTTGCGCTTTGTGCGTGTAATTCGACCGAAAGTAACTTATCATCGACCCCAAGTGACCATACACATCAACCTGCCGTAGAGAAGCAAACTGTCTCAGACCCGGTTTCCGGTTACTGTGGCAACACCCAAACAACCATATATTTTGATGATGATACAAAATATACTTTTATGTATGGTGAATCGGTTACAATGACCGATATTCTTATAAATCTTGAATATGATAAAAATAAATTTTGTAATTGCTCACCTGAATATACAGTTGATACCGAATTTGGCACAGGTTATGGCATAAATCTAACCGAAGGTTATGCACGCTCCACTAAAGGTCAGGCAGACCTGACACAAGAACAAATTGACGAACTAAAAGAAATAATCCTATGGGCAAAGGATAAGGTCTGACTTAAGATACCACTTAAAACAACTTTGAAATTTCTTGATTGATACTCATAAAAAATTTTGCAAAGGAGTATTTTATATGAAGAAAACTGTATCTCTATTTTTAGTATTGATATTTATGTTTTCATTTGTAGGCTGCGCCGAGCAAGGCGAAAGACCATACAAGGATTTAAAAGCTTCGGATGTTGCATCGGCAAGCGTAACTCTATCTCCACCAAACAAAACCATTCAAATAGATGATATAGAAAAGATGGTCTCACTACTTCGCGATATTGTAATTTATGAAGAAGATAATTCGTATAGCGAGTATATGGGGCAAGGAGTCTTGTTTACAATTACAATGCTTGACGGCTCCAAGCAAGAACTTCAGGCATATAATCCTTTCTTTGTAATTAACGGAACAGGCTATAAAACAAAATATAAGCCGTGCGAAAAATTAACCAACTATGCTAATGAATTACTGGACAAAGCCGTTGATGTAAAGGAATATGAAAAAACAATATCATATGCAGGTTGGTCAAAAGATGATAAAATATATTCGGGTTGTTTAAACTTTGAGCAGATGTACCTTAGTAGTGTAAAACACTTCCCCATCTTTAAAATGGATACTCAAAAAGATTTGGAAGATTTTAAATCAAATTACGGTGACGTACTGTCTATCAACCACGGTTATAATGAAGTTCCGTCTTTTGAAGATGCAACGGCTAAATACGGCGAAGAATTCTTTGAGAATAATTCACTTTTTATAGTCTACGTAACGGCAAATAGCGGTTCGTATAGATTTGACGTCGATAACGTATATTGCGATAGTGAATCATTCCGCGTTCATATAAAGCAAACAAATAATCCCGAATCCGTTACACAAGATATGGCAGGTTGGTTTATTTCAGTAGCAGTTAATGATGATATTATCAGCACTTGTAAATCTTTTGATGCGGATTTACAAGTTTTAGAGGATTAACATTTAAAAAATGTGTATGAGATTTTACTCTCATACACATTTTTGTTTTTTACTTAATATCAATCACACTGCGTAATCTAATCGTCTTTGGTGTGCCCTCAACTATTTTTACAGTCTTACTACCTGCGTTCATATCAAAGTAGTTGTCACTTAAGATAAAGTCACTGTCGAGCGAATCAATCTCAACTGCTTTGGCATAAGTATCGGCATAAACTGTAATTTCGTCGCCGTTTATTTCGTAACGAAGATTAGGCTCAATAAAATCAAAACGCTTGTGTGCCGCAAACAGTGTTGTACCGCTTGATACTACTTGTTCATCAACAGTATAAGAATAACTGATATACGTAGTATATGGGTCTGTTTTGTTAAAGTCCATATTATCGAGCGTTATGTATGATAGCGCGGGCACGGTAACGGTCTGTTCCCCACTCTTTATAACGTTTGCCTTATTATCGCGAAGTTCCCAGTTTACTACACCTGTAACATCATTTAATGTATCGTTGGTAACTGTAAGCTCGGCTGTGGTTACAAGCTCTATGTTACGCTCGGTGTTAATAAACGGACGAACGTCCATTTCTCCTACCTCACGGCAAGAGATAAGCACAGGCTCATAAAAACGCTTTGAATAATACTGAAGTGCTTTATATCTACCGAAACTGTCAATACTCGCCCAAGAGGCTACAGGCCATATATCGTTAAGTTGCCAATAAAGCGAGCCCATACATCTGCCACGATTACGGCGCATATGCTCTACGCAATACTTAATTGCTTCCGCTTGAAAGAGTTGTGTTGCATAAAGGAATGCAGGCAGGCTGTTAGGATACTTAAAGTTTTCGGATAAATACTGCATAAGAAACTTATTTGCGGGAATTGAGCGCTGATGCATTTCCATAACACGTGAGAAAACATTGCGGTCTTCGGGCAAGGTATACGCGTTAACCGTCTTTTCACCCGGATATGACTGCACACCAAACTCGCTCATATATCGCCAATGCTTTGTGCGGTATTCGGTAATGGGTTTGCCACACCATACGTCATAATAATGGCAGTCGCCAAAGTTTTCGTTTTGCGGATCCATAAAGTGACCAATTGATGATGGCGACGACGGAACGTACGGAATATCGGGACAAATGCGTTCTGCAACGTCAGCAAGTACGTCCTCAAATATCTCGAGATATCGTGGATATTTTACAGGTTGCCATGTACACCAGAGTTCTATTTCATTATTACCGCTTACGATAACGATTGACGGATGATGGCGAAGCCGCGTAAGGTTTTGTTCAGCCTCAATCTTAATGTTTTCCATCATTTCATCGTCAGGGTTCATACTGGAGCACGCAAACATAAGATCCATAAAAACAGTGATACCCATCTCATCACAGATATCAAAGAAATAATCATGCGGGTAAAAACCGCCGCCCCATACACGCAGACAGTTAAAGTTGCAACGGCAACATTGTGTTATAAGGTCGCGGGTGCGCTTTTCGCTAAGTCTAGATAAAATATTATCCTCGGGTACGTAATCAGCGCCCATTGCAAAAAAGCGAACGCCGTTAACTTCGTGGCAGAAGGACTGCCCCCACTTGTCTTTTTCGCGGATAAGTTTTACTGTGCGCAAGCCGATTCTTTTGCTCTGCGAGTCAACAACTGTACCATTTTCTAAAAGCTCAACCTTTATTGTATAAAGCGGCTGACTTCCGAGGCCTCTTGGCATCCAGAGTTTTGGATTTGCAATCTCATTTTCACAGTTTGCCACAAGCTCAAAACTACTGCCATCAGGCGCAGTACAGGCAATCTTTATATCAGCGTTACCGTCAATTTCAATCTTCGGTGTAACATATACACGGCCACCGTCGTGACGTTGTGTAATATAAATATCACTAATACGAGCGCTGTCCTTCTTTAGCAGATAAATATCTTTCCAGATACCTGCGTCAGGAAGTCGTGGACCCCAGTCCCAACCGAACATACAGTGCGCTTTGCGTATATTACCAAAACCTGCCATTGCCTCTTTTGCATAAAAGGTGGGGGCTTCTGCCTCTTTCTCTTTTATGTAAGCATCGGCGGGATGAATTGCAATTTTGATTTCGTTTTCACCTGTTTTAAGCACAGTGGTTACATCAAATTCATAACTACGGTGCATATTATCAGTATAAGCGATATGTGTACCGTTTACATATATATCACAAATAGTATCAAGACCGTCGCAACAAAGCAAAACAGTGTTGCCGTCTGGTGTGTAATCAAACTTGCGTGAAAACTCAAACTCATTGTCCATTATACCAACACATTTTAACTCGTTATCACGATAGTATGGGTCATCTATCAGTTTATTATCGAGCAAGAAAGAATAAACCGAACCCGGAATTGTACCGTTACAGTCATACTCCCCACCCAAAAGACGCCAAATGCCGTTTAAATCAAATCTTTGCATATTATCATCTCCTTTAATTAAATTATAGATATTAAAAATCGCTGTTTTCAAGACATATTTTGATTATTTCGAGACTTTTCTTGATAATATAAATCTAAAAAACACAGGTCACTTATGTGACCTGTGTTTCTGGCAGGGGTAGAAGGACTCGAAGTCTCGCACTGCGGTGCTCGGTCAGGCTTGGCTCTGACAGTCCAGTGGACTGTCAGAGCCAAGCCCACGTTCAATTCCTTCTTACATACAAAAAAATAACAGCCCACTCAAAAGTGTGAACTGTTATTTTGGCAGGGGTAGAAGGACTCGAACCCTCACAAACGGTTTTGGAGACCGGTGTGCTACCATTGACACCATACCCCTATAAAAATGGTGGACCAACAGGGACTCGAACCCCGGACCAACCGGTTATGAGCCGGTTGCTCTAACCAACTGAGCTATTGGTCCACATACAGCCGCCACATTGACAGCAAAAGTTATTATACATTCATTTTTTTAGTTTGTCAACATAAATTTGAATTTTTTTGCTCAAGAATATCAAAAATTCAATTTTATAATAAGTTTTACTTTTGTTATAAAAAATTTAATTATTGTTTCGAAAAATCCAAATATTCGGTTGGTACGTATGGTGTGGGATTATAATTGGTTTTGCTACTGTACTCGCCGCCGCCTGTTACGTTGCCAAACATTTCACCCCAGCCGCCATAGTAATTTAAATATTCTCTGAAATCGTTATAATGATTGTGTGTATAAAAAACGTAAACTTCATTATTTTCATACACACCGTTTCCGTTAAGGTCTTGTCGGGCACAAACAAGTCTTGCCGCGCCGCGATTGATTTTATTTCCTTGTATATAAGGCTTTGCCGCATAACCGGGTGTTGCAGTGCCTGTGGTTCCTATATCCATTTCATAATATCTTAAACTACCACCACAACCTGAAATATCGGGTAATTCCGGCTCGTATGGATATTTATTGGTATCTCCTATAAAATACGAGTAATTTACTCGCAAATATTCAGCCCATAGGCTACTGCTTGGCTTTGTATTCTTTTTTGTGGTGTAATTTGCCGGTATTTTACCACTACCGCCAAACGCATACATATATGCCGCCACTTCCTCGGGAGTGATATATCCACCATCTTTATGTATGCGCATAACCTCATCGCCGCTAGTGTCCATTACTACGTATGTATTGCCATTATCTAAATATATTGTAGCGGTATTTCGTATAAATTTATCCCCCGATTTTGGGCAATTGTCTGCTTCCTTTACATATTGACCCGGCACTTCCAGACTTCCCGACAGGAAGTAGTGTTTAGACCGATAACTCGCATCCTGATTACAACAAGCGGGAGTATAATTGGCATAAAATTCCGTTTTGCTCATGCCTTGATACGGATCTTCAGTACCGTGATTGCATTGCAAAGTAACATCATCGTTTTGAACTTCGTCTTGGTTGTCACTTTGACTGGATTTATCTGTATCTTGTATATCGCTATCAGAAGAAACGGATTCGTTTGTTTCATTACTACTAACGTCTTGATGTGACTCGCTTGTATCATCGTTGCTGTCGGCGGACGTATCATCGGTATAGTTTTCATCTTTGCCATTACCCAATTGCAAGTTATCAGCAACCTGACCGATGCTTTCGGATAAGTTATCGGTGTATATTCCACTGTTTATACTGAAATTACTATCGGCAGATGGCATCGGATTGCACGCGGCCAACTGTAAAAGTAATATCAAAGCGACAATAACAGCCACTAAACGTTTCAAAAACATAATATTTATACCTCTTTTAATTTTCGTATACCATTGTACCACAGTTTATATTTGACTATCAATAGTAAATATGTTATATTCTAAAAAAACACAAAGGATAGTTTTATGCTTATTGTAACACCCGATTATTACAAAGATTTTAAGTGTATTGCCGACCGTTGCCGCCACAGTTGTTGCATTGGTTGGGAAATAGAAATTGATGACACTACTTTAAGTAAATATAAAGCTCTTAAAGGCGATTTTGCGGACAAATTTAAGAGTTGTATTTCATTTGAAGAAACACCTCATTTTAAATTAGATAACAACGAACGTTGCCCTTTTTTAAACCGCGATGGGCTTTGTGATATCATTATAAATTTAGGCGAGGATATGCTCTGTCAGATATGTAGTGACCACCCACGTTTTCGTAATTTTTATGAAGAATATCAAGAAATCGGTCTTGGCCTTTGCTGTGAGGCGGCAGCCGAAATTATACTTACAAAAAAAGATAAATCTGTACTTAATTTACCCGTCGATGCACTGCAATTACCAATAATACGATTCAGAGAAAATCTTTTTGATATTTTGCAGGATAGAGAATTTTCCATAGACGAACGCATTGATAATATGCTAACCTTTCTTGACGCTCAGTTACCGCACAACACCGACTGGTATGCCGTTTTTAATGAATTAGAAAAATTAGATAATACTTGGGAGCAGTATTTACTGCGAATTAAAAACGGTATTGACTCCCCTGTTACCGATAACTCGCTTGACACCGCTTACGAGCAACTACTTGTATACCTAATTTTCAGGCATTTTGCCGATTGTCAGTATGACGATATGGTTAAGGAAAGGGTTCTATTTTCGGCACTTATTTACAAAGTCATAAAAACTATGAATACGTCAAACACAATAGAAGAGCTTATCGAAATCGCAAGACTGTATTCTTGCGAAATAGAATATTCCGACGAAAATATAGACACAATACTCTCACATTTAAGTTAAATAAAAAAAGCACTCCATCTTGGATGGAGTGCTTTTTGGTTAATTTTCTTTACTTAAAACTTTTTTCTGCCACGACTTTATATGGCATTTAGGGCATTTCATATATCTTGTTCTGTTTATGTGCATCGCCCATAAAACACTGCTATATGTCGGTACGTATCTGTGTCCACATTTAGCGCATTCGTAGTAGCCTGCCGTTTGCTCAATTTTAATCATAAACGGAACTGCAACCACAAACGGAATAAAGCCTATAAGGATAAGCATTATTCTAAGCCAATCAGCCATTTGCACCAGTGATGCCACCATAATTAAAACAAACATAACAACCGAAAACAACACACCTATAAATATCTCTAATGACAAAAGTCTTTTATCTGCCTGCTGCTTTTCCTTTACCAGTTCAATTAGTTTGTTTTCCATTTCTTTGTTATAATTTTCCATTATAACTACCTCCCCACATAGTAAATCATTTACAGTTATTTTAAGAAGGTCACAAAGCTCAAGCATTATAGATGAATCGGGCATCGACTTGCCTGTTTCCCACTTTGATATTGCTCTGTCGGTAATACCCAATTTTTCTGCCAACTGCATTTGAGTAAGATTTTGCTTCTTTCTGCACTCAGCAATAAATTTTCCTATTTTTACCTGATCCATATGCGTACCTCCTTTGACCTTAATATAAACAATTTACTGCGGTATGTCTACAAACCATTGGTTGAATTACTCGTACCACGGCAATTCAACTACCGTTTTGGTGTGGTTTGTAGCCGATATTATTTTATCAAAAATATCTTTGGTTTTTATTTTCATACTTGTAGTATTAACACAAGGGTGACAACCTATATATTCGTCGCTTAAAATATCTTTATCTACAAGTAGTCTCACTGTACACTCGGTATCATTCATAAGACCTAAAACGCTAACTGAGCCGGGTGTTATATCAAGTAGCCCAAGCATGGCATCTGCATCAGCAAAAGAAAGTCTTGCAGAATTGATTTGCGCTGTCAGATCCTTAGTTTTAAAAGGTTTATCGGCAGGCATCATAAGCAGATAAAATGAAGTCTTCTGACGATTACATAAAAACAAATTTTTACAAATCCTGCAGCCCAACACCTCATCAATCACTTCGCATGCCTCCATTGTGTCAGCAGGCATATCGCGGTGGTCAACACAGTAATATTCAACACCTAAATTATTCAAAAAATCATAACATCTGATTTCTTTTATCTCGCGGCCGTCCAATATTTCAGGACGGCCTTTTTTTAATACTAAATTCATAATTTAACCCTTCTAAAATGATATGTACTCGCCTAAATGGAATGAATAAATAATTCTTTCCTTAACGGGCAGGCCAAAAATCTTTTCCGCCGCAGTAGAATATATCTCCAACTGTTCACCGTAACAGTCAACAAGCTCACTCAAATTATCTACCCTGTCGGTTTTAAAATCAAGCACCACAACGCCGTCATCCTCAACAAAGCACAAGTCAACCGCTCCCTGAACAATTATATTGGCATCTTCTGCGTCAATATCCAGCGTAGGGTCAATGCGTTTCGCCGCTATTTCACTCAGAAAACGCATCTCGCGCCGAACCTCTTTTGCCGATATTATACGACTGTAAAGTTTGCTTTTAAAAAACTGTTCAATCGCCGCAACATCAGCGGATGCCGCCTCTTGCTCGGTAATAAATTTCCATTCAACAAGTCTTTCAATCTCGGCGTTTACGTCTACTTGCTCTGTCAAATTTATGAACTGCATAATATGATGCATAGCAGTGCCTTTTGCAGCACCCGAAAGTTTATCACCCATCATAAATGCAGGTCTTTCACAAAAAGCAAAACGATCATCCTCGGCAGAGTGAACAAGCCTTGATACCGATGCTTTTGATTGCAAAAATCGCAGTTTTTCATACGGGTAAACGTATTCGGTGTTAACCTTTATCTTTTCGGCAAGTTCAATATTGCAAGCATATTCCCCAGCCACTTCCTCTGCGACCGTTTTTTCACTATCAGTATTACCGTTTAAGATAGTTATCTTTAAATCAGCATCGCTTGTTGTACGAGGCGCACGTATATCTGCATATCGACGCAATACCTCACTGCTCGGGTGTACCAACGCGCAACTTAATATCCAGTCGCCCATATTACGCCCTTTTTCCAAAAATTCACGGCTTATATACGGCGCATCATCAAGCAGAGAGTCCGACAGTTTTTGCAGCTTATCTTCTAAATTTTTAGCTGAACACACAAGACAAAGTCTGTCTACAGCACGGGTCATAGCAACGTACAAAAGACGTAATTTTTCTTCAATCGTTTTTATCTGCGCAGCATCAGCCATAAGCGCGTGACCAAGCATTTCGATATCATAACCCATTTTTTCATCGTAATACTTAAACGCAATACCGCCCTTTTCGGAAAACAATACACGGCTTATAGAGTCAGCATTATTTATCTGCGAAGATAAATTTGCCAGTATGCAAACCGGAAATTGTAATCCTTTAGAATTATGCATCGACATAATTCTTACAGAATTTTCTCCGCCTACGCTGACAGCCTTAAAACTATTTTCGGGCAATGATTTCATATATTTTATAAATCCGTATATGCCAGAATCCGAACGCGATACAAATCCCTTTGCATAATTAATAAGCGCAAAAAGGTTTGCGCGACGCACCGAGCCGTCACGCGCCGACATAATATTTAAAATATCGGTCGAGTGTATAAGTTTTGAGATAAGTCTGTCCACCGACATAACTACCGCATCACGACGAAAATCGGTTAATTTTTCAATAAAATCAGTAGTCTTTTTATCCCCTGTTTTACTGTAAGCAACAACAGCCGAATAAAGCGGACCGTATTTATGTTTTGTCCTTATTTTTGCCATTTCATCTGCGCTGAATGCAAATATTGGCGACATCATTACACCAAGCAATTCTACGTCGCATTTTGGATTATCAATAACCTGCAAAAATGACATTACCGTTGCAATTTCAATGCTTTCCATAAAGGAATCGCCGCCAAGTGATACAGGTATCCCATAACCTGATAACACTTCAGCAATAACCGTAGCCTTGTCCTTAACCTTGTCAAGCAATATTGCAAAATCGCTGTAACGCGCTGTTCTTAGAGTATTTCCGTCGCTTATAACCGCGCCCTCATTCATTACCGATATTATATATTCAGCAATTCTTTGAGCCTCGGTTTCAAGTAATGATGTGTCGTCTGTGTCATCAAACTTATCCACAACCAACAGTTCGGCAGCGGCGGCGTCACTTTTTGGGAAAGTACCGCCCGCGTTAAGCTGTTCTTCCTGCGTGTAGATAATATCCCCGCATTGACCCGATAAAAGACACTTAAAGAAAAAGTTTACCGCATCACAAACACCGCGACGCGAGCGGAAATTGTCTGACAAAATTATCTTTTTCGCTTCTTTTTCAGTAGCATTTTCAATTGGTATGTATGTATTCTTTTTATTTAAAAAATTATCGGGATTAGAGCCTCTGAAACCATATATACTTTGCTTTACGTCACCCACGACAAACAACTTTTCTTCACAGTTTGAAAGCACGTAAAAGAGTGTGTTTTGCAGGTCGTTGACATCCTGAAACTCGTCAACCAAAACCTCGTCGTATCGGTTACAAAGAGTAGTCGCATCATCGCGTATTACAATCTGACCGCCCTTATATTCACAAAGAAGTCTTAATGCCAACTGCTCCATATTATAAAAAGTAAAGGCATTCTCCTCTTTAAAAGCATCGAATAAGCGCTCGCCGTATTTGGTAATCAGTTCTTGCAAAAGTTTTATGGCTCCGATATTTTCTTTTATACTCAGCGCCGCTTCTTCACGTGAAGCAAAAAACAATCCACCAATCTCACCAATTATTGCCTTGATTTGTTTTTGATTATCTTTAAATGTATTGGCCGCCTCATCCTCTTTATCGCTTGAAGGAACACGGTCAAAGGATATTTCACCCAGAGTCTGGTACAATTTATCCCAGTCTTTCGAAAGAGCAACATCCTTCAGAGATTCAAGCATATCGGTTATATTCTGAGCGTATGCAATATGTTTTTCGGTGTTTTTATTGGTATAAGGTGCAACATCCGCCATTTTTTGAGCGCATTTAATTGCAGTATAAGCACGCTTTTGCGCCGTATCAAGCGCCATATCATACCATACATTACCCAAATCAAAATTGCTTTCATAGGGAAAAGATAATCCGTTTATAAAATTCTCAGGAAATGGCAGTTGCTGGCTGTATAGATAAATTCGGTTTATAAGCTCGGTGAGATTTTTTTCATCATACTCGCAACCCGAAAGTTCCAGCAAGCGATAAAAATCCGCCGTAGGAGTTTCTAAATACTCACCAATCAATCCCGACATTACGCGATTGACTGTGTCGCCTTGTTGCGAGCCGTCGCTTATTTTAAAATCGGGTTCAATTCCGCATTTTTCAAAATTTTCACGCACAAGTTTAATGCAAAAAGAGTCAATGGTGCATATATCGGCATTTTGCAACAGATATTTTTGCTTTTGCAGATTTACATCATCGGGATTATTTTGTATTTCCTCGTGAATTCGCTTTTCAATACGGGAACGCATTTCGGCAGCAGCCGCGTTTGTAAAGGTTACAATAAGCAATCTATCTGCACTGACGGGTGACTCTTTGTCGGTGAGCATATTTATAACGCGCTCAACCAGAACGGCGGTTTTACCCGAGCCAGCCGCCGCAGACACAAGTATATTCCCTCGTGTTTCTATCGCCTTTTTTTGCATAGGAGTAGGCTCAAATGCCACTGTCAGCCACCTGCCTTTCGATTTCTTTTATAACCTCTTCATTTGTAAGTTTGGGAACCTGTTTGTGCGGCTCATCACCAATACGGCAAATGCTTTTATATTCACAGTATTTACACGCGCCACTGTCAAGACCGTCAACAGGGTCAGCCGCAATATCACCACCGTAAATAGCGGCACCCGTGCGTTTGAGACTGTTTTCAATATACTCAAATATTTTTGCAAAATCTTCTTCTTTTATAAAACTGTCGGATGGTGATTTTTCGGAAAACTTTGGTACAAACTCACCCTTGTTTTCTTTATCCATAGCAGCCACCAACTCCGCATCTGCCGCAACAAGTCCGTTCATACGACGAGCCGATTTTGTATCGGTTTTATCGCGGCTTGCAGGCATATATAATATACCTGCTGTCCTTCCCCCGAATTGCTCACTGTGTGCTACTGCATAAAGATAGATAAGCATCTGCATATTCTGACCAAAAAGAATATCAGGCAAACGAAAATCACGGTGACCTGTTTTATAATCTATTATCCTGATATATCCGTTCCACTTATCAAGTCGGTCAACCACACCTGTCAATTCCAGCGCACCCTTGTCCTCAATCGGTATCTTAATTTCTGGAAGATCACCGTCGTAGCCTATTTTAAGCTCGCACTTAATCGGTTCAAAATCGCTTTGCTCAAATTCAAGTGCCAAGCGTTCCACCACATATATAAGTGTACGCTTAATAGTGGATATCAGATATTTAAGATATGGGGTTTCAATATCATTATATCCTGCTACATTATCAAGGTACTCTTGTATGTATTGGTTTACCAGATCACAAATCCCATTGTGGTCAAACTGTGACAAGCCTTTGCCGTGCTCTTCTACCACACGCTGAAGCACGTAGTGTACCACCGTACCACGCTGCATGGCATTGAATTCAGCAGGCTGAAGACTCTGCGCACGTAATCCGTAACGGCAAAAATACATAAACCTGCAACGGTTAAAGGTATCAAACTTTGATGGTGACATACTGAGTCTTTCGCCAAAAAGTTCACGTGCAGTGTCATCACTTATGGTATGCTTTATTCGGTTAATACCTTGCAAAACCGCATTTATACGATAATCCATATCGCTGTCTTCAAGCGATTTTATAAGTGTTTTCGTGTCTTCGGTATTTTCCGACAGGCTTTCGCAAAGCCATGAAAAAGCATCTTCACGGGTTTCGGGCAGATAATCATCCTTTAAAGTAGACGGTTCTTCAAAAAAGCTACAATTAAACCTGTTTTTAATATCAATAACAAATGATGATGGCTCCGACTGTGCGCCACCGATAGACGTAGCATAGCTTATAAAAACGCCACATGTTGCACAGCAAACGTTGCTGTAAAGCAGGCATTCTTCATCTATTGCCTGTGAAAAGGTGTTATCAGGTATATCAAGACCCAATGTTATCAGTTTTTCACGCTCTCCGCCCACAAAAAGTCCGCTGTTTTGCTGTGAACGCGGAAAAACTCCCTGGTTTGCTCCCATTATAAATGCATATTTAGGGCGCGAAGGTCGTATGCGTTCAGCCGCGCCAAATATTGCTTCATCTATCATTTGCGGTATTACTCCCACCGTTTCAAGTGAAAGTGCTGTTTTAAGTGCATCGCAAAATTCAGCCTTTGTTATTGTTGCTTTGCCAAAACAAACACTCAGGCTATTTAAAACTTTCATAACGCCGTCCCACGACTGTTTTATCGCATCGCTGTATACCGTCTCTGTATACTGTTTTGAAAGCGTTTTGAAATGCTCATTGGCGTGTGTGCTTATAAGTAAATCCACCAATGCCCGCGACATGTCCTGAGCGTTACCGTTGAAATCATTTTTAAAGACAATAAGCGGCTCAATTGCTTTTTGACGCAGTTTATTTATATCCGATAAGCGCTCCTTTTTACTTTGGGATAACTCTCCATCTGCCGAAAAACCATCAGGGTCCATAGTCCACTCGTTTTGCCATATTTTTCCGTTTATACCCCAAAGAAAAGCATAATTTTCAAGTGTGGTAATTTCGTCAATATTTAAAATATCTATGCCCGATTTATGAAAGCGCAATATATTTTCAGTACAAAAATTCCTTGCTACGTCTGCTGCCGATAAAACAGCCGCCGCGGTGGGTAGGTTTATAAGAGGTATACGCTTATCTATAAAGCAACTTACATTGTTCTTTTTACAAGCAGTATCAAGCGCATCTTCATAAGGCGCAGTGTCACGGGCAATTATTACAAAATCACTGTAACGCGCACCATTTTCACGTACAATACGTCGTATACTGCGCGCAACAAAATCCGCTTCACTGTAAACACTGTCGGCGCGGCAAACGGCAATATCATTACTTTCTCCGCTAAAATCTGTTTTACCTGTTGCCATAAAATCTTCAAGGCAGGCTAATTCATCACTCTTATAATGCTTATCTTTTAAAACAATATCTTCGGCTATCTTTACAGCATATTTATGCGCTATAGCAGCAATACGATCTTTAACACGCTTCACGTTTGCAAAAAGACCTAATTCGCGTGTATCGCAAACATTGTCGGTAAGGGTCACCGTAACCGACCTTGCCTGTGACATTATTCGTTCAATTATTTTATACTGTTGACCTGAAAAGCTTTTAAAAGAATCTATAAAAACAGTTTTATCTTTAAAGTATTGGTGCTTTTCCAATACGTAATAGAGCTTGGTGAGTCTATCAGTATTATCTATAAATTTTTCAGAAATTACGGCATCATAATTTTCATAGATAAGCGCCGTATCTAAAAGCTTTAACCTCAACTGTTCATCATCAACGTTATCAGCAGCCTCGCGTAAATCTTCAACGGTTATAAAGTTTTGCTTGAATTCACCAATAGTATCTATCATAAGGCGGGCAAAACTACTGGAAGCCGCATATTTTTTAAAGCGCAATAAATCTTCCCTGCAAAGCTTTATTGCACGGTTCATTAAAATAATTCTATCGGCATCAGTAATACTCTCACCACAAACGCCACCTACAACACGCTCTATCTCATCACAAAGTCGTGTAAAGCTGATAACCGCTACTCGACCTGCAGCCTCGTCACCTACGATATCAAGAATATTCTTTTCACTTTCAAACGAAAACTGTTCGGGTACCAAAAGAACAGGGTTTTCACCCTGTGTGATACACTCTGCAATTTTTTGTGTTACCGTATAGGTTTTACCGCTTGAAGCGCGACCTAAAATAAACTGTAGCATTCGCCCACCGCCTTTTAATATATTTTACCACAACTGTCTTTATAAAACAATTATAAATGTTTTAATGTGTTAAATTAAGTACATTAAAATATTGAATATAGAAATCTTTTGAGTTATAATACAAGTAACAAAATCAAAGAGGCGAAAACAATGTTAGACAATATAAAAGCACAATCACAAAAAGCTATAACCGAACTTATAGAAGTATCAGGTATTAAATCGGGTGAACTGCTTGTAATTGGTTGCTCATCAAGTGAAGTTACAGGTGGAGTTATTGGTAAAAACTCCAGTATTGATGCTGCAAAAGCTGTTTTTGACGGAATATACCCAATACTCAAAGAAAAAGGCATCTTCCTTGCGGCGCAGTGTTGCGAACACTTGAACCGCGCAATTATAATCGAACAAGCGGCGGCTGAAAAATTTGGGCTTGAGATTGTAAACGTTATGCCTGTGGTAAAAGCAGGCGGCTCATTTGCCACAACTGTTTGGCAAAATATGAATCACCCTGTAGCAGTTGAGCACATCAAGGCACATGCCGGACTTGACATAGGTAACACACTTATTGGTATGCACTTAAAAGAGGTTGCAGTGCCCGTAAGACTATCTATTAATAAAATTGGTGAAGCACCGATAGTAGCGGCAAGAACCCGTCCTAAATTTATAGGCGGCGAACGCGCACATTACCGCGAGGAGTTAAAATGAAAAGATATCCGATTAATGAAAAAGACAACGAGTTAATACAAATAGCGTTAAAAGTTTTAGAAGAAAATTTTGATGACGGCGTATATAACCACACCGTAGGTTGTGCGGTTTTATGCAAGAGCGCCAATATTTATCAGGGTGTAAACTGCGACGGCATACATGGCTCTTGTGCCGAATATATAACAATGGGTATTGCCATTTCGGCAGGCGAACGTAATTTTGATACCATTGTCGCAGTACACGAAAAACATCTTAATTGTGTTATTCCACCTTGTGGTAATTGCCGTCAAATGCTTTATGAATATTGCCCCGATATAAAAGTGATTGTAAATGACGAAAACGGTAAGCTTATAAAGGTTAAGGCGCGTGATTTACTGCCTTTTGCATGGGAACCAATAGTTTGCTGATATTAAATAAAGACCCTCCGTAACTCGAGTTACGGAGGGTTCTGTTTTATTCACTTGTTTTGTTCTCAATGGTTTTGAGTTGCAATTTTTCAATACAAGATTTACATACCATCTGATTTTCAAACTCTATGCAATCGTTTTCGGCGTTACAAAAAATGCAGGTTGGCTTATGCTTTTTAAGCACAATACAATCATCTTGCATATAAATTTCAAATTCGTCAACACCCTCAGTCATATCAAGATATTTTCTTATCTCTTTAGGAATAACTACCCTACCCATATTGTCAAGTCCACGAATAATACCTGTTGATTTCATAATATAAAATCTCCTATTCTATAGTCCAATCTATTGGAGTCTGACCGCTGGATAATAATATTTCGTTAGTTTTTGAAAAATGCTTACATCCAAAAAATCCGTTATAAGCGGATAATGGACTTGGATGCACGGTAATAAGTTTTTTATGTATGGGGTTAGTTATAATCTCGGCTTTTTTACGAGCGTTGGCGCCCCACAGCAAAAAGACTACGGGAGTTTGCTTTTTGTCAAGCTCGGCAATAACTCTATCGGTAAAGTTTTCCCAACCCATGCCTTTATGGCTGTTAGGTGTCGCCTCGCGTACGGTAAGCACCGCGTTTAGCATAAGTACACCCTGACGCGCCCAAGACGTAAGTTCACCATGAGTTGGTATAGTAAAGCCTATATCGTCGTGCATTTCTTTGTAAATATTTTTTAGTGATGGTGGGGGCTCTATACCCTTTTTCACCGAAAAACAAAGTCCGTGCGCCTGTCCCCGTCCGTGATATGGGTCCTGCCCTATAATTACAACCTTGGTATTTTCAAAAGAGGTATATTTAAGGGCATTGAATATATCGTGCATATCAGGGTATATGGTGCGGCTGCTATATTCGCTTTTTAAAAACCCTCGCAGATTTTTATAATAAGGTTTTTCCCACTCGTCAGCAAGAATAACGTCCCAATCGTTACCTATGTTTACCATAAAACTCACTCCTTAAAAAGTGCACCAGCCAAAGCCTCCCTTGCCTAAAGGGAGGTGTCAAAACCTTTGGTTTTGACGGAGGGATATGCTAAATTATATCATAGACTTCAACAATACCGCTTGAATGATAAAGCGAAGGTGTTACCATAATTGAATAACCGCGTCCATTATCGCTTGTCCACTCAACCGAATGCTTACGTGGAACTGCACAGGCAGCCAGTAACATCATAATAGCGCCACCGTGCATTATAACACCTGCATTTGTAATATCGTTTTGCATCATATCACGCACTATCATATTAAGCGCCAATGCCTGACGACGCACAAAGTTTTGTGTGGTCTCGCCACCTACAGGTGCTTCCAATCTACCGGCAGTCCACTCGGCATAGTTTGGGTCAAGCTCTAACTGCTCGGCAGTTTTGCCCTCAAACTCACCAAAGTCATACTCGGTAAGCTCGTCAATAACGTGCGCTTCAAAACCAGGATAGATAATATTTGCGCTTTGCTTACAACGAAGCATAGGACTTGTATACAGTCGCTCTATATCGGGGTATTCTACTGCTTCGCGCATCTGTTGTAGCTCACGCACACCTTCGGGAGAAAGCGGCAAATCGGTACGATTACCGATATACATACCTGCCGTATTGGCATCGGTAGCGCCGTGACGTATAAGATGAATTTTAAAAGTTTTCATAAATAATCACCATAACAATTCTGTTATTATACTATTTGAAATTAACATACCACTATCGGTCAGCGATATGTGTGGCAGATTTGCCTTTATATATCCTGCTTTTTCGAGCAGGTCAATTTTCTTTTTTATATCTTGGGGTATTTCACCATAAATTTGTGATAAATCAACACCCTGTGTAAGTCGCAATCCCAACATCAGTTTTTCTTGGACGTCGCCTGACTCGCCGTCAGGTATGGTTTGCGGATTCTTTATAAATCCTTGCAAATCTCGTGGATAATAAAACCGCTTACCGTCAAGGCAGGAATGTGCCGCAGGGCCAATTCCTAAATAATCCTGCCCCACCCAATATTTCAGATTGTGGCGACTCTGCTTATCACCCTTGGCAAAGTTTGATATTTCATAATGATTATACCCACTTTTCTCGAAAGTCTCACACATATAAAGATACTGCTCGGCTGTGTCGTCATCATCGGGCAAATTCAAACTATCGTATTTTTTTGCAAATACGGTGTTCGGTTCCACCTTCAAAATATAAGACGATATATGCTCAGAATCTAATGATAAAATAAAATCAATATCTTTTTGCAAGGTATCAATATTACTGTCGGGCAGTGCTATCATAAGGTCAAGTGAAATATTGTCAAATCCGAGTTCACGGGCGTTTGCAACTGTGTTGCGAGCATCATCTGCCGTATGAGTACGACCTAATGTTTTGAGTGTTTCATCGCACCCTGACTGCACACCGATTGACAATCGGTTTACCCCTGCCGCCTTTGCAAGGGATAAAAACTCACCACTTGATGACGGGTTTGCCTCTACGGTAATTTCGGCATCGGGTAAAACTGTGAAGTTTTCTTTTATACAGTGGAGCAAAGGCACGATTTCTTCCCCTAAAAGCGATGGTGTGCCGCCGCCTATATAAATAGTATCAATGGGGCGGTGTATAGTGCCGCCCCATTTTTTTATTTCACCTTTAAGCGCAGATAAATAAACACTTAGTGTGTCTTTATTATAAAATGCGGAATAAAAGTCACAATAATTACATTTACGCTCACAAAAAGGTATGTGAATATAAAGTCCTAACGGATTAGTCAAGGATTTCACCAATGCAGCTACCGGGAACACAAGCAGCATTTGCTTCGTCGGTGTCAATGTGCATAGCAAGAGCATAGCTATCGCTAACACGTGCTACAACGTCACCAAATACAAGCGCTCTGCCTTCGGTTGGGATTTTAACGCTAACAATCTGCTTGTCAACAATACCGTACTTTTCACCGTCTGCACAAGTCATATGTATATGACGCTTTGCAGCGATAACGCCCTCGGTAAGTTCAACTTCGCCACAAGGACCAACAAGCTTGCATGCACCACTGCCTGCAACATCGCCTGACTCACGGATAGGTGCTACAACGCCGATTGTACGAGCGTCGGTAAGAGAAAGCTCAACCTGATCTGCTGGACGACAAGGGCCCAGAATAGACGCCTTTAGGCTACCCTTAGGACCTACAACTGTTACCTTTTCTTCACAAGCAAACTGGCCTGGCTGGGACAAGTCTTTTTTGTTGGTAAGGGTATGACCTGCACCAAAGAGTGTCTCAAGTGTTGCCTGTGTTACGTGTACGTGACGGGCTGAAATTTCAACTAATACTTCCTTTTTCATAATAAAAATCTCCTTTATTTAGGCTGACGAGATCCGAATTAGTTACGGTTTCGCTCGTCGCCTTTTCTCGCCTTGCTTGTGTTCATTTTTGCAAGGCGACAGCCTTACTACAAATTTCACACTTCGCCTTTCTAAAAAAGGCGACAGAGAGAAACTCTACGACCTGCCAAACAAGGAATATTTTGTTCCTACGAAGGCGAAGAACGCAGCAATACTGTCGTATTACAAGTGATGAGACCAGTTAGGGCGGAAAATTACTATTTGTCAGGCGTGACGAATTTGGGTCTCGCCAGCCTATCAAGTAGAGTTATTCTACCATAATTTGACATATTTTGCAATATAAAAATTATACTTTCATTCTAAGCATTGAACCCTGTTTTACCTCTCGGTCAAATGGTATTTTAATTTGCATCATAGGCTGATATGCGCTTTCTATCTGCTTACCCTTCTCGTCATAAAGAATAGTGGTATCAACGCTAAATGGTATGCTACCTGCTTCAAGACAGTCAAGTGTAGTGCCGCTTAAAAACTTGTTTTTAAGTGTTGCCACAATACATCCGTCATGGTATCCGTCAACCACAGCGGCAATAGCGTAGTCACGGATATAACCCGCATTTTCGTAGGTCTGCGCATTTTCCGGTCTGCCAAAATAAAACCCTGTCGAGTATGTGCGATGGCTCATTTTATTAAGTTCCTCACTTACCCACTCTGGCAGTGTCCACTCACCATCACAGTTAAGCAGGCTGTCAACTGCGCCACGATATGCATTAGCGGTAACCGCAACGTAATATTCGGTTTTGGCTCTGCCCTCAATTTTTATGCTCGATACACCTGCGGCTAACATCTTGTCAAGATAAGGCGCCATACACATATCATTAGCGTTAAGTATATAGGTACCCTTTTCGGTTTCGGTAATGTCAAAGTATTGACCTGGGCGTTTTTCTTCCATAAGGCTGTAACTCCAGCGGCAAGGCTGAGCGCAGTCGCCACGATTGGCGTCACGACCTGTCATATAGCTTGAAAGCAGACAGCGAGCCGAAAAAGACACACACATAGCGCCGTGAGCAAAGGCTTCTATTTCAAGTTCGGGCGGCGTGTTTGCTCGAATTTTTGCAATCTCTTCGAGTGACAGTTCGCGTGCAAGCACCACACGCTTTGCACCCATATTATAAAATGCATTTGCTGTAGCGCTGTTAACAATACCCGATTGCACCGACACGTGAAGTTCACAATTTGGCGCATACTCTTTAACCATACCAATTGTGCCAAGGTCGGAAGCAATTACCGCGTCAACACCAATTTCATTGAGATATGTCAAAAACTCGGGCAAACGAACAATTTCATCCTCATGTGGAATGGTATTACAGGTTACATGCACCTTAACGCCGTGAGCGTGAGCATAATCTACGCCCGCTTTTAAATCCTTGCGGTTAAAGTTGGCGGAGGCCGTCCTCATACCAAACTCTTCACCTGCAATATACACAGCATCCGCGCCGAAATCCACCGCAGTTTTAAGTCGGGTCAGATCTCCCGCAGGGCACAAAAGCTCTAAAGCGGGTTTATTATTAGTCAAAGTATTCATATATCCAATTTCCACCCTGCTGTAGTTTTGCTATTGTGGCATTTTGCTCTGCCATTGTTTTGTGGTAATAGAAATTACCCTGACTATCAGTAACAAAATAGAAATATCCGTCTTTTTCCGCAGGATAAAGTGCTGCTTTTATAGCGTCGATTCCGGGCGAACAAAGGGGGCCTGGTGGCAAACCCGTTGCCTTGTAGGTGTCGTATCTACCGTCGTCGTTCTTAAAAGACTTACCGTAATAACAAGTTGGACTTGAGCCTAAAGTTCCAAAATCCTTGCTGTCAAGACGGTTGTAGAAAATAGCGGCTACATTTGCCATTTCTTCGGTATTCTGACCCGATTCCATCTGAATAATGGATGCCATTGTCAGAATATCGTTCATACTGTAACCCATATCTTGAGCGCGCTTATACATATCATCGGTAATTTTGCTCTCTGTTTGCTTAATCAATTTTTCTACTACCATGCGGGCGCATTCCTCGGAATCATACGCATAAAACTCATATGTATCGGGGAATAAATAACCTTCCAGTGTATAGTACGTTCTACCGTCGTTACAGTTTTTAAGTAGTTTTGAATCAAGTTCTACCTCGTTTAAAGCATAGATAAAGTCAGTTTTTTTGCATACGCCTTTTTCTTCAAGTATTGTTGCAATACCCTTGACCGTAACGTCTTCACCATTTACATTTTTGGTGTAATCGTTAATGCCTGTACCTTCGGGAATGGTCACCTTTACGCTTTCGGCCTTGGCGCCATCATTCATCAGCATATCAGCAATATTACTGTAACCGATATCGGTATCAAAGGTATAAAGCCCGTATTTATAACTGCTTTCGTAACCCTTGAGTTTTGAAAAAATTCTGAAAAGAATAGGCATTTTTACGGCGCCTGATTCCTCTAACTTTTCGGCAATGGTAACGGTAGGTGAACCGTATGGAATATCAAGCTGAACCGATTCTCCCCTTCCAAAGCCCAAGCCTACGTAGTCAAAAAGTCCCATTACAACCGTAGCAGCCAAAGCAACCGATACCACGATAATACTGATAATCCATATTATATTTTTAATAACAGAACTACCTTTTTTAACTCTTTTTTTGCTGCGATTTTTTTGCTCGGGTTCGTCGACGTTAAAGCCTTTACCGATTATAAAATCATCGTCATTTATGTTAAAATTATTGTTTTGCATATCTACCTCTTATGAACTGCAACGCATATTGCGCGCTATTTTTTTTGCCAATTCCTCATTATCACTTATTGCCTCTAAATAAAGCAAGGCAAAATCCATCGCTCCGCCTGCACCCCAACCTGTAACAATATTTCCGTCACGAACGGCAGGTCTGTCAAGCACATGAGCGCCGATAAGTTCCTTCTCGAAACCCGTGTAACACACAGCATTTTTTCCTTGTAAAAGTCCCTTGTGACCAAGTATTATGGGAGCCGCGCAAATAGCACCGATGATTTTACCGTTTTGGGCGGTAAAATCTATAAATTTCTGAACAGTTTCATCGTTTTCAAGGTTAGTAGTTCCGGGAAGACCACCAGGGAGTACAATACCGTCAAGGTCGTCAAAAACAGCTTCGTTTACGGTTATATCGCAATTTACCGATATTCCGTGCGAGCCGCTTACCCTCTTACCTGTAACACCTACTGTTTTAACTTCAATATTTGCTCGTCGCAGCACGTCAACCGGCGCTAATGCTTCAAGTTCTTCAAAGCCCTTTGCTAAAAATACGTATATCATTTTATCACCCTAAAAAAGTTTTAATGTTTCTGCTAAAATATCTCCGGCAATATCTCCTATACTTCGCGGCTCGCCATCCTTGGCGCAAGGAATAATCGTCCAGCCCGAATAAGAAGCCGTAAACATAGCTGCTTTACGACATTTATCAAGATACGCCGTATCGCTTTCGTGAATATCTTTTTGTGTCTCGTCACCTCTATATCTGCCCGAGAGTAATTTTTGCGACACTTCAATAGGCATATCCAAAAAAATTACCTTATCGGGTTTTGGGATACCCACCTTATTGTATTCAAGATCGTAAAGCCAATCTAAAAAGTCTTTCCACTCATCCTCTTGCATTTTTGACGTCTGGTGAACAGCGTTTGAGGTTGTATATCTGCCCGATACTATAACACCGTTCTGGTTATAGTATTCACCCCAGTTGGTCTTGTACGATGCAAATCGGTCAACCGCATAAAAGAGTGACGCTGCATAAGCGTTTACGTCGTCCGGTTTTTTGCCAAACTCGCCACCTAAATACATTTTCACAAGCGCGCTTGAATTACTGTCATAATCGGGAAAAGAAACACTTCGACTATCTATTCCCTCTTTAAACAGATTTTGTGGCAAAAGCTCAAGTTGTGTAGATTTACCGCAACCGTCAAGTCCTTCTATAACAATCAGCTTACCCATTTATTTCATATCCTCGTAAAACTTCTTTATTTCTTTTGCCTTACCGCAACTCATTTTGCCCTCGGGACAAGGTCCTGTAAGGCAAGGTGGACCCGATTTTTTAAACAATTCGGGCGCTACCTCTTTAACAAGTAAAAGCATCTGATTTGCCACCGACTGAATTTCCCACTGAGCGCGATTGCAACAACGATGACGGAAAAAGTTTAGCAGTGAACGTGCGTTCATCGTAACCACCATCTTTGTTTCGCAAGCGTTTGGAAGTACAAAACGTGCATCTTCAATAGCCTTTTTAGAAGCAAGTCTTGCCGCAGTCTTTTCGTCTTTGCCCTCGGAAATGAATGTAGCTGTATGCTTTTCGGTAAGTATTTCAGCAATTTTGTCATACGACTCTTGCGCCAGCCTCATTGACTCTTTATAAGCTTCAAGTGCCACGGGGTCACCTGCTACCTCGGGCGGTGTTACAAATTCAAATGCGCCCTCTTTAACATAGCGTTGGCTCTTAACCGAATAAGAAGCCATTCTGTGTCGGGTTATCTGCGCTAAAAACGCACGGGACACACCCTCAATTCCGAATGTGAAAGAGGCGTGCTCTATGGGACTTTCGTGTCCTATTTCGGACAGCATCTCAACAAAATCTGCCGCTTTTTCATCGGTGAGTCCATCATATAAATCGCCTATGGTAGACGAACTATAACAAAGTTTTGCGGCAGATGCCACAGTCTTTTCGGGATTAGGTGTATGTGCTAACAGTGTAACAGTTGGCATATAGTATTCATCTCCTGACAAAATAGTCCATATAATCGTTTTAATTATACCATAAGGCACAAATAATATCAATTAAATTTTATAATATTAGTACATTTTTGAAAAATGTAAAAAAAATTCTAAAAAAGGCTTTTTATGTTGATAAAAATGTGTTACAATGTATTCGTCAAAATATTTTATATCTTGCGGAGGGATTTCATATGTCCAGTATCAACTTTAAGCACACACCTTATGGTGACCTTGCAATCATCAGTATGCGCGGTTGTGAAGACATTTCTTCACAGGTAGACTTTTACCTCAAACAATGGCGCGGAATTGAGGAAGAGGATCAATCTTTTGTAATCGACGTAAACTGCCCACGTTTTGGCACAGGCGAAGCAAAGGCCGTTCTTCACCACTCGGCTCGTGGTCTTGACGCGTTTATTATCTGCGATTGCTTTAACTACAACGTTACATACAAAATGTATGGACAAACTGTTCCTATGAGCCCCGATGATCACTTTCAGGATTTAAAACGTGTTATCGCAGCCTTTGGTGGTAAGGCTCGCCGAATCACCGTTATTATGCCTATGCTTTATGAAGGCAGACAGCACCGCCGCACAGCGCGTGAGTCTATGGACTGCGCAATGGCACTTCAAGAACTCGTTTCAATGGGCGTTAAAAATATTATTACCTTTGACGCTCACGACCCACGTGTAAACAATGCTATTCCTTATGACGGCTTTGATAACGTTCAGGCCGCTTACCAGATGATTAAGGCACTTCTCCGCAGTGTTCCCGATGTTAAGCTCGACCGCGACCACACCATGATTGTTTCTCCGGACGAAGGCGGTATGGGCAGATGTATCTATTACTCATCTGTGTTAGGTCTTGACCTTGGTATGTTCTACAAGCGTCGTAATTATTCAATCATTGTAAACGGCAAAAACCCAATTGAAGCACACGAATTTTTGGGCAACGATATCACAGGTAAAGACTTGATTTTGGTTGACGATATGATTTCAAGTGGTGAGTCAATGCTTGATATTGCCGCAAAACTTAAAGAAAGAGGAGCCGGCAGAATATTCATTTTCTCAACCTTTGGTCTTTTTGTTGACGGTCTCGAAAAATTTGACGAATATTATGCAAACGGTCTTATTGATAAAATCTTTACAACCAACCTTATCTACCAAACTCCTGAGCTTCTCTCCCGCGAGTGGTACTGTAGCGTAAATATGTCAAAATACATCGCGCTCTTGGTTGAAACACTAAACAACGATAACTCCATCAGCAAATTGCTTGACCCTGTAGATAAAATCAAGGCCGCCGTTGCAAAATACGAAAGCGAAAAAAATTCATAAAATACAAATCTATAAATATTTCAAACCCCTGTTCAACGCAAGATTGAACAGGGGTTTGTTTTTTATACTATTCTTCCTTTTGCATCTAATATAACAGCCGTTTCGGGTGTTAAACCGTCATTTGAAGAAGCACCCGAAATATTATCAACATAATAAATCATAATCTTTAAATTTTATCAAATACCATCTGGTTTACGACACGGCGTACTGCAAGCATTGTGTCACTTTCAAGTATGCACTTGTCAAATCTTACTTCACCAACAATATCTTCAATAGCCTTAACTACTGCTTCTTTACCGCAAAGTTCACTTGCTAATTGCATTACGCGCATATCTTCCATACCTTCGTACAGCGCACGAAGTCGGGTTGACTCCCACGGTGTGCCGTCGGGTGCAGGATATACCATATAAGCGTCGCCGCTTGCAGCAAAGCTTTCGGCGTCGGAAACTGCAAATGGGTCAACTTTATCATAAGACCACTGGTTGTTATAGTAGTTATAACCCCAATGCAAGAAACCTTGAATATTGTACTTGAACATCTGCACACCAAGGCAGCGTACACGAGCAAGCTCCATAGCAAAGTGACAGTTGCTGACGTTCAGACACTGACCGCCGCAATAATATGTCCAGATATCTTTAGCACCCTTGTCAAAAAACTCGTGAACAACCATTGTCTTAGGTACAGGGTTTTTGCTAAGACCACTTTCATAAAACTCATAGTGTGATATAGCGTCAAGTGTTTCGTAATCTTCTACCAAGTCATAGATAGAATCTCGAACCTTCTTGTACTGTTCAAAATGCTCTGTAATAGGTTCGTCAGATACGTGGTACCAACACTTATGGTCTTCGCCACGTTCTTTCATATGAGTAATAAAGCCACTTAAAAATGCGCGTACAAATGTGTTATATTCGGTAGATAACGGGTCGGTTCCCCAACCGAATATAGTTTTCTTTTCGCCGTTTACTGTTGCTACTACCTTTGGTGTGTTATCAGCACCCCACTGTGAAAATACGGGGGAAATTTCATAGTACTTAACGCCAATTCTTCTGTACATATCAAGCCAACGGTCAAGATTTTCGTAACCGAAGGTGTAATTATCGCCATCTTTATAAATATCGATAAGCTGGGTTGTGGTGCGTTCGCCACCGCCGTAGGTATCAAGAGCATAAGTCAAAAGCGGTACCATAAGCATATTACGACCGTTTTCTACTGCCACTCGCGCAAAGTTTTCACAAATTTCAAAATGACGGTCGCTGAATACCTCAACACCATAGTAATCAGCAAGGCAGTCAGCATAGAACCACTGCGTAAATATAAGACTCTGTTCAGGAATTTCAATATCTTTAATGTCAATCTTAAGTTCGTGCTCGGCAACCACTTCATCGGTAGGTACAAAGCCCTTGCTGGTAATACCCACCTTCAAAAGTTTAACTTTAAGTGTGTGTTCGCCTGTGATTTCGCCTTTTGTATCTATATCAAACCACAATGCGCGGCTCTGCTTTGGATGCAGACGGAATGTACCACGATATTTAAGCGGACGCAAAAGGTCGGGGTAAAGACCCGGCTCGTGAACCTTTGGCAGTGGAGTACAGTGTGGATATGTAGGCATTTCGGCAGGAATATTTACAACCTCGCGGATTGTAACGTAGGCGGCTAAATCGCCCTCCACAACAGGTTGGAATGCTACCTGCCAGTTATCATCAAAATTTGCTACAAGTTGGAAAGAATATTTTTGGTTTTTAAATATTTTTTCTTCCTTAAGTTCGGTAAATTCTGTAATTTCTGATCTTAAAAAGCATTTTTCAAGTGAAGATACAAGTCTTGAATTAAAATTCATTTTATTGCCCTCCTAAAAAGGTTAATTTTAACATATATATTATAAAAAATACCGATTGTATTGTCAATCGGTATTTCTTATTATTTAACCAAGTATAATCATTTCAAAAAGTCCAACTGTTGGGCGTCCCTGACACACAAGCTCAACAATAATGCGGTTTTGAGCTTCAACACTCTCGCCTGCAGTTATAACGTAATCATTATTTGCGTTTGGATAGTAGTCGTTAGACATTGAGCCGGCTTCCATATAGAAAGATCTTGGACCCTCTACCTTAAAGCCTTCGGGAGTTATAAATCTGATATCAAGATTTTCGGGTATTGCCCAGAATTTACCAAAAATTCTGATATTTACACCAAGGCTCTCGCCCGGCTTAATACGAGGACATTTGTCATAAGAAATAACCGCATTACCAAAACCTAACTCAGCATCAAATGAATATTCGCTTCTTTCAAAAAGACGCTTTGCAATAAGGTCACCGTAAAGTGGTGGTGTCTCGGTACTGGTTGGCTCGTCGGTAACAGTAACGCTATAGTTACGGGTAACCATACCTGTAGCAGGAATAAGTCTCATAACACGATCGGTAAGGTCGGTCATTGTAAGCGGATATCTTGGATCACAACCCATATTTATAGAGATTGTAACAATCTTTTCACCAATATATTCCTGCCAATCAAACGGAATACCGCTCTTACCGTTTATAATACCAAGAATTGAACCAACGGTAGCGGCTGTGCAGTCGGTATCATCACCACAGTTAATAGCGGTAATCATTGATTTTTTGAAGTCTCCCTGTCCGTAAAGGATACCTAAAATTGCAAAAGCAACGTTAGCGGGTGCTTGGAACCAACCTATATCTTCTGATTGTTTCACCAAATCGTTTCTTGTGGTTACCCAGTCAATACCTGCATCATAATTGTCAAGCAACAGCTTTATAGCACGCGCCATACGGCAATCGGCAGGAATTTTTGAAAGACCTACTTCAATAAGTTTTCTGATGTCACTTTCAACAAAAGCGGCACTCTCGAGAGCGGCTACAAACACAGCAGCATATGTACCCTCGCCTATACCATGGTCAATACAAGCATCTTTGAATGCGTACTGAATAGCGGCGTCAGGGTGACCCGGGTTAAGGCAAGCCCAAATCTCGGTACGAATCCATGCGCCGTTAGAGTTTTTCCAGTAGTCATTGTTTAAAGCGCCACAAAGAGGTGGTTGTATGCCGTATCTTAAATTACTTTTACCAATGCCGTACTCTGCCCAGTGCGGTACGATATAGCTTATCCAATATTCACCAAGGTCAAGTGCAGTAAGGTTAAATGGACCGTTTTCTTCAAGATATCGAAGCCATACAAGCTGCAAATCAAGGTCATCGTTAGGAAGTGGTTCACCTTTTGGCGTGGTAAAGCCTTTAATATCTAAAAGCTCACGTGTACCCTCAAAAGGTCCACCCATAGTGCCGCCAATATTCTTGCCAATCCAGCAGCCCTCAATCTTGTCGCGAAGTTCGGTGTAATTGAAATTCATATTCATAACAAATTTCTCCTTGTAATTTTTTACTGTTTTTAATATACTAATAATAACGATAATTCGCAACCGATTATCTATCATAAATTTGACCCAATCAATCAAAACAGTCGGGAGGTAAAAAATGGAGTACAGTAAAATAGCACAACTACCCGCCTTTTATAGCCCTGTATATATTGGTAATACCGAACGATTTGTTTGCCATAACAATGACTTTGTTCTCTCATGCGAACCTATAACATCGCTGCATTTTCATCGTTGCTTGGAAATAGGTGTTTGCTTAAACGGTAGCGGCAACTGTATTGTTGATAACCGACTTTATCGCTATAAAAAGGGCGATATTCAAATCGCCCTGCCCTATCAACCACACCTTGCCAATAGTGACGAGGGTCAAGCTTCTACATGGATATGGTTTTCTTACGACCCGTATAAGCTTACCACCAGTGATGACATCGGCAATCGTATTGCTTCAATTATTGAAAAACAGGTCAATTTCAGCGGTGTCTTTTTACCCGACGAGTATCCTGTGCTTACCTCAATAATAAACAAATGTATAGCCGAAACACAAAACGGAAAAGGGTTATCACACCTTTATGCGCTACTGCTTGTGCAGCAACTTATTTTGGAACTTTCGAGAATTGATTGCGATTTTAAAAATAACATTATAACACGTCGTCGTTCTTTTGATAAAATGCTACCGGCTCTTTCCCATATATCAGAAAACCTTAATAATTCGGCGGAATTAACGCTCCAAATTTTATCAAATAAATGCTTTATAAGTACAGCCACCTTACGTCGATATTTTTATGAATTTACCGATATGTCGCCACAACAATTTATCGCAAGTGCACGAATGAGCTATGCGCAATATCTACTTAGCAATACAAATAAAAATATTACCGAAATCGCAAGCGAAATAGGTTTTGAGTCAATATCCTGCTTTACCCGCGCATTTAAGCGTTTCTACGGCATATCCCCATCGGAATATAGAAAATAGCATTATAAAAGACCTTCGATTTTTCGAAGGTCTTTATTCTGTGTAAAAACAGTCATCCACCCATTTTTGAGGGTTGGTATCAATATAATTCCAGATTTTTAAATAATCATTTTGGTCACGAATTACATGGTCGTGAAAAGATCGTTGAAAAATATTATGCCCAATATCTTTATTAACAAATCTTTTAAATGTTGAAATCGAACGTGAAATAATATTATTTGTAGGGGACGGCGCCTTCGACGTCCCGTTTTGGTTTTGTAGCAACAAAATCAAATGAATGTGATTTGGCATAATAACATATTTATCAACTGTTAATTCAGGAATTTTATTTGTTGATAAAATATATTTTTCAACAATTTCGCCCATTGGGGACAAATTAATTTTCGGGACGTCGTGGGCGCCGTCCCCTACAATATCGCATAAAATCTTTTGTTTATTATTGGTGCATATTGTAATAAAATACGCGCCCTCGCTACTATAATCATAATCCTTTAATCGAGTTGGTTTTCGTTTAGGTAAGTTTATACTATCACCGAAAATATTTTAACACATAAAATATTGTTTGACAACAAAAAGGGAGCGGTTAAAACCGCTCCCTTTTTGTTATGAGTTTTCTCTAAAAAATTTAATAAATCTATCTTCTGGTTTAGTACCAATAAATTCTGCAGAATAGGTTTTTACAGGTTCAGAATCGGCAAATTCTTGTTCGGTTTTTGTATGTATGTAATAATATCCTTTTGTGGTTTGTACTATGTGTGTTACCGCAGATATAATAGTTTCGTCTTGTGGAAAACTGTATAATATCTCGTTATTCAAAGATAAAATATTGTTATTATTGTACCTAACTTGATTAACAACAACACAAGATTCTTTCAAATGACCACAACTCCATATAGTTCCAAATATATTTTTATAATCAGTCGGGCATAAATTGTTAATACAGCCTGAAGTTTGAAGCCAAGGGTGTGTTTCTATTTTATCGGTTTTTGGATTATATATAAGAATTTTGTTGTCGGTTGTAAGTATTGGTGCAACTTTATATCTACATAACTGCTCATAAGTATGACCACACGCAAAAAACTTAATAACTTTAACATCACTTTCTATTTTCTTGAAATGCGAACCATTTGAAAACAGTTTATCAGGAGAAAATTTATAAAGTTCGTTTTGAGTAGTTATGACTAAGAATTCACACTCAAGCAATCCTGCACGATAAGCATTCGGCGTGTAAATATCCACAATTTCTCTTGCAGGATACTCAAAAAACCAATCGGGCATAAATTCTTTTAACTCTTCATCAGTAAGCGGTGCGTTGGGGTCTTTACTTATCGTTGGTGTTTCACTTGAACTCGGTGTGCTTTCTTGGCTTGGTATGGTGGTTGAACTTGTTATTGTACTTTGGGTGGGTGCGGTGTTTTCACTTGGTGTGCCACTTACAGTTGTTTCTACCTTGCTTTCTTCGGTGGTGGTATCATTTGTTGAACTTTCTTCTTCAACAATAACTGTTTCGGTTTCTATTTCGGTTATAGTTGACGATAAACTGCTTGAATTAGTATCAGTTACTTTATTGCAACCAACAGCGCAAAAGCAGATACAAATAATTAGTAAAAGTGATAATAATTTTTTCATTTTAAATTCCTCCTAAAAACAAAAAAGTGTGTGCAACCGAAGTCACACACACCGAAAAATGCGCAACTTCAATTTGCTACCACACAAACTTTGGAACATACAACAGAGTACGCCAAACAAGAAGCCTGCATTTTTACCAAAATAAAAATACGACTCCGTATATGTTCCCAATATTAAGTTTGTGTGGTATGGATTTATTATAACACCGATAAAAACAAATATCAATAAAAAATTAAGGCTTGAGGTTAAACCTCAAGCCTTGTTAGTTTTTATTCCGCTTTCGCTTCCATTATAGCGCGGAAGTCGTCGCCCGAAATCTTTTCGTTTTCAAAGAGAACCTTTGCAACTTCGTGCAGTTTTGGCATAGCGCCCTTTAAGAGTTCTATTGCCTTTTCATACTGCTTCATTACAACGGTTTCAATTTCATCATCAATTGTAGCGGCTGTTTTTTCCGAGTAGTTAGGTGTAGATGAGAAATCACGACCGAGGAATACCTCGTTATTATCATCGCCGTAAACTACAAGGCCTAACTTATCGCTCATACCAAAACGTGTAACCATCTTACGAGCAAGCTCGGTAGCGCGTTGAATGTCGTTTGATGCGCCTGTGCAAACATCGTCTTGAGTTAGCTGCTCTGCCGCACGACCACCAAGCAATGAACAAATCTGTTCGAGTATCTGGTTTTTACTGGTGTGACCTTTTTCATCGGTAGGCAGATACATTGTGTAGCCTGCCGCCATACCACGAGGAATAATAGAAATCTGATGCACGGGGTCTTGGGTCGGCAAGAAGTACGATACAATAGCGTGACCTGCCTCGTGGTAAGAGGTAATCATCTTATCCTTATCGCGCACTACGTGAGATTTCTTTTCGGTACCCATTACAACCTTGATTGTTGCTTCCTCAATCTCTTCCTGTGTAATCGCCTTTTTACCGTGACGAACAGCCAGAAGAGCCGCTTCATTAAGCAGATTTTCAAGGTCGGCGCCCGTAAAGCCTGATGTTGATTTTGCAATAGTTGCAAGATTTACATCAGGGCCGAGTGGCTTACCGCGTGAATGAACCTTAAGTATTTCCTCTCTACCCTTTACGTCGGGGTAGTTAACAGTAATCTGACGGTCAAATCTGCCCGGGCGCAAAAGCGCTCTGTCGAGTATATCAGGGCGGTTGGTTGCCGCCATAACGATAACGCCCTCGTTTGTACCAAAGCCGTCCATTTCAACGAGCATCTGGTTTAGTGTCTGCTCACGTTCGTCGTGACCACCGCCAAGACCGGCGCCACGCTGACGACCTACGGCGTCAATCTCATCTATAAATATAATTGCGGGAGCGTGCTTTTTGGCTTCGCCAAACAAGTCACGTACACGTGAAGCACCCACACCAACGTACATTTCAACAAAGTCAGAACCCGAAATTGAGAAGAATGGAACGCCTGCTTCACCCGCAACAGCGCGTGCGAGCAGGGTTTTACCCGTTCCCGGAGGGCCTACAAGAAGCACACCCTTTGGTATGCGAGCACCCAGGTCGTTAAACTTTTTGGGGTCTTTAAGGAAATCAACTATTTCCTTCATTTCTTCTTTTTCTTCATCTGCACCTGCAACATCGGCAAAGGTGGTCTTTTTTCTGCCGTCATCCTTACGAACCTTTGCCTTGCCAAATCCCATGGTTTTGTCAGCACCCATGGTGGAGTTCATCTTTTTCATAAACAGCACGGCAAATACAATCATTACACCTATAAGCAAGATGTTTGGTATCATAGCCACCAGCCAGGAGCTTTGACCACCCTTGGCATAATGGTAGTCTATATATTTTTCGGTGCCTTTTGGATTTTCTTTGTTGTTTGCCCTTACAAATTCATTAACGTCATTGTGAAAAATTTCAGGGGAAGCAACGTTGTAATGATATTTTTTTCCATCAGCACGCAAAGTATAATTTAAATCACCATTATATAAATTAAGGGTAAATGCAGAAACCTCATTGTTTTCAATCTTTGCTACAATTTCGTTATACCTTGTCTTTTCCGTTGTGTTAGCAACCTTTGACGCTACAAAAAAAGATGCAACCAACACAACAGGTATTATAAGAATCAAAAGTATATTTTTTATGTTCTTTTTCAAAATTTATTACTCACCTTTCTTAATTTCCACCATAAACCGACGGGTCAAGTATGCCTATATAAGGCAAATTTCTATATTTTTCATCATAGTCAAGACCATAGCCTATAACAAATTCATCGGGGATGGTTTTGCCGACATAATCAGCGGTTATATCTGCTCTGCGGTTTGCGGGCTTGTCAAGCAAAGTACAGATTTTTATACTGTTTGCATTTCTGCCCATAAGAACGCCGCTTAAATACGATAATGTTACGCCTGAATCTAAAATATCCTCAACTATAAGTATATCCATACCATCAGGATCTATATCAAGGTCTTTTTTAAACTTTACGACACCTGTGGTTTTGGTTCCGCTATAGGATGATACCGATAAGAAATCTATCAGGCAATGACACTTGATTTCGCGAAGCAAATCAGCCATAAACATAATGCTGCCTTTGAGCACGCTTACAACGAGCAGATTTTTTCCCTCGTAATCGCGGGTTATTTGCTCGCCTAATTGCTTGCATATTTTTTTGATTTCTTCTTCAGATATTAAAACGCTTTTTACATCTCTTTCCATTCATTTATCCCCTTAAACTTTTTACAGTTATTTTATAAACCTGTACGCTATCGCTGTCTGCCGCCGCACGCTCTGCCACACCAATTTTGTGTATCCACACAACACCATGGTCGTCACAAAGCACTGGTAAATTCTCGCGTTCGCAAAGCGGAATTTTGTACTCACAAAACAACTTCTTCAGCGTTTTCGTGCAATTTTTGTTTTTAAGTCGCACGCTGTCACCCGTTTGTTTTGTCCTGAGCACTAATTCGCCTACTATTCTATCACAATCTAATATATTTTTTAATAACAAATTATGAACTTTTTTATTATTTTCAAAAAAATTATTGTTTTGTTGCGTAATTTCAACCAAAAACTCAATGTTTGCGGGTGTATCCTTGTTGTCGGTAATCTTTAAAACACCTTCACGCACAATCGCCGATTTATTCTGAGGCAAACTTGTCTTGCCACCAGACTTACAAACATCATATATAGCGTTAATGTGAAAATTATCAACATCGAGATTAAACTCATTGCAAAATCTTGCAATAATTCTTTTTGCAATCGCAGGATGTATAATGTTAAAATCCTTTACCGACAAATCGCCGTTATCAATCAAGCGATCATACTTTTCGTCAACAATGCTGCTGATAAAATCCTCGCACTCACGAAGCGATGCTGTCATTCGGCTGACAGCATTTTCTGCCGAATGATTTATTTCCTTCAGTATCGGTACTATGTTATGACGTATTTTGTTGCGGGTGTAATCATCACACAAATTTGTACTATCGGTCACAAATTGAATATCTTTTTCCTTGCAATAGTTTTCTATATCGTCACGTGTACAAAAAATGAGTGGACGTATATACTTATCACGCACAGGCGGTATACCGCACAACCCCGAAGTTGCTGTACCACGGGTAAGATTAAACAGCACCGTTTCTATATTGTCACTGGCTGTGTGCGCCGTGGCAATTAAATCGGTATCAAGACTGTCAAAAAACTCATAACGCAGCTTTCGTGCGGCAAGTTCGGTACTCAACCCGTACTTCTTTGCAAATACGGGAACGTCTGCACTACCTATAAAGCACTCAACGCCTCTGTCTTTGCAATAATTTTCTACAAACAACTGGTCACGAAGCGCCTCGTCACCACGGATTTTATGGTTAAAGTGGGCAGCGCTGATTTTACCAATATTGAATTCATCTTTTAAATCAAGCAGTACATCAAGCAGCGCCATTGAATCGGCGCCGCCCGAAAGCGCCACAGTGATATGCCCGACTCCATCGAGCATATTAAAGCGTGTTGCTGCCTCAATTACTTTTTTTAACATTATCTGAACACATCCACAGATGTAAATCTTGTATGGTCGCCATCCCAATGAAGCGGTACGCTTCCAACACTACCGTGACGGTTTTTAGCAACAATACACTCTGATTTTGTTATATCGCTCTTGTCCTCATCGGTATTTTTTTCACCATCATAATAAGCTTCACGATAAAGGAACAATACTATATCAGCATCCTGTTCTATAGAACCCGAATCACGCAGGTCAGCGAGTGCAGGCTTATGTGATTTACCCTTTGTTTCTGTACCACGCGACAACTGTGCGCAAGCAATTACAGGAACCTTAAGTTCTTTTGCCATAATCTTCAGACTACGGGTAATTTCAGAAACCTCCTGAACTCGGTTATCGGTCTTTTTAGCCGAATGCATAAGTCCAAGATAGTCAATAATCACAAGATCACGTTTTTTCATTCGACGCAATTTTGCCATCATTTCAGGTACGGTTATATTTGAACTTTCATCAAAATAAATTTCTGCCTTTGAAAGAATTTCGCCTGCCTGCATAAGTCTTGTCCACTCTTCAGGCTGTAAATCACCCGTGCGTAATTTTTCACTGCTTATTGCAGCTTCACTCGAAAGCATACGCTGCGCCAACTGATCGCGTGACATTTCAAGTGAGAAAAAACATACTGTTTTGCCGGCGTTTACCGCAACGTTGCGCGCAATATTAAGTGCAAAAGACGTTTTACCCATACCGGGTCGCGCACCAAGGATGATAAGGTCTGACTTGTTAAGACCTGTAATCATTTTGTCAAGTTCACCAATTCCTGATGGAATACCTATGTAATCATTACGGGTTTCGGGATCGTTGATTTTGGTAAGGCGGTCGTATGTTTCGGCAATAATTACGTCCTTTATGTGTGTAAGACCGCTTGTTTCCCTGCCGTCACGTATTTCGTAAATGCGTTGTTCGGCATTATCCAACATTTTACCCGAATCTACAGCGTTTTCGCCAATGTCTTTGAGTATTCCCTGTGCAGCAGAAGCCAATGCTCGCTGATAATAATGCTCACGTATAATACCAACGTAGGTCATCACGTTTGCCGATGAGGGAACTTTTTGCACAAGCTGTGTGAGATACTCTTTACCTGAAGTCTCATCGTAAACGCCGTCTTTTTTAAGTCGGGCAAGAAGCGACACAAAATCTATTGCCTGACTGAACTGATACATAGAGGATATTGCCTCGAATATTTCCTTGTGCTGTTTTATATAAAAATAATCCGCCTTAACACATACGGCTACCTCGTCGATACACTTAGGATCAATAATCATTGAACCCAGAACCGCTTGTTCAGCGCTTACCGAATATGGTAGTCTGCCGGTGTCAATATCATAAATAAGATTGTTTTCACTCATTATAAAATTACTCCGTTACCTTTACTGTTACTTTAGCAGTAATGCCTACATAAAGTTTGATTTCGGCGGTGTATTCACCAAAGTTTTTAATGTCGGCAACACTCATCTTTTTGCGGTCAATTTCAATACCTAATGATTTTTTTATCTCTTCGGCAATTTCCTTTGATGTTACGCTGCCAAAAAGACGACCATTACTACCGGCCTTTGCCTTAATTGTAACACTTTTACCTTCAAGTTTTGAAGCAGTCAGCTTTGCAGCATCTATTTCCTCCTGCTTGTGGTGTGCAGCAGCCGCCTCACGACTTTTAAGTTCGCTCATTGCAGCTGAATCTGCCTCTATTGCTAAATTTTTAGGAAACAAAAAGTTACGTGCATATCCGTCCGATACGTTACAAAGTTCACCTTTTTTTCCTTTTCCTTTTACGTCAGCCAATAAAATAACCTTCATATCTAAAACTTCCTTTCAATTTACAAATAAATATGTATGTCGGAAGGCATAAATGCCTTCCCTATACCTCTAATATAATGGGTAATACCATCGGACTACGATGTGTTTTGTTATACAGAAACTTAGCAACACTGTCTTTAATACGTGTTTTAATGGTATTCCAGTCCTTAACACCCAAAATATAGCAATTTTCAAGTGCAGTACATACAACGTTATCAAGTTGTGCCATAAGCTCATCCGACTCTTTTACATAAACAAATCCGCGGGAAACAATATCGGGACCTGATATAACTTCACGGGTAAGGCTATCAATTGCAACAGTTACCACAATTATACCATCTTCAGACAAATGCTTACGGTCACGCAGCACTATGCTACCAACGTCGCCTACGCCAAGGCCGTCAACAAGCACCCTTCCTGCAGTTACAGTTTCGGTACATTTGATATAATCGTTTGAAAGTTCAAACACATTACCGTTAGCGCCTATCATAACGTTTTTATAATCAATACCCATAGCATAAGCAAGTTGAGCATGCTTATAAAGGTGCTTTTGCTCGCCGTGAATGGGAATAAAGTACTTAGGCTTCACAATGCTCATAATAAGCTTTTGTTCTTCCTGACACGCGTGCCCCGATACGTGAACATCGTACATTTTCTCGTACACAACGTTAGCGCCGCGTTTCATAAGTTCATTTACAACACGACTTACAAGTTTTTCGTTACCGGGAATTGGCGTTGCTGAAATTATAATCATATCACCTGGGGCAATTTCTACCTGACGGTGTTCGTTTGTAGCCATTCGGGTAAGTGCCGACATAGGCTCGCCCTGACTACCTGTAGTAATTACAACCAATTCGCGTGGCGAATAATTTTTTATAGTTTCAATCTCAACAAGTATGCCATTTGGAACCTTTAAGTATCCAAGCTCGGTAGCAACGTTTACAACGTTTATCATACTTTTTCCCGATACGGCAACCTTACGCTTACAGCGCGCTGCTTCGTCTATTATCTGCTGTATACGGTGTATATTTGAAGAGAACGTTGCAACTACTATGCGGTGTCCTTCTGCCTTTTTAAAGAGATTAGAAAGTGATTCTCCAACCAAACGCTCAGAAGAAGTATACCCTGGGCGTTCCGCGTTTGTAGAATCAGAAAGAAGTGCTAATACGCCTTTTTTACCAAGCTCTGCAAAACGCGCCAAATCGATAACCTTTTCATCAATAGGTGTAGTGTCTATCTTAAAGTCGCCCATGTGCACTACCGTACCCGCGCCGCAACTTATTGCAAAGCCGACTGCATCAGGTATAGAGTGGTTCACGTGAATAAACTCTATACTGAATTTCCCTAAATTTATAGTTTTTCCATCCGCTACCTCATTAAGTTTTGCATCACCCAAAAGTTTGTGCTCTTTGAGTTTTCCTGCAATAAGACCTATTGTAAGTCGTGTAGCATAAATAGGCACGTTAAACTGTTTCAATAGATATGGTATAGCGCCGATATGGTCCTCATGACCGTGTGTTACAACAAGAGCTTTTATCTTATCCCTATTTTCGAGTACATAGGTAAAATCAGGGATTACGCTGTCAACACCGGGTGTATCTTCATCGGGGAAGGTCATACCGCAATCAACAAGTATCATATCGCCCTCATACTCGTAAAGAGTAATGTTTTTACCCACTTCACCCAAGCCACCAAGCGGAATAATCTTTATCGGATTTTTAGATGGCGCAGGTGTAGACTTTTTCTTTGTTGTAGAATTATACTGCTTTTTGGCAGCAGACTTTTTAGTGGTAGTTTTACTTGTCGATTTTGTGTTCTGAGCGGGCTTTGATTTGGATTGTTTTTTAGTCGTTGTTTTACCGCCGCTTACCAGACTGTTAACCGCCTTTTTAGCGCTGGAAGCGTTTTGATTTTTAGCACTTGGCTTGTTTGACTTCTGAGTTTTCTTTTTGTTTTCACTCATTAAATTCTGTTTTCCTCCATTAAAATAAAAATATGTAATATATAATCTGCATCCTACCGATACAGAGTAAAAATCGAAATCAAATAGTGATAATACCCCAAGATAATATCTATTATATTTTACTATTTATGTATATAACTTGTCAAGGGAAAATCTAATATATTATATTATTGTTGTATTTTGGATATTATAATCAAAATCATCTTCAAATATTAGATTTTATAGTTGTTTTTCAAAAAACAAGGCACCTACATATCGTAGGTGCCTTGAACTGTTTTAATTAGTGTGATATTACGTTTACTGTTGAGTATTTGCTATACTGCTGTACGTTACTTGGTTGATTGCCGTAAGCACTTAGTAGTTCTTCTTCATATTCGGGGATTGAGTCTACCCTGCCTGCTACATAATCTAAAATTCTTCTGCGGCAAGCATCGGTACGGCGAATCATACCACCGATACGGTGGTCCTGAATGTCAAAGCCTTGCGGTTTATTGTCTTTGTACCACTGTTTTTCAAAGGCAAGACCAAATTTGTGCATATTTTTAGCCACCACAACGTAATCGTTTTTAGCAAGTCGCTCGAGTTCTGCCTTGTCACCTGCTTTATAAGCCTCACGGGTCTTTTTACCAAGCTCATACTTGTATTTCATAACCTCGCACATCTTTGCCGACGCATCAAATAAATAGCCATATCTACGGCTTTTTTTAGCAACCGCATAAAGTTTTTCGGCTAAATCCTTGTAATACTCATAAGAGTTAACATTGTCACGAACTGTTACGTCCAAAAAGTCACTCATATAATCCGAGTAGAACATATATTTAACAGGATTGGCTGGTGTCTTACAAGTAGTGTTCATATCAACCTGATTTGGCTTATCTATCAGCATAAAATCGTCATAGTCAATACCTGTAAGACGCTTGAATTTGGCTTTTATTTTTTCTTCGTCGGTATTGCCCTTTGCATATTCTGCTATGTAAAGCAACGCCGGTAACAATGTAAAGCGTGAGCATTCGGCACCATCGTCACCCCATATTGTAAAGAAAATGTTTTTAACTTTTGTTTCTTTACAACCGTCTATAGCAGGTACAGATGTTTTTATAGAGTATTCATTAGACGGTGTAAAACCGTGCCAGCCCCACACGCCGCCTGCAAACCATACGTTTTTAGAAAGCTGCTTGTGATTTTTAAACATATCAATGTAATGCTGTTTGTCCTCGTTGTAATAATCCCAATAAACAGGAATAACATCAGGATGCATTGCATCAATAAATTCTTGTGGTACCTTTTTTTCGCCCTCAATAAAGCAGTACTTACCATCATTCCAGGGTCTGAAGTACATATCCGACCACATAAGCGGAATATAATTATACTCTTTAGCAATTTCACATACCTTTGCCAAATGGCGTTTTAGTATAGAATGAGCATCTTCATACCCGTGAATATCAAGGTGCTTACCCCTGCCCACCATATGAGCCTCGTCCATTCCGATATGAATATATGGAGATTTAAAGCACTTTTTAAGCGTTTTAAACATTCTGTCAATCAAATCATATACACGCTCGTCATCGGTAAGCATAATATCATCACAATCAACGGGAATCGAACCCCAACGAAGCGCCTGATTTAAGTGTGCCAAGGTCTGAATACAAGGAATAAGTTCAATACCCAAGCCGTTTGCATACTCATCGAGTTCTTTCATTTCTGCAACAGAATATCTGCCGCGCATATAGCCAAAATAGGGTTCACCCTCTACCTCGTATGTATCTTCGGTATAAAGCATAACCGAGTTGTATCCCATCTTTTTAAGCAAAACAAAATACTCTTTAAGCGCCTTAACGTTCATAACAGCGTTACGTGACATATCCAACATAACACCGAGTCTTTCATATTTTTTCGCCATAAAAGCACCCGCCTTTCAAGCAAATTATAACATTTATACGCATAAAGTCAACAAAAAAATTCCCACTATTTTCATAGTGGGAATTTTATATTTAAGACTTTGAAATCTTAATTATTTACCGTAAAGCTCAACAAGCTTTTCAAGGTGAGCACGACGTGCCTTTGCAGCATCAGCAGCTTGATCAAAGAGCTCGTTTGCACGCTCTGGGAATGAACGTGTAAGTGATGAGTAACGTGCTTCGTTAAGGATGAATTCCTTATAGTCAGCAGTAGCAGGCTTGCTGTCGAGTGAGAATGGATTCTTACCTTCAGCCTTGAGTGCTGGGTTGTAACGGAAGAGATCCCAGTAACCTGCGTCTACAGCCTTCTTCATTTCTGCCTGGCAGTTAACCATACCACCCTTAATAGAGTGCATTTCGCAAGGTGAGTAACCAATGATGATTGAAGGACCATCATAAGCTTCAGCTTCCTTGATTGCCTTAAGAGTCTGGTTCTGGTCTGCGCCCATAGCGATCTGTGCTACGTAAACATAGCCATAGCTCATTGCAATTTCAGCAAGGCTCTTCTTGTTGATAGCCTTACCGGCAGCTGCGAACTGAGCAACCTGACCAATGTTAGAAGCCTTAGATGCCTGACCGCCCGTGTTAGAGTAAACTTCGGTATCGAATACCATGATGTTTACATTTTCGCCAGTTGCGAGTACGTGGTCAACACCGCCGAAGCCGATGTCATAAGCCCAACCGTCACCACCAAAGATCCATACAGATTTCTTTGAGAGGTATTCGCTATTTGCGAGAATGTCTTTCCTCATATCGCAGTCACAGTCAAAGCCTTCGAGTGCTTCAACGAGTGCCTTAGAAGCAGCGGCATTCTTGTCACCATCATTAAGAGTATCAAGGTATGCATTAGCAGCAGCAACTACATTTTCAGGAGCCTTGCAGCTGTCAACGATAGCCTTAACATCATCGATAAGACGGTTACGGATAGCCTTTTGACCCAAGTACATACCAAAGCCGTGCTCTGCGTTGTCTTCAAAGAGAGAGTTTGCCCAAGCAGGACCGTGGCCGTTAGCATCTGTGGTGTATGGTGATGTAGCAGCAGGACCGCCCCAGATTGATGAACAACCGGTAGCGTTAGATATGTACATTCTGTCACCAAAGAGCTGTGTAATAAGACGAGCATAAGCAGTCTCTGCACAACCAGCACATGAGCCTGAGAACTCGAGGAGAGGTTTCTTGAACTGTGAAGAAATAAGGTTAGCGCTTGAAGCGATACCTTCTTTTTCAGTTACGTTTGCTACGCAGTAATCAAAGCTTTCCTGTTCAACAAGCTGTGATTCCTGAGATACCATCTTGAGAGAGCTGGTAGGACATACGCCAACGCAAACGCCGCAACCCATACAGTCAAGTGGAGAAATAGCAAGTGTGTAGTTGAAGCCCTTGTTTGTAACGAGCTTTTCTTTAGTAGCAACCTTGATTGTAGCAGGTGCAGCAGCCTTTTCGTCAGCAGACATTGCAAATGGACGAATTGTAGCGTGAGGACATACAAATGCGCACTTGTTACAACCGATACAGGTTTCGTTATTCCATTCAGGTACCATTACAGCAACGCCACGCTTTTCATAAGCAGATGCGCCCTGTTCAAATGTACCGTCAGCGTGATCAGCAAATGCAGATACAGGAAGGTCATAACCGTTCATAAGGCCAACAGGCTTCATGATGCCGTCAACCATCTTAACGAGTTTTTCGTTACCTTCAGACTTAGCTGCTGCCTTGTCGTCAGTAGCGTTAGCCCAGTCAGCTGGAACGTCAATCTTAACGTAAGCGTTAGCGCCTGCGTCGATTGCCTTTTCGTTCATTTCAACGATTTCTTTACCCTTCTTCATAAACTTCTGAGCTTTTTCCTTCATATAGCCGATAGCCTCTTCACGTGGAAGAACTTCAGAAAGTGCGAAGAATGCAGACTGAAGAACAGTGTTGGTACGCTTACCAAGACCGATTTCAGCAGCCATATCGATAGCGTTTACAGTGTAAAGCTGAACGTTGTTGTTAGCTATGTAACGCTTAGCTTCTGCAGGCATATGCTCGTTGAGTTCTTCAGGAGTCCACTGGCAGTTGATAAGGAATACACCGCCTGGTTTAACGTCGTTAACCATCTTGTAACCCTTGATTACGTATGAGGGGTTGTGACAAGCAACGAAGTCAGCTTTGTTGATGTAGTATGGGCTCTTGATTGGCTTGTCGCCGAAACGGAGGTGAGAAATTGTGATACCACCGGTCTTCTTAGAGTCATACTGGAAGTATGCCTGAACATACTTGTCGGTGTGGTCACCGATAATTTTGATAGAGTCTTTGTTAGCACCAACGGTACCGTCACCACCAAGACCCCAGAACTTGCACTCGATTGTGCCTTCTGCTGCGGTGTTGGGAGCTTCTTCTTCAACGAGTGAAAGATTGGTAACGTCGTCAACAATACCGATTGTAAAGTTGTGACGAGGAGCGTCTGATGCTAATTCCTTGAATACTGCGAATACGCTTGAAGGAGGAGTATCTTTTGAACCAAGACCATAACGACCGCCGATAACAGTGTCAATCTTGCGACCTGTCTGTGCCAAAGCACTAACAACGTCCATATAAAGAGGTTCGCCCAAAGAACCGGGTTCTTTTGTTCTGTCAAGAACAGCGATCTTTTTACATGTTGCAGGGATAGCCTCAACAAACTTATCAGCAGCGAAAGGACGGTAAAGTCTTACTTTAATAAGACCAACCTTTTCGCCTGCAGCTATCATATAGTCAATAACTTCTTCAGCTACGTCGCAGAATGAACCCATAGCGATGATTACACGTTCAGCATCGGGTGCACCATAGTAGTTAAAGAGTTTATAGTCAGTGCCAAGTTTAGCATTAACCTTGTCCATATATTCTTCAACAATTGCAGGAAGTGCTTCATAGTACTTGTTGCAAGCTTCTCTGTTTTGGAAGAAGATGTCGTCGTTCTGGTGTGAACCACGCATTACAGGACGCTCTGGGTTAAGAGCGCGCTTACGGAATGCGTCTACTGCATCCATATCGCACATTTCTTTAAGGTCTTCGTAATCCCAGATCTGAATTTTCTGAAGTTCGTGTGAAGTACGGAAACCATCAAAGAAGTTGATGAAAGGTACACGACCCTTGATTGATGCCAAGTGTGCTACTGCACCAAGGTCCATAACTTCCTGAGTATTTGTTTCAGCAAGCATAGCAAAACCTGTCTGACGGCATGCATAAACGTCAGAGTGGTCGCCAAAGATGTTAAGAGCGTGGCTAGCAACGCAACGAGCTGATACGTGGAAAACTGAAGGCAACAATTCGCCTGCGATTTTGTACATATTAGGTATCATCAAAAGAAGACCCTGTGAAGCGGTAAATGTGGTGGTAAGAGCACCAGCGGCTAAGGAGCCGTGAACTGTACCTGCAGCACCTGCTTCAGACTGCATTTCAACAACATTAACCTTTGTTCCAAAGATGTTTTTGAGGCCCTGTGCTGACCACTGGTCAACATAGTCTGCCATCGGGCTGGACGGTGTGATAGGATAAATACCTGCTACTTCGGTAAACGCATAAGAAACGTGAGCCGCAGCGTTGTTACCATCCATGGTTTTAAACTTTCTTGCCATGTGAAAATTCCTCCAAAAATTTTATTCGAGAGGCTGCACCATTTAAACAGTCTCATACGGATATATAATAACACTTTTAAATCGAAAAGTAAATAAAAAAATGACGAAATTTTAACAAAGCTTTAAATTTCGTCATTTTTTATACTTATTATGTTTGTTTAACATCTTTTTTAAACTTTTTTACAACCTTGCCACCAAGTTTTTGCATAGGCTTCTCAACGATATACCAAGATAATACAGCAAAGACAAATGTTACCGCAACCGATATTATTGTCATAACATTAAGGCTTAAGTTATAATGTTTTAATGCATTAAACATTATTTGTTGTATTATAAATCCATATAAATAAAGTCCGTATGAAAAATCACATTTTTTAAACCAACCGCAAAAAATTGGTTTTTCACACAATGCGAATGAAAGAATAAAGTACGGCAAGGTTATGAATAACAATATTTCAGACTTTGCATAATCAACAGATATAAGTGACCCTGCAACCAAAAGCGCTGTTGCCAACTGAAGATTAAAATATTTCTTAAATTCCTTAAAAGATAAAAAACTTCCAATAAAGAAAAACGGTATAAGGGACAACCAGTCTGGAAGATTATTGCCCCAAACAACATATCTTAATCCTGGATAATTTGCCGTTTTAATGACATCCACTGCCAAAAAAATCAGTGCGGTTGCCAAAATTCCTGGTTTTAAAATCTTCAGCTTTTTATATATCACAATCAGTAGGGGCAACAATAAATACATAGCAAACTCTACCGGCAATGACCATAAAGAACCGTTAATTGCATTTGGATATGTGTAATTTTCAAACACACCCGGCAAAGAATAAATTGGATACAAAATTATATTTCTGAGATACAATCTCGTAACAGGATTAACAATATATTCTTTTAACGACAAAGAGGTAAAAATCGGTCCAACAATCGCAACAGCAAAAAGCACGACCGCTATAAGTCCGGGGAAAATTCTAAAAATTCGCTTCACCATATATGAGCCAAAATTCGAATCGCTCATAAAGCTTTTAGTAATTAGATATCCGCTTATTATGAAGAAAATTTTTACTGCTATGGTAGACACCGCCTGGCCGTAGACCGCATGTACCGGAAGGCCCATAATTGCAGACATATGACCGTATATTACCATTATTGAGGCTATAATTCTTATTATGTTAAAATTATTAGCTCTAGTAAGATTGGTGGCATCAGGGGGAGTCGTGCTCCATGTGCATATCTTCTTAATAATATTCATTACTACCCCCTACGAACAATACGTCTAAGTCTGCGATATATATATCGCAAACCTCTATACAACAAAGAGCGCTTTTTACCCGCAATCAAATCGCAAATAATTTCTTCAGGAATAGACTCTTGATAATCCAAGGTAAGATAAAATTCTTCTATGGCCGTCAGATTTTTAAACTCAATAATTACCTGTGGATCTTCTTTAATAAATATAACTCTTCCATCTTTAAGTTTAAAACCGTTGGTTTTAACATTAGACAAATCATACGTATATTCTTTTTTATTGCCGTCAACAAGTTTTATCCGAATAGAATTGAGTATTATATCTCCTTCGTCGCAAGGATCAAATCTAAGCGATTTTAATCGGCCACAGTTTGACAGTTCTTTTGCTTCAAACATCCACTCTTTCACACACGAAGACGGCTCAAGTTTAATTTTTTTTCTTATAGAATAGCCATCGCCTGTGTTGTAAAACAATTCAGCATTTTTTTCCAGTCGATTGTTCGCAACGCGTTTAAGTCCCTTTGTCAAAAGCGACACACATCTATCGAGTGAACCTACAGGCATTATAACCGGCATACTTAAAAAACGCTTAACAATTTTGTCGTAATTTGCATCCCATTCCTCCTTGCGATGCAACGTTTGAGAATTTTCAGCGTTGATCCAATTTCGATATACGCAGGTAGTCGTTGGGTTGTTATATACACCAGTAAGATACGCTACGCGCATAAGATAGTCCCAATCTTCAGTTGTAGTTAAACTTTCGTCAAAAATAATACCTAATTTGTGGAAAGCAAAAGTCGGAAAAGCAAGTGCCACTGGAGGACAAATATTAAGCGCTATTTCATCTAATAACTTAAAGTCATTACAAAACGGATCAGTAGGTGCCGCTGCCGCACGGGGAATGGTTGTTCCCGCTACAGTTGCCCAATCCTGATATATTGCATATGTATGCAATACTTGGCCGGGTTTTTCTAAAGACATTTTATAGAATTCGTCTACCCAATTTTCAAATACAATGTCGTCATCATCGAGTATGGCAATATAACGACCACGCGCAGCAGCAAAGCCCGCATTAAGCGGCGTGGTTCGTGTACCCCCGTTTACAGGAACATATCGCGTCTGGTTGCGCATCCATTCTGGCATATCATCAATAATTTCGCTTACAATTTTCAACTGATCATCATTAAGGTTATGACCTACAACCAACAACTCGAAATTTGTATTGCTTTGTCCTGTAAGGCAAAGTAATGTCTCGGTAAGCATTTCAGGGCGCTTACCTTGTGTTCTTGTTATTACTGATAAAAACGGTCTTTCGTTTTCGTGATCAACCTGTAAAAATTCTTCTTTTTCCGAATCAAGATATCCTTTAGAAAATTTATATAAATTAGAATCTTTATCGACTGTATCCGTTATCCATTCAAAATATTCATTTATTGTAGTTCTATTCAATTTATTGTTCATTACATAACTCCCCCATAAACCGTATTAAAGCTTAAAGCGATGCTTTGTGTAATAATTGCCCACAAACTCCGCTACTTTATGCTTAGGGTCAAGTTGAACAGGTAATTTGCCGCTCTTTTTAAGTTCATCAAAATGTTTTGCTGCACGAACAAGATTGTCATCGCCGCTCGTTATGAAGTCATCGTGCAACTTACTGCAACGCTGATCGTTAGACCACTTGTATGCCATTAAAATAGCCGCTTCGGCTGAATAGTATACCTCAGCACTTGTTGGTTTCCAAGAAGCTTTTGCCGAAAGAGTTTTAGCATGAAAAACAATAGCATCAGGTAAATAGTATATCTTTTTACCCAGCATACGAACACGCCATGAAAAATCAAGATCATCACAATACATAAAGAACATATCCGCATCAAAGCCATTAAGCTCACGGAACACTTCAGTACTAAAAATTGCAAATGCTGTAGTAGCCCAACCTGTTTCGTAGGTCTTTTCATCATACTCCTTAGGATGCTCTACTGGCGTTTGTCTCGCTTCGGTCATACCGCATTTAAGTGCGGGATCCATAAATGGTTTGAGCATTATATGAAACACACGTGGGCAAACAACGACATCCGGATTCATAATAAGCATATATTCACTTTCGCATTTTTCACCCAAACGATTGTGCCCTTTTGCAGAGCCTGTATTTTCATTAAAAAACTCATATTTCAGCAAAAAGCTATCATTAAACTCATTATTAAGCTCCGCTATTTCTTCGGAAGTAAAAATTGCTTCAGGTGAAGCATCACCGTAACAAACGCAAACATCACCCAGTTCTTCTGTAGTTTGCTTATTAAGCTGTATAGCACGTTGAAGACTCCTAAGAGCCTTTAAAAGCGACTCTTTTTTATTACAGTACAATACCGATTGAATTTGCAATGAATGCTGAGCCATTTTAAACCTCTCCTTATCCCAATTTGTTTTTAAGATCAGTTATTCGTTCTAAAATATCAATGCGATCTATTTTTGCGTTTGATAATATCTTCTTGATTTCAGTAACATCGCCGTAAATAATCGGCGAATCATATGGACGTGTTGGGAAAACACCGTATTGAAGTTCAATATCAAGATTGTTTTCTTTTATGAAATTTTCAACAGCCGTTTTTAGCGCAACCGGTTTGCCCGAACAACAGTTAATGATACCCTCGACGTCATCTTGTACAGCACAAAGCGAAATTTCAAGCGCCAGATCATCGACCGAAATAAAATCATACTGATTAAGACCTGTAGTAAACGGGAACACCTTTTCGCCACTATCGGCCTTTTGTAAAATCTTAGCAAAAATAGAATTATTTCTTTTATCGTCGCCGCAAATATAATATCCGCGAATCCAATGAAGCTTAAATTTCAAACTTTGTGCAAGTAACAAAAGCGATTGTCTAAGAGCGTTTTTGCTTATTCCGTAAAGACTTGTAGGATTGGTAGGTGTGTCGGCAAAAATTGCCCCCTCATGATAACCAACCTCATGCATGGATCCCATTACACTGATGCTCTTAACCCCATGCTCTGCCATATCCTTAAGAAAACTATAGTGCATCGGTAAATATTCAATGTGGCTGGGAGCATTGTGTACAAACCCATCCTTCCATGCAAGATGAACAATTCTGTCGGGTGCACCCAATTTTTCGTATAAATCTTCGTCGCCTGAAAAAATATCAATATTTAAAAATCTTGCACGCTCGTCAACCCAATCACTCTTAAAATCGACAGCGATAACATCGTAACCCAGGTCGGCAAGAGTCGAAACAATGTGTGAGCCTATATACCCATTTGCACCTGTAACAAGAATTTTTTCCATAATTCCTCCTAAGCCCTCGCTACAAAACCTATAGAGTTCTCAAGCAAGATTTCAAGACTCTCAAAATACTCTTTGTTTTCGTTATACATATCCGAATTATACAACACAACCACATAATCGCTTTCTTTTATGGTTTGAATTGCAAGCGCCGGATTTTGCCAATAATAAATATCAATTGGTTGACAAGTAATACCCTCATACCAATATGTTTGCATCCAATCGGCTGCAATATGAACCTGCCCATTTTTGTCCAATTCGTTTTTCTTCACATAATAGTAAAGTTCTAATTTTTTATGCCACTCATCTCTGCGCTCTGCATTGTCGGTTTTTATGATTTTACTCTCGTTAAACTGATAAATATTAAACAGCCTATACGCTCCTGACGAAGGATTAAACTGCACATTAATATTCTGTATAGTAACATCTATCCCGCTAACCGCAATAATAAACGCCGTTACCAAACACGCAAATGACGTCGCAACAAAGGATAAATTTTGCTCACCAAGTTCATCAATCGCAATATATGTGAGATATATACAAACAGCCCATAAAGGATAATAAAGCTTGTAATAATAGTAAGCTGAAAACACACCCTTAAGTCCTAATACCAGCACACCCGCCATCATTATAAGCAATATCACCAAAAGCATCTGTGCGAAACCAAACTCTTTCTTTTTGATGGTTCTATATATCGCAAAAATAGCCGGTGGAATCAGAAGGAAAAAATTCGAATACAAATCCTTATAAATGTATCCATCTACAGACAACGCTGACACGGAATGAGCAGATTTGCTTATCAACACATACCACAAAAACAGCGCACACGGCAATAAAAATATTTTTAACTGTTCAAAAATAAATTTTAGCGTAAACAACTTTTTGTGACGTCCAAATTTAATTGCGCTTACAAACAGCAACGCAAAAAATACCGGAGGTGCAAACAGCGAATAACACAATGCAATTGAAAAACAAAGTATCATTAACGAAAATACTGTAAATAAATGATTAAATTCATCGTTCAAATAGCATCGTACAAAAGCTACCAACACCACTATAAGCGTCACCGAAATACCTAAATACACAAAGCCGAACACCATATTATTTAGCGGATATCCCAGCATATACGCGACAGATAGAAAAATTGCACACAACTTATACTTTGTATTTTTTGCCCACAATGCCATACACGAATAAATCACTATACCAGAAATGGCAAACATAGCAATGTCGGTTAATATAAACAGTTTAAAATAAGCAACTTCGCTAATAAAAATCCCAAAAAACTCAATGAACAATGCATTTAACAAGGGGGCAAAAAACATTGTATGCAATTCTTGATTTTGCAGTATATTGATTGCCATTTGCAAATGCACACTCGGATCGCTTGTTTCGTAAATCGGCATTAAATCAGCACCGAATTGTTTGTAGCTATAGAAAACAGCAATTGCTATAAATACAACAAAAGCGATCAAATCGCAAACCTTAAAATAATACTTTTGTTTTCCTTTTTTATAAATTAAATACCACAGTGCTCCGGCCAGTACCAAGCAAATAACCGAAACAGTTAATAAATTTATCGGCAGAATAAAATTTACAATAGCGCAAACAAAAGCAATTACACCGTAAGAAAGCACCAAATTAAGCGGTAACCACAATACAGCATTAATATTTTTGTCGTTTTTCTTCAGAAGAAAAAACGATGAAAAATATGCTGAAAAAGAAATTAAAAAAAACAGCGAAATCCACAACTGTGGTTGCATTGCATATACACCTGCCATTGTTTGTTTGTTTTTAATTATGACATAAACAACCCGAATATATCATATTTACTATTATAGTATAGCACACGTCCCTTAAAAAAGCAAGACAAACCTACCCATAATGCTCATTACATAATATGATATCTATTTCAATCAAGCATTTCAATATTCGCCAAGGTAAATATACACACCATTTTCGATATATCATCTATAAGTAATGTATTATAATACCATATTGTACCAAACTTTACATACAAAGTCAAAACAAAATTAAACATAAAAATCGGATGTGAAAATTTCACACCCGATTTTAAATTTTCATCTTGCACCAGTTATACAATCCGCAACGTATATACCCATTGCGCCCGATTGTGAAAGACCGCGGCAGATACCGCTGCCGTCACCTATTATATAAACGTTGTCAATAAGCTCGAATTTCTTGTTCATAAATTCGGGACGAATTGAATAGTACTTACTCTCGCATCCGTAAAGCAAGGTATCATCGTTTGCCGTACCGGGCGCTACCTTATCAAGAGCATAGATGGTTTCAATAATATTGGTAAGTATACGATGTGGTAATACAAGTGAGATATCACCTGCGGTAGCTTTTAGCGTTGGTGTTACAGTATTTTGCGCCAAACGATGCTCGTTTGTGCGACGACCGCGAATAAGGTCACCAAAACGCTGAACAAGCACGTTACCCTTACCTATCATATTTGCAAGACGTGATATGTTTTCGGCATATTCGGTTGGCTGGTTAAACGGTTCGGTAAAGCGAATGCTCGAAAGAATAGCAAAGTTACAGTTGTCGGTTTTCTTTTCAGCCTGTGCGTACGAATGACCGTTTGCAGTAATTATACCATGATTATTTTCTGCCGATACAAGACCGCCCTGGTTAAAGCAGAACATACGGCAGCGGTCCTCAAACGTCTTGGTTTTATAAAGAATTTTAGGCTCGTAAATTTTTGATGAAAACTCACGCCAGATAATATCTTTCATCTCAACTCTTACACCGATATCAATATGGTTAGAACGCATTTTTACGCCATTGGATTTACAAAATTCTGACACAAAGTTAGCTCCCGAACGGCCTGTCGCAATAATAATATTTTTTGCTTCAAAACTTTCGCCGTTAGCATAGTTGAGCACATATCCGCCAGCTTGTTTTTTAACGTCAACACAGTCATAAAAACTGTAAAGCTCGGTGCCCGATGTTTTTATCGCCTCGATAAGATTCTGCATTGTAACGTAGTTGTTATCGGTACCCAGATGCTTAACGTTCATATCAAGCAAGCGAAGATTGTTTTGTATACACTTAAGGCGCAATTCATCGTTGGATTTAAACACCTTGGGAACGCCCGATGTGCAATACTCGTTAAGAATTTTGTCAACCTCATCTATGTAAAGGTTGGCAATGTCATCGCCAAGTTCTTCGCCTAAAGTACCGCCATAGGCAGTGCCAAGATTAAACTTACCGTCACTGAATGCGCCCGCACCTGCAAACCCGCTTGTGATACTGCAAATTTTGCAATGAACACAGGTGTTGTTTTTGCTTGCAGGGCATACACGTTTATTGAGCTCATTGCCTCGCTCGGTTATAGCAATAGTCATATCGGGGGTGTTCTGGCGCAGACGGTAAGCCGCCATAAGACCGCCAATACCACCGCCGATAATAACGGTATCAAATTTTTTCATAAAATCACTCCATAAAAAAGACTGCAACCCGCATCAGCGGTTGCAGTCCCTACTGCTTATTTATTTTACTGTAAACGAATAAAAATGTCAATAAACAGTTATCTCGCTCTCCAGCATCAACAATCTGTTATACTTTGCAACGCGGTCGGTGCGGCAGGGCGCGCCTGTTTTTATCTGACCCGCATTTGTTGCCACTGCAATATCGGCTATGGTGGTGTCTTCACTCTCGCCTGAGCGGTGAGAAATAACCGCCGCATACCCTTTTTGCTGTGCCATTCGCACAACGTCTAATGTCTCGGTAAGCGTACCTATTTGATTTGGCTTTACAAGGATTGCGTTTGCAACACCTTTTTCAAAACCCATTTGCAATCGCTTGGGGTTTGTAACAAACAAATCGTCCCCCACAAGCTGTAGCTTGTCACCTAATTTTTCGGTAAGTTTTTGCCAACCTTCCCAGTCGTTTTCCGACAGACCGTCTTCGATAGACACAATCGGGTATTTGCTTATAAGCTCGCTATAATATTCAATTAACTGCTCGGCGGTCATTGTCTTATCTCGCTTTGGCAAGGTGTATTTACCGCCTTTATACCATTCACTTGAAGCAACGTCTAAAGCAAGTTTAATCTTACCGCTGTACCCTGCTTTTTCTACCGCCTGCAAGATAAGCTCTATTGCCGCTTCATCGCTGTCAAGATTTGGCGCAAAACCGCCCTCATCACCCACGCCCGAGGTGAGTCCGTTTTCTTTTAAAATCCTACCTAAATTGTGATATATTTCAGCGCAAATCTGAAGTCCCTCGGCAAAGGTTTTAGTTTCGCTCGGAATTATCATAAACTCTTGTATATCAATATTGTTTGCCGCGTGGGCGCCACCGTTTAAAATGTTCATCATAGGTCGCGGAAGTCTTACTGCATTAACACCGCCAAGATATTTATATAACGGCATTTTTTTGACATTTGCCGCCACTTTAGCAACTGCCATAGATACCGCTAAAGTAGCATTTGCACCAAGACGTGACTTGTTTTCAGTGCCGTCTGCCTTTATCATAATTTCATCAATTTCCCGTTGATTAAAAACACATTTTCCCTGAAGCAATTTATTGATTTCACGGTTTATATTATCAACCGCTTTCGTAACACCCTTACCCATATATCGAGATTTATCACCGTCGCGTAGTTCGTGAGCCTCATACATACCCGTTGATGCGCCAGACGGACTAATTGCAAAGCCACAAATGCCATCCTCGCAAACCACCTTTGCCGCAACCGTTGGGTTACCGCGGGAGTCTAAAATTTCAAAACCCTGAACACTTTTAATTTTCATAAAAATACCTCCATTTTCTTTAATTTTACCCTTTATTTTTTCTTTTATGTATGATATACTTATTGTGTATTATTATATATAGGTGATTTTATGGAATTTAAAGCACAAGAGAACCTTGATTCAAAACAAGGCAACATAATATATGGCAGAAATCCCGTTATGGAGGCGCTCCGTTCAGGTCGCGAGATTGACCGTCTTCTTATAGCGCACGGTGTAACGGGCGGTTCGGTTACAGCAATTCGCGCCAAATGCGCCGCCCGCGGTATTTTAATTAAAGAAATCAGCCTGCAAAAGCTGGATTATTATTGTGGCGGCGGCAATCATCAAGGCGTTGCAGTAATGATTGCAAGTCAGGAATACTCCACTGTAGAAGATATACTTAAAACCGCCGAAGAGCGCGACGAAAAGCCTTTTATCGTTATTTGCGACGAAATAGAAGACCCTCATAACCTTGGTGCCATCATCCGTACAGCAGAGGCTTGCGGTGTGCACGGCATAATCATTCCCAAACGTCGCTCGGCATCTCTTAATGCCACAGTTGAAAAAACATCGGCAGGTGCGCTTGCATATATGAAGGTGGCTCGCGTTACCAATATTTCCAACACTATTGACGAGCTTAAAGAAAAAGGCATCTGGGTATTTGGCGCAGATATGGATGGTGCACCTTATACGCAGACCGACTATAATATTCCCTGCGCTATTGTTATCGGTAACGAAGGCAAGGGTATCGGCACATTGGTTGCAAAAAAATGTGATGGTATTATATCACTTCCTATGTGTGGCGAAATAAACTCACTCAATGCATCGGTTGCCGCAGGCGTACTGATGTATGAGGTAGTACGAAAAAGAAAAAACTAATTTAAAATTGGTGGGAAAATAAAATGGGATTTTTCTCAAAAGGAAAAAAAGAAAACAACGGTTTTATCATAAATACCGATGATGAGCCTATAAAAATATCGGGAGATAAAAAGCTTGCTCCTCACGCTATGACAGCCGACGAAGTGTCAAATCTTTGGATACTTGGCGACAACACTCCGTCCACCGCCCAAACGGGAGCACTTGATGCACTCAAAAAGCGTATGAACGTTGACACGCAAGCACAAAAAAGCGAACACAGTGATCTCA
>JAZNWJ010000042.1:0-2809 GCA_045593245.1 Acutalibacteraceae bacterium | reverse complement strand
AGGTATCTACGATAAAAGCGAACCTAAACAAGAGGAATTAAAAAATCTTGTGGATGTTTATATTCACAATTATGGTGAGCTTGAAGTTAATTGACAATTGTTGAAATGAGGAATACACATTTTCAGAACATAAAAGCATACAAATTTTTTAATAGGAATACTACCTATTCCAGATATAAAAACAATAAGTCGGCTGAGAATCAGTCGGCTTATTGTTTTTGGGGGTGGTATATTTACTTTTTCGAAAATCACGAAATCCCGTGTTCAAGAGATTTCGGCTGTATTGCCTAAGTTGTACTCGCGTTTCTAACTACTCAACATTTGATATAAAATCAGGGTAGGTTGCATTTGACATTAACAGTTTGCAAATCGTGAGAATAAATTTCAATTTCACGAGGGCGGTTCAAGCAAAAATGCCACATTTGTAAACTTAGTGGATTGAATTAAAAGTTTTCACTTCATAAACAAAGAAAAACATTGCAAAATTAATAAAAAATCTTGTTTTATTTTAAAAACCTTGCTACAATTAAATTGTGTAATTATATAAAAATCCACATTTTTAAAAGGGTGGTTTTATGAAAAACATAAAAAAATTATTGTCCGTTATACTTTCGGTACTGATAATTGTATCAACAATGTCAACATCCGTAGGGGCAGTATGCGAGAATTCACAGGAATTCTCACAACAGGTGACGGTTGAAAGCAGTGATGCTTACAATAGCAATATAACAGTACAATCAGGTAGTACTGATATTGTGGGCGATATCAATAATGACGGGATAATTGATGTTCAGGACTATCAGCTGCTTGTAAACACAATTCTTGCAGGTGACTACGAACAGCTTGAAACGACAAGTTATGATGATATTATCCGTTATGATATAAATAGTGATGGGTGTCTTGATGTTTTGGATGCTCATCTTATGCAACTTTTAATAAATGGCCTTGCAAGTGTTGATATATATGCGGTTGGTGACTATGATTGTAACGGCGTTGCGTTTGAAGAATGGGATTTGATTGCAATTAAACATGCTATCGCAAATCCATATAAGCTTTCAACTGCAAAAAAATATGCATCCGATATCAATGGTGACGGTAATGTAAACGAAGAAGACTTGATTAAGCTTACCGCTCTCTATGGTGAAATTGCAAATACACAATGCGAAGATAATGCAGAGATTTATTACAGTTGGAAAAATAACTATACAACCTGCACAGCAACTTCACAGTGTACTATTTGTAATAAGCATATTATATCGGAAACCGCTGATGCGACAAGTGAAACCCTTTCGGAATTAACCTGCACAGAGGATGGCAAAGTAAAATATACCGCAATATTCTCTGGTGAGCTTTTTGGTACAAAAACAACAGAGGTTGTTACAAAAACTGAAGGACATAATTGGAGCGAATGGAAAACCGAAACTCCGGCTACTGCTGTATCGGCAGGACAAGAAAAAAGGATATGCTCTGTTTGTACTCAAGAAGAGGCCAGAACAATTGACAAACTTATTTTAGATAGTCGTATTGTAGCATATTATACGGTGGTTGGCGATAAAGTTATTAATCTTGTAAATGGTCAGGAAATGGAAAATGCCGTTATAGATAGCGACGGTTATTTCAGAGGAGGAACAGTTAAACTTCCTGCTTTATATGAAAAAGCAAGTATTGAAACCGTTATGGTTTATAATAAGCTTTCTGCAGATTGGCCTGTGGGAAAGGATTTAAGTTATTACGGTGGAGCATTTTTACTCCAGGAAGCTGTCAATCCAAGTACCTGGGGTCTGGTCAAAACTCCTTTCGGCGGCAGTCCGACCGGCACAAAATATATATTGAGACCCTCTTTAAACTATGACAAGAGTGTTTTGGATGGCGGGGAATCTTATTGGTGTCTGTCTTTTGATAAAAATGAACGCCCTTATACAATGCAAATTAATGATGAATACATTGAAGTAAACTCTTGGTCTAATTACATCAATAGTACGTTCACTTTATCCGCTGAACATCAATTCAAAAAGTTTATAGTGTATTCCGAAAAACTCACAAAAGAAGAAATGGCTGACCATTTTGCAGAAAATGAAATCTCTCTGACTGCAAGTACTGATACAATTGTCGGTCGTGTCAATAACGGAATTACAGGATTGGGAAGTGCCTTTGCGTTTACTAAAACAGGTCAATACGGTATTCCTGAATGGTACGATACCGCTACCGAGGCGGGCAATTATTCAATTGACGACGGTAACGGAATGATGTTAAATTACACTATTTCCGATTATGTTGAGCCTGACCTTGGAATTGACCATAGCAAATACGAAAGCGTTCATATTATAAAAAAACCTGAAACTTTACCTTTGGGATACAAGTATGCATTATCTGCAGTACCTTATCCCTTTAATGTAAATCATGATGGTGTTTCTGACCAGTACGATGTTTCGTGGAAATCATCAGATGAAACCGTAGCTTTAGTAATAGATGGTTTGGTTGTTCCTCAAAAAGCCGGAACCGTTACTATTACGGCAACACTAAGAGGTACCGAAATGTCTGATAGTTGTACAATCGAAATTGTAAATAAAAATGCAACAAAAGATATTGCTGTTAAAATTTCTGCTGACTATATAAGCAAAAACGGAAATGCGTTTTCTGAAAGCGACTACGTTATGACAACCAATGCTATATATGATGCTATCACAGAAGCATACGAGGATGGTTACAATCACATCATTTTCCCTGAAATTGACTTTTATGCCGCTCCTACTGAAACTGAATACTATATTCCCAGCGGAATGACTGTTGAATTCCCCGAAGGTTCGGC
>JAZNWJ010000041.1:0-35913 GCA_045593245.1 Acutalibacteraceae bacterium | reverse complement strand
TTTCTACAATCATCAACGCATACAATTAAAAACAAAACTGACTCCCCTTGAAAAGAGAAGTCAGTACGTTGCGTGAAATTTAATTTAAACTACCATAAGGGTCTTTTTGTACTGTCCGCACAATTTGGGGCAGTCCATAAGCACTGTCTTTTTATATAATTGTATTTTTTATACATTTGCCATAGCCTTAAGCTGTTCCTGATAAGCTTCGGGTTTTTCTTCTGTGCCATGCTCACCCGCAGGATGATATGTAGGCACTATCGATTCTACAAAGTCCTTTACATTATCTGGGTTTTCATAACACAAATGCATTAATTTCTCGATATTTTCAAATAACTTGTCAGCATCAAAATCAGTAGGATTGCAAATGCTTATAAGTTTATTTGGTGTTGTGCGTAGACCTTCGGTTTCCATCAGACGTTCTTCATAAAGCTTTTCACCCGGACGCAGTCCTGTATACTCAATCTTTATATCAACATCGGGCTTAAAGCCAGATAATCTTATAAGATTTCGCGCAAGGGTGTCAATCTTTACGGGAGCACCCATATCAAGCACAAAAATCTCTCCGCCCGCAGCATAAGTACCCGCTTGTAGCACAAGACTTACTGCCTCAGGTATTGTCATAAAGTAACGAATAATGTCGGGATGCGTAACCTTAACAGGACCGCCTTTTGCAATCTGCTTTTTAAACACAGGCACTACCGAACCGTTAGAACCCAGAACATTACCAAAACGTACCGCAACGAATTCAGTTTTAATGTTTACCTCGCCTTTTACAAATCGATCGGCAACCTCACTGTCATCATGTTCATAAAGAGGACGTAGTTTATCAACACTGCCCTCTTTTATAAGTTTATCAAATGATTGTACTACCATTTCACAAAGACGTTTGCTGGCGCCCATTATATTGGTAGGATTAACCGCCTTGTCGGTACTGATAAGAACAAAACGCTCACATCCGTTAAGCGAGGCAGCGTATGCTGTCTTGTACGTACCAATCACATTGTTTTTTATCGCTTCACAAGGACTATGTTCCATCAAAGGCACGTGTTTATGTGCCGCTGCGTGATAAACAATTTCGGGCTTATATTTAGCAAAAACGTCGAAAATTTTACGGCTGTCGCGCACCGAGCCGATAAGCACTACAAGGTCAAGTTCGGGATGTTCTTCGCGGAGTTCTTGTTGTATATCGTAAGCATTATTTTCGTAAATATCAAAAATTATAAGTTTTTTAGGGTTGTGGTCAGCTATTTGCCTGCATAATTCACTACCAATAGAACCGCCGCCACCTGTTACAAGAATTGTCTTATCCTGTAAAAAGGTGAAAATCTCACCCATATCAACAACAATCGGGTCACGACCCAAAAGGTCCTCAATATCAACGTCAACAAGTGTATTCTTACCTATTTTTTCATTCTGCAGTTCATATATGTCGGGTAATATTTTAAGCTCACAATTGGTTTCTTTACATATTTCAAGGATGGCTTTTTTATCCGCCGGCTTAATAGTAGGAATAGTTATATATATCTTGTCTACCATATGTTTTTCAACAAGTCTTGGTATATCGTACCTATTACCTGAAATACACAAGCCGTCAATATACTTCCCTATCTTATGTGGATTATCATCAATAAGACACACAACATTGTCTTTGGAATCGGTAGCAAGATTCATATCGTGAAGAATCATTCTGCCCGCCGCACCTGCGCCAACCAACATAACACGTGATGCCTTTTTTGAGTTAGCTACGGCGCGACGACTGCGCTCAAGAAGTATGAAGCGATAAGAAAATCTTACGAGTAATACAAGAATAAACTGTATAAGCGCACCGAAAAAATAGTAGGTAATAGGCATACGTCCAAACAAAACAGTTATTGCTGTTGTATGTATCACAAACATTACAAGCGAAGAATATGCAACGTTAAAAAATTCTCGGTAAGAGGCAAACGTCCACACACTTCGATAGAGTTTAAATATAGAAAACACCAGCAATGCAACAACCGTGTTGATTGGAATAAACTTAAACCACGCTTCTAAAAACTCGGGCGCGGTGTCTATAAGAGTGTTTATCTCGCAGTCAAATCTAAGCCAAAGCGCAAGAAAATAAGAAAAATTGACCACAAACGCATCATATATAAACAACAATATTTTTGCTACATTACTACGACTGATAAAAACCTTATTGTTTTTATTTTCCCGCATAATATCCCTCTTTAACATAATAGTACAAGATAATTTTACAACAAAAATTTAAAACTGTCAAGAAATATAAAAAAAGCGCAATACATACAGTGTATTGCGCTTTTAAATCAATTATTTGGTATTAAAATCATTTTATCGGAATTAAGTGTGTCATCTGATATTTCGTTAATTTGTTTCAATTCTTCCACATCTGCAAAATATCTCCTTGCAATATCCCACAATCTTTCGCCCTGCGCAGCAAAATAAACCGTCATAGCTGCTCTACCTTCTTCGGTTATGGGTTTGCTATCATTTATTTTTATATCTGTTATAAGCGGAATTTTACTACACTTGTAGATCGCGGCGCAGATATTTAGTTCTGTTCGCAGTTCCATATTACATTCGCCCGTAAACGTGTAGTTGGCTCCAGTTACCGTAATTTCCGGCGAACATCTGAACACACCATCAGTATCCATTGGATGGTTGTATTCAAAATCAATTGTTTTTTCATAAAACACAGGTATCATATCGCAATCCTGAGCTATGATAAATGCAACGACCGTACCTCTAACACACATCATATTGTCATCGAATTTTACCGAATCGGTTCGTACTTCACACCACATATCGGATATTGCCGAAAGCGCGCCTTCGGGGAATTCATAATTTTTCTTGCAACTGAAATTTTGATTTATGTTATCGCATATTTTGCTAAAGCAAACATCATTTTTACTTATATCAGCCTCATATTTGCGGGAATATGCATCAAGAATTACCGCAACGTCATTATTACAACAACACTCACTTGTAATAAGAAGTTTTGCAGTAAGCATAAGATGTCTGCACTCACCCGATGCCGAAACACGCGGCTTTATTTCAAGATGGGCGATACTTACCTTTGATTCGCAATCGCATCCATCGGTTATTCCGTCAAGCTCTATAAGTTGACTGAACGGTAGTTGATATCTTACGTTTTGCGGCGAGCCGTCACCTTCGGGCGCATATAAAAGTTTTACCAGCATATCACCCTTTACAACTGATTTGCCCGCCATAATCTTACTATCGGTTATGGTAGCATCGGCATCATATCGTATAATACAGTGTATGTCGGGTTGACCTGCGCCAAGCTCTATCTCTTCTTCAATAAGAAGATATTTATCCGCCATACCCATAGGTACTGTAGCCGGTACAGAGCCCCTGAGTAACTCTATATTACAATCATCACAGTCCGATATTACGTCGGTTAGTCTACGACGCATAAGCGTAACGTAAATTCCTGCCGCACCATGAATATCAATTTTTCTTCCTGTTACAGCACGGCAGTTTATGTATTCACATTTGGATTTAACGCTTAATATTCCACCATCGGTATTAGCACCTGTATCAAAGCTCTTTGAAAACGGATATTGATATTCGTAGGAACTTACACAGTTGTCACTACCACAATAAATAACTGTTACCGTGACACAACCTTCAACTGAAATGTGATTGCCGTTAATACCTTTAGAGGATATGCGTGACACCGCACGACATTTTAAAATCTTAGATATATCCGCATAATAATCGGGTAGCGTAAAATCTATATCTATAGGCTGTTCCGCCGACTCACAAAAAACTGTATCAAGGCTGAATACACTCGTTTTAAGATTTTTTTGTTCCATTTATATACACACTCCAAAAACACTTTTTAATAGAATATATTCAGTAGATAAAAAATTTATGATAAAAAAGCAACGGCAATATTGCCGTTGTTTTTTATATTGGTTATAAACATATCAAATCAAAAACGGTACGGCACATTAATATGCCATACCGTTTTAAACAATTATTCCTGTTCTTCTGCTTCGGGTACTTCACACACAAGGTAGCCGTCTTTGATTCTGTTTTTTTGTGCAAAGCGGTCAAATATCCAGAGTGCGCCTATTACTGCAGAAAAAACACCCACTACTGTACCTAAAAACTTTAAAAATCCTTTCATTATGAAATACCTCCCAAATTATTTTATTCCTTTATTTAATAATCCACTTTTTTATGTGAATTGTCAAGTATTTTTTACATAAAAGGGGCAAAAAGGTGCAAAATCGCACGTTTAACACGTACAAAGAGTGAAGATTTTTTCATTTTTTTGAGTGTTATCTCTTCACACTGTAAAAGAAGCGTATTGAAATGTTCCTTAATATCCGTCACTGTCTGATTATCACACATCCAGACTCCACACTCAAAGTGCATTATAAAACTGCGATAATCCATATTAACCGTACCCACAGTGGCAACGCGATCGTCCGAAACAAAAAACTTTGAGTGTATAAAGCCGGGTGTATATTCATAAATCTTTACCCCTGCTTCCAATAAATCGTAGTAATTATACTGTGTTACAGGATGAACGTACCATTTATCTGGTATATGAGGTGTAATGATACGTACGTCAATTCCCGATTTTGCCGCAAGTCGCAAGCACTCTTTCATAGAATTATCTATTATAAGATAAGGAGTTGCAATGTAAACATACCTCTGCGCCGAATTAAGTATTTGCATATAAATACCTTCGGCAGGATTTTTATCATCAAGCGGTCCGTCGGCATAAGGCAGTAAAAAGCCTTTTTCCAACACCTTTTCTTCCGAAATATGTGCTTCGATATCTATGCTTTTGCCGGTAGTGAATTCCCACGTGCTACAAAACATTGCTAAAAAGCTTTTAACCGCATCGCCTTTTACAATTACCGCGCAATCCATCCAGTAACCAAAGCGTTCAAGTTCATTTATATACTCGTCAGCAAGATTAAGTCCACCCGTTACCGCCACCTTACCATCAATCACAACTATTTTGCGATGGTTTCGGTTGTTCATAAATATATCTATAGAAGGCCGTATTTTATTAAACACTGCTACCTCAATACCTTTTTTACGGAGACGTTTTATAAATGATTTGTTTTGTCTTTTTATAGAACCGAAATCGTCAAATAAAACCTTGACTTCGACACCCTCGCGTACCTTCTGTTCAAGGATTTCGCTGACAGCCGACCACATTTTGCCCTCGGCTATTATAAAAAATTCTATAAATATATATTTCTGCGCCTTTTGTAATTCTTCTAAAAATCGTGGCAAAAACACTTCGCCCGGAGCTAAAAATTCAGCCGACGAATTTTTGTAAAGCGGATAACCCGATTCCAATGTCAGATAATCGGCCTGGCGGGAATGCAATCCGTCGCTGTAGCGTAATGTTTCGTGAGCGGATTTATCATCGGGTAACTTTCCAATATACTTTTTCTCACACTTATACATACGCTTTTTAATATGCGGTAATACACGACCACCGCCAAGCAGCATATACGCTAAAACGCCAAAAATAGGAACCGCCAGAATAAAGATAATCCAGAGTATTTTATATCCTGATTTTCCGCTTTTGTTGATTATATAAAAAACAGTCACAACTGCAAGAATAGTGCACAGTGTATCTGCAAAAAATTTATACTCCCGTAATCCTTGAATTGTAATTATAAAAAATAATATCTGAATTATAAGTGCTACTGCCGAGAAAACAATATGTGTAGGAAACGGTATACCACGCTTATTTTTTACCTTGGTCTTCATTTGGCACCTCCATTTCATTGACTATATATAATTTTACCACAAATTTATGAACAAATCTATAAAAAACTAAAAATCTCCTGACGCATTATGCCCCGAGAGATTTTTAGTTTTGTATGTATGTTTATTTTGTTTTGTTTTGTAAGTCGCAACCACAACCGCACGAACTACATTTACTACCCGATGGACAGCCAATGCATTTATTACCGTTTTTCTTTTGCTTTACGATATAGATTATTACAGCAATCAATACAACTGCTACTATGCCTAATACTATATAATCTCCCATAGTATCACCTTTATTTCATGGCCGTTGCTTTTTCTTGTTTCTTCAAAGCGTATTCTGCCTTGAGTTTTTTGTCAGTGTTAATAATAAGTGCCACCACTATACCCACCATACAAATCACTGCTATAAGACCCGGTAGGAATGCTGCACCCAAAGTGCCTGATACAATAAGTGTACCAATCTGGTACACAAGGAAAGCAACTGTGTAACCAACCGATAATTGCAAACCAATACCGCCCCAGAGCCATTTTGCGCTCTTCATTTCAGCATTCATAGCGCCAATTGCCGCAAAGCAAGGTGGAGTGTAAAGGTTAAACATAAGGTATGCAAGCGCTGCAACCTTGGTAAGACCCATTATTGTAGCAACCTCACCTGCACCGCCTATAAGCTCTAATTCTTCGGTATCGATAAAGTTTGTAACCGAGAAGCAAACCGCAAGTGTACCAACAACGTTTTCTTTAGCGATAAAGCCTGTAACAGCGGCCGCTGCCAACTGCCATGAAAGAATGCCAACAATAGGCACAAGCAAGTATGCAAACGGACCTGCGATAGATGCAAGAATTGAATCACTTGCGGTTTCATTTGCCGCAGTAAATTTCCATGTAAATGTCTGCATAAGCTGAACTGCTGTGTTGCAAAGCAAAATGATTGTAGCGGCCTTTACAATGTATGCCCAACCGCGAGAGCACATTGATTTAAATGCGCCCCAAAGAGAAGGCACTTTATATTCAGGAAGTTCAATAATAAAGAATGACTTACGAGCTTTGTGACCTGCAATTTTATTTACAAGTAAAGCGCCTAAGAAGATAAGAGCAATACCCGAAAGGTAGCAAACTGTGCTTACCCAACCTGCGTTATCAAAGAAAGTACCTGCAAAGAGTGCGATTACGGGAATTTTTGCGCCGCACGGCATAAATGGAGCAAGCATTGCGGTGGCTCTGCGCTCACGCTCGTTACGTATTGTACGGCTTGCCATAACACCAGGCACTGCGCAACCAATTGTGATAACAAAAGGAATTACCGATTTACCCGAAAGACCAACCTTTTTAAATATCGGGTCAAGAACTACTGCCACACGTGACATATAACCGCAGTCTTCCAAAAGTGCTATAAGGAAATACATTACCATAACAAGTGGTAAAAATCCAACAACCGCAATAACACCGCCGATTACACCGTCAACAACAAGCGCAGATATAAGTGGATTTTCGATAAATCCGCCTACCCATCCTTGGAACATTTCAAGCAAGGTTACAAGACCTGGAATAGTTGTTCCCGACTCAAATTCATAGCCTTCGGCTATCCATGGACCAACCCACGCTTGTGAAATCTGGAATACAAGCCACATAACAACGGCAAAAATCGGAATACCGAGCCATTTGTTTGTAAGAACGGCGTCTATTTTATCGCCTACATTTTTATCCTTGGTGAGAACCTTGCGGGTTTCAACATCTTTTACAATTTTGTTTACAAACTCAAAACGCTTACGGTCTGCAGCCTCTACAGCCTTTTTGTCGGTAAGGTCTATCTCTCCCTGAACATAGGGAGCCGACTGCTCTTTACCTGCCTGCGCTACAGCAGTTTCAACAACTGCTTTAAGACCATCTGCCGAGGTAGAAACGGTTTCTACAACAGGGCAACCAAGTTTTTCTGAAAGCAGTTTTTCATCAATTACTGTTTCTTTCTTTTCGTTGATATCGCTCTTGTTAAGCGCTACAACAACGGGTATTCCAAGCTCTAAAAGCTGGGTTGTAAAGAAAAGACTACGGCTTAGGTTGGTAGCATCCACAATGTTTATAATAGCATCGGGATTTTCGTTCTTTACGTAAGCGCTGGTTATACTCTCTTCACTTGTAAAGGGTGACATTGAGTACGCGCCCGGAAGGTCAACTGCGATAAGTTTTTCCTCCCCACTGTAATATGCCTTTTTAATAGGACTTTCCTTTCTTTCAACGGTAACACCTGCCCAGTTGCCGACCTTTTCATTACGGCCGGTAAGAGCGTTATACATGGTGGTTTTACCGCTGTTAGGATTGCCGGTCAGTGCAATTCTCATAACTTTTTCCTCCTGAAATATGTAAATAAATTGTTTATAAATTTACAGTTAGCAGTCGCTAACTCGAAATCAAAAATTAAGCGGCTGCGCCCGTCGCTTTTGCTTTTATTCAAAAACTTCGATTGCAGCAGCAAGCCCAGTGTCAATGCTGTATCGGCTGTCTTTTATAGATACAACACAGGTCTTTTTTTTATGAGCTACAACGGTAATTGGTTCACCACTATAGCAGCCAAGTGAAAACAAAAACGCATCTAACTCTTCATCATCGGTAACAATATCTTTAATGATATATTCTTTACCCTCAATTGCTGTTGTAAGATTCAATTTGTTTCACCTCGGTTAGTTTAGGCTAACTAAACTTGATAAAATATCGGTTAGTCCTTGCTAACCATTTGATATAATACTACTATTACCACTATTTGTCAAGAGTTTTTTTAAAATTTTCATTATTTTTTGATATATAATGTAGGGCACGTGCCTATGTGCCGTGCCGTTGAAATTGCGTTATGTCGGAACGACACACAGGTCGTTCCCTACGATGTGTTTATAATGATTATAGTTTGTCGAAACGCTCTAAAGCGTTTCGACAAGCCGATTTTATCGGCTGTGCGCAATTGAATTTTTAAAAATTCAATTGTGCACTATACTCATTGCAATGGGTTTAGTCAAATTTTGAAAAAAATTTTACCGCAAATCAATGATTTGCGGTCGAAACAGTAAATCATATTACTGTTTCGACTAACTAAAACCATTATAAAGCGACGTCTTGCAATTTTTAAATTTGTATGTTAAAATAATGAACAAAGAGGTGTTTTAAATGCGTTTGCAGGAATCGGGCGAGATGTATATTGAGTCTATTTACGTTTTAAATAAAAAAATGGGCAATGTACGCTCAATAGATGTTTGCGAATATTTGGGATATTCAAAGCCGAGTGTAAGCCGCGCTATGAGTCTGCTTAAAAAAGGTGGATTTGTAGTTATGGATAACGACGGTTACCTCACTCTTACCGATGCGGGCGTAGAGGTGGCTGAAAAAATGTATCAGCGCCATACAGTATTATCAGAACTGCTTATGCGACTTGGCGTGAGCGAAGAAACTGCGGTAGAAGATGCTTGCAAAATCGAACACCATATAAGTGATGAATCGTTTAATGCGATAAAGAAATATGTAGGAAAGTAAAGTTAAAATCCCACTCAAACGAGTGGGATTTTGTTTTATTCTTTTTCAACAAGCATCATTACACCCTCTGCGCATAAATCGTTTTCCGGTGTTGTCAAAATGTCTTCTTCTATACACATGTCTATAATTTTTGACAACGATCTTGCATTTGCGATTAACTGGTTATATAAAAAATAATCGGCTATTAAATGTTGCGGTATATGTTTTTTTATAAAAATCGACATCTCTTCAGCAATTTTCTCTTTTATATCTAACATATTATGAAATTTATTAACGATAGTTAAAAATTGGCTGTTGTCTTTTTTATCTAATACAAGAATCTTAGGCTCTATAATATCTCCGTCTTTTCGCAAATAACCACATTCTATGCATTTAGCGGCAATTTCTTTTTCGTTTTCAGATAAATCATCAATAGGCAAACCGCCAATGGTTTTTAACAACAATAGTATTTTTTCATCTGTAGATATATTGTGCCCACAGCGAAAATGTGGCTTTATTCTATCACTATAAATATTAGACATATGAACCGTTTTATATCCGCCCACATACGATGAATTTATTCCATCATTACCGTAAAAATCTCTTTCAAAGAAAGTGCCATCGTTTTCCGAATCATAAGCAAATGCAGCCATGCTATAAGGTCTGTTTGATAGTTGTACATCAGAAAAATATTTCTCTTTAAGCGTTTTTCCTACATCAAACGTTAAATTATAGTACATCAGCACAATCATTGACCATAAGATAAATCGGGTATCCGTTTGCTTGCTTAAAAACGGAAGATTTAAAATTTCACCATTATACTTTCTGATATTTTCTTTTAAAATATTGCATATTTGCGGTAAATATTTTTCATAAATCTTACTGGCTGCATCATATTCTTCATAATCTATCACTAAAACATTTATCGTATATTTACCGTTATCAAGCTTGCGCAACATTCCGTATTTTCCGTTTTGCCCGTAACACTGAATTTCCAATTCTTCTTCAACATAAAGCATAGGAATACAAAGTTCGTCAGATAGCTCCTTTGCAGTTTTCGGTCTTTCTTTACATAGATAGATTAAATTTTGTGATAATGTGCGATTGGCACATTCTGCCGGATTGTTACCGCACGGACTACCCGTACCCGCATATTTTAAATTCATCGGCTTTAATGATAAATTTCTTTTATTCATAGCTTCAACCTCACTTCTTACTGTGTTTCTTGCAGAAAACAGACGTTGTTTTACCGTGGTTTCGCTTATGTCAAGTTTTGCAGATATATCCTTGATTTTCATTTCATCAATATAATACATTACCATAACTTCGCGATAGATTTTTGATAAAAACGCAATCTCGGAAAAAATCTTTTTTAACTGTTCACGGTCTGCCGTTTCTTCAATAAGATTGTCAATCTCGTTTTCTTTATTGGCAAACTGTAATTCGGTGTTTTGTATGCTGATATTATTGGCGATTTTATTTCTTTTTTCGCAGAAGTCGGCATAAACACGGTGAGCAATAGTCCACACAAAGCCATAAAAATTATTGATATCACTCTGGCCTTGTATAGCGGATATTACCGCCAAAACTATATCCGAACATAAATCTTCGGCATCAAACGAGGTGTTGCACCTGTGATATGAAAACCGATAAATTTTATCAAGAAAATCCTTGTCACCAATAAGTTTTAATATTTCGTCTGTTTTCATAATTTTTCCTTTGCATCAATCATGAGTGTTGCATCTATATAGTCGGCAAAATCCGCGGTTGGTTAGGTGGTTTTAATGAAATTATATAAAATTATCGTAGGGACGGGCGTCCTCGACCGTCCGTTATAAGCGTGTGCAAACCTTGGACCGTCGGGGACGCCGGTCCCTACGATGTTAATTTAAAGTTTAATTTAATTATTTTTACAAAGCTAAATTGCCGCCTCGTGCGACAGCGAAATTGCGAGCACAACTCACAGCTAAATTACACTTCGTGTAGCTAAATTAAATTCGTACTCGGCGTGTTGAAGACACATTTAGCTCTGTTAAGAATTTAGTTGGCCATAGGTCAATTTAGCTCGCTGAAAGCGAATTTAGCTTTTGTGTAACAAACTCAATCTGCTTTTCGACTGATTCAATAGAAGTGCCGCCTTCGGAAATGCGGCGCTTTACGCAGTTTTCAAGGTTTACTGCATCATAAAGCTCCTCGTCAAACAATTCGCTGAATTGTTTGTATTCTTCCAAAGGTAAATCTTCAAGTACAGTCTTTTTCTGCATACATAACGCTACCAACTGACCCGAGATTTTATATGCCGTTCTGAACGGCATTCCTTTTTTAACAAGGTAGTCTGCAAGGTCGGTGGCATTTATAAAGCCCTCGCCTGCCGCTTTTTTCATATTGTCCTCAAGCACTGTCATTGTTGCAATCATAGGTGTAAAGACTTTAAGGCACATTTTAACGGTATCACACGCGTCAAACACACCTTCTTTATCCTCTTGCATATCTTTGTTGTAAGCAAGGGGTAAACCCTTGAGTGTAGTAAGCAGACCTAAAAGGTCGCCATATACCCTACCCGTTTTACCACGCACCAATTCTGCCATATCGGGATTGCGCTTTTGTGGCATAATTGACGAGCCTGTGGTGTAGTTGCTTGAAAGCTCAATAAACTTAAACTCCCAGCTTGACCACAAAATAATCTCTTCCGAGAAACGTGACAGATGCACCATAATAAGTGAAATTGCCGACATAAGCTCTACACAAAAATCACGGTCGGAAACGCCGTCTAATGAATTCATACAAATTCCGTCAAAGCCGAGCTTTTCTGCTTCAAAACGGCGGTCGGTGTTGTAGGTAGTACCTGCCAATGCACAACAACCTATAGGTGACATATTCATTCTTTTCTTGCAATCATTAAGGCGGTCTATATCACGCAGTAGCATCATAGCGTACGCCATTAAATGATGACCAAATGTGATGGGTTGGGCACGTTGCAAATGAGTATAACCCGACATAATGCTCGCCTTGTGTTCGCTTGCCTTGTCGCACAAAACCTCTACAAGTGATTTTAAAAGGCTTGTGATTTCATCTATTTCATCACGCAGATACATCCTTATATCAAGTGCTACCTGGTCGTTACGACTACGTGCCGTATGCAGCTTTTTACCAACATCGCCTATGCGATTTGTGAGTTCCTGCTCTACAAACATATGTATGTCCTCAGCCGACATATCAAACTGCAGTTTACCACTTTGTAAGTCGGCAAGTATCTCTTCAAGACCTGCAATAATTGTGTTTGCCTCGTCCTCGGCAATAATACCGCAAAGAGAGAGCATCATTGCGTGAGCCATACTGCCCTTTATATCGTGCGCATACATTCTACTGTCAAAATGTATGGAAGAATTAAAATCATCGGCTATACTGTCGGTAACACCGTCGGTAACGCCTGTCCACATTTTTGCCATTTATAATAAACCTCTTTTTAATAATGTTTTTATATTATATATAATATGTTTTGACTTGTCAAGACTTTTGAATAAATATGCAAAACCCGTGCATATTATGCACAGGTTTTCAACTTTATATTATTTTACTGCTTTTAAAAAACGCAATTATCGCATCAGCTACAGTTTGATGATCTTTAGTCGAGGGGTGACCTTCTCCACCCGAATTATATGTGGGTATATCGTAATAGTACACTTTATCATACCCCTGCCCATTCAATATTTTTTTGGCGCTTATGTATGCAGATTTTTGTTGATGGCACCACATAACACCAGATATAAAAACAATTTTTGTGTCGGTGCGGTAGCCTATTTTTGTTATAAGTTCAGCATAAAGATTGGCGTACTCTTCAATACTATCACTATCTTCCGGATTATATAGCTTTGCTGACGTATCGTTTGTGCCAAGATTTACCACAACTATATCAACGTCCTGCGGATTTGATGAGGTGTATTTTTGTGTTTTATCCTTAAAATAATTTTCCAAATAGTAAAAATCATAAAAAGTCGGATAACCGGTTCGCTCTTTAAGTGCAATGCCACTCAATGATACAATTCTATAATCGAAGCCTAATTTTTGGGCAATTAAATATGGATAGGCTTTTAGTGAATCTTGATATTTCAAATCGCCTGCTCCCGTATTGGCAGTGGTTAAATTTCCGTATCCGCTCGACATAGAATCGCCCAAAAATTCTATTAGAATATCGCTGTTTGCATCTTTAGAAAGCAGCGACTTTCCATCATCAAGCAATATGTTCGATGCTGTTAGATAATTGCCGTTTCTACATTCAGTTGCGCGAACAAATTTAATGTTATGAACACCATCTGAAAGCCCTCTGGCTAAAACTATATAATTAGTGCCGGGCTCGGTAAGTGTTCTTTCCGTTTTTAATTCGCCGTCAACAAAGATGGAATAATATACTCCTGCATCCGCTTTTATCTCAAGCAACGCGCTACTGCTGTCGGTATTAAATTCTATAGCGCTTGCGGCAAAATTCAGAACGATACCTTCATCGGTCTTTTGCGTTCTGCCGTTTAACTTTATTTTTTCAAGCACTTGCGAATCATTAAGTTTGAAGTTATTTTCAGCTGATTCACTATTTGTAGAAGATGTATCAGACCCGCTTGTGTGCGCCACGTCACTTGTACTTCCTTTTGACGAAGAATTGTCGGGTGTGGAAGAAATTGTTCCATCGGTTGTGTCGGATGATACGTTATCACCCTCATAAATTGTTTCTTCTTCGTAAACAATTTCAACAATTTCCGAAGAGGATAAATTATTGTCGTTACCCCTGCAACCGCAAAGGCCTATTAAAAGTGCCCCTGAAAGTACTGTGCATAATACTCTCTTCATATAGTTCACCATTATTCATAATATTTTATATCACTATACTTAATAAATTTAAAAATCAATATTTCTAAAAACATTTACACAGTCTTTGTGACTTGCAGTTTGCTGTTTTACCGCAGTGATAACAAAGCTCGTTCTGGCTACCGCCGTTTTCGGTAATTTCTTTTATATTATTTATGGTAGTTTCGGCTATATTACCAAGCGCTTCTTCGGTCAGAAAAGCCTGATGCGAGGTAACAATAACGTTTGGCATTGAAATAAGACGTGCTAAAGTATCGTCATCTACAATGTGACCTGAAAAGTCCTCAAAGAAAATATCCGATTCTTCCTCGTAAACATCAAGGCAAGCGGCGCCGATTTTACGCGATTTTATACCGTCAAGAAGCGCATCGGCATCTATAAGTGCGCCACGTGATGTATTTAAAATAACCACGCCTTTTTTCATTTTTTCTATAGCAGAATCATCTATTATATGATTGGTTTCTGCAGTTAATGGACAATGCAAAGATATAATATCACTTTCAGCAAATAAACGTTCAAGTGTAACGTACTCAATATCGGTGTCGGTTGCGGGGTATTTATCGTATGCCAAAACACGCATACCAAATCCACGGCAAATATCAATAAATACACGACCTATCTTACCCGTACCGATAACACCCACGGTTTTACCGTAAAGGTCAAAGCCCGTAAGACCGCTGAGACTAAAATTAAAATCCTTTGTGCGAATATATGCCTTGTGTATACGGCGGATAGAGGTCAGTAGCATCGCCATTGTGTGCTCGGCTACGGCATATGGCGAATAAGCGGGTACGTGTACCACGTGAATTTTACCGTAAGCGTGTTTAACGTCAACGTTGTTGTAACCCGCACAACGAAGTGCCAATACGCGCACGCCAAGGTCGTACAATTTATCTATTACCTTTGAATCGGCAGTATCGTTTACAAATATACATACAACCTCACAACCACGTGCCAGGTCGGCTGTGTCAATATTAAGCTTTGTTTCATAAAACTTGAATTTTATATCGTCGCTTTCGTACTTTTCAAACGACTGCTTGTCATACGGTTTTGTGTCAAAAAATGCAATTTTCATATTTTTCTCCTACTAAATGTACTGCAATATCCCCCGTGCTTTTATATAATCAGCCTCCCTTGCCTAAAGGGAGGGGGACCGACGGATGTCGGTGGAGGGATTTTAAGAGTTGAATTCATTGTATATTTTTTCCGCCAAGGACTGATTTATGCCCTTTACCGTGCAAAGTTCCTGCACACTTGCCGATTTTATAGCTTTCATCGTTTTAAAGTGTTTAAGCAGTGCTGCCGCTTTTGCCTCACCCACACCGCCTATAGCAGTAAGCTCCGAGCTGAGCATCTTTTTACTACGACGTTTTTTGTGATATGTTATTGCAAAACGGTGAACCTCATCCTGAATAGCGGTAACCAATCGGTATGCCGATTCGTTAGCCTTTATGGATATGTCGCCGCCACCTGTTGCTATTGCGCGGGTACGGTGCTTTGAATCCTTTACCATACCAAAAAGCGGAACATTTATATTATGCTTTTTAAATATCGGTTCAACTGCCGAAATCTGACCCTTACCGCCATCAAGCAATATCAGATCGGGTAGTGTAGCAAAACCTTCATTCTCTCCACTTTCATACTCGCAAAAGCGTCGGTCGAGCACTTCAGCCATAGAGCGATAATCATCCTGCCCTGCAAAACCCTTTATTTTAAAATGACGGTAATGCGGTTTATACGGTTTCCCATCGCGGAACACCACCATACCCGCAACGTTTTCGTCACCTGCGGTGTTGGAAATATCGTAAGACTCTATAATCCGAGGTGCATTTGCAAGCCCCAATAAACGTGCAAGTTCGTTAAGAGCCGACATTTCACGGCCTTGTATTTCGGTCTTTTGTGCTAAATTATCGGCGGCGTTGTTGCGGCACATATTTACAAGGTCCTTTTGCTCTCCGCGCTGTGGCAAGATAATTTCAACCTTTTTACCCGTCTTTTCACAAAGCCATTTTTCCAGCAAGTCACGACCATCAAAATGATTATCCACAAGAACACGCGGCGGAATATCACCCGTATCATAGTAACGGCCAAAAAACTGACTGTAAAGGTCGCTTTTATCGGTAAACGCTTCAATAATAAAATGTTTTTTATCGATAAGCTTACCGTTTCTGAATACGAAAACAGCCATACAAGCTGTGTTTTCAAGCATTGCAGCAGCAAAAACGTCCTGATTTTTGTAACTGCACATTACAACCTTCTGACTATCGCCGAGTTTTTTTATGGCGTTTATTCTGTCGCGCAATTTTGCGGCATATTCAAAATCAAGTTTCTCGGCTGCCGTTTCCATCTTGCTTTCCAACAATTTTATCATATTTTCTCCGCCGCCGTGCTTTATAAACGAGATAGCGGAATTTATCGACTCGTTATACTGCTCTACGCTTATATTTGCGCGGCAGGGCGCGTCACAAAGCCCGATATGAAAATTAAGACACGGCTTTGAATACTTATCAAAACTGCGGTTGCAGTCGGGTAGTTTAAAAATTTTATGCACCTGGGAAACCGTATCCTTAACCACCGCAGCCGAATAATACGGGCCGATATATTCAGCCGATTTATCGTCAAGCTGCATACTTGTGGTAATCTTGCGCCATTTATCATTTGTAATCTTGATATAATGATAACCCTTATCATCCTTTAAAAGAATGTTATATTTAGGCTGATTTTGTTTTATAAGTGAGTTTTCGAGTATAAGCGCTTCAAACTCGCTGTCACATAAAACATATTCAAAATCGTCTACCAGACTCACCATACGGCGAACCTTTTCTGTGTGCTGATTACCTGCTCCAAAATACTGCGTTACACGGTTTTTAAGCGACTTTGCTTTTCCGATATATATAATGGTACCATTCTTATCTTTCATTATATATACACCGGGCGTCAGCGGCAATCGGTTTGCCTTTTGCTTCAATTCAGAAAGTTTAATATTCTCGCTCATACTCTCACCTACCTTCTAATATATTATACAAAAAAACTGCGCCGATAGCAATAACTATCGGCGCAATATTATTCTTTGCAAAAAATAATATAAAGTTTAAGTTAAAACTTATGCATTAGCATTAAGCTTTGATACAAGAGCTGACTTCTTTCTTGCAGCGTTATTCTTATGAAGAATACCCTTGCCTGCAGCCTGATCAATTTTTGATACAGCAACCTTTACAGCCTCAGCAGCTTCAGGAGCCTTAGCATCAATAGCAGCGTTAGCCTTTTTGATAGAAGTTCTGAGTGCAGAACGGCAAGCCTTATTTCTTTCAGCGTTAACCTGGCTTACGAGCACGCGCTTCTTAGCAGATTTAATATTAGGCATCGTGACACCTCCTCATACTTTTTCACAGTATCGAATATGATAACACAAACAAATCAAAAAATCAAGTGTTTTTTTCAAATATTAACAAAAGTGAAAATACAAGCCTTTTTTGTCGAAAACAAAAAAAATTTTTTTAGATTTTTAAAGCATTTACAAGGCAATACTGTTTTTGTAAAAACAATAAAGGGGCTGTTAATATGTATGCAAACAAGGTTGAAATTTGTGGAGTCGATACCTCTACTCTACCCATAATGAAGGAAAAAGAAAAGGAACGTCTTTTACGCGAAGTTAAAGCAGGAAACAAATCTGCGCGTGATCAGCTTATTAACGGTAACCTACGTTTGGTTTTAAGTGTTGTTCAACGCTTTTCAAACCGCGGTGAAAACCCTGACGATTTGTTTCAGGTAGGTTGCATCGGTCTTATCAAATCAATCGACAATTTTGATATATCACAAAATGTCAGATTCTCTACCTACGCCGTTCCGATGATTATAGGTGAAATCCGTCGCTACCTACGCGATAATAACTCTATTCGTGTAAGCCGCTCCATAAAAGATACCGCCTACCGTGCTATGCAGGTAAAAGAGGCGCTTATAAATAAAAATCAGAAAGAACCGACTGTAAGTGAAATTGCAGAAGAACTCGGAATTCCACGCGAGGACGTGGTAATAGCGCTCGAAAGTATTGTAGACCCCGTGTCACTTTACGAACCTGTATTTTCTGACGGCGGCGATACAATATACGTTCTTGACCAAGTAGGTGATAAAAATGATGATAAAAACTGGCTTGATGAAATTTGTATAAAAGAAGCTATAAAAGACCTTAGCGACCGTGAAAAAAAGATACTTAGTTTGCGCTTTATGCAGGGTAAAACCCAGACCGAAGTATCGGAAGAAATAGGAATCTCACAGGCGCAGGTTTCCCGCCTTGAGAAATATGCACTTAAAAAAATAAAGTCATAAAAGCGGCGAGAAAATTCTCACCGCTTTTATTTTTACCAAAAATAATTCTTATTCCCGTCGTCAAAAAATGTATGACACTTAGCAGCAAACTGAGGATTCTTTTCAATAAATTTATAAAGTTCATTATAAGCGTTGGCCTTAGGTATGCTAAACCGCTCAAAACCTTTATTCATTTGCTTTTCTTTTAAATCATCAATTGTAAAATCAAGGGCATACTGCATATCGTCAAAATAATCATATAAATACGCCTCAGCAAGATATTTTTGTGCTGCAGGTGCGACATTTTCATCCTTGCTGCACGCAATTCTTATCACATATGGAATACCCTCGTCACCTAATTCATACAGTGCCTTAACGTCTATCGTATCAAGTTTTTTGTTTTTGTAAGCTTGATAGTTATATTTTGCGCATACAGCATTTACATTAACGGTACCAAGTAACATTACCACGCACCCTGCTGCTATCAATGCTGTTTTTACAATATTGATTTTGATGATATATATTCTTAAAATAACCGCTATAAAAACTATGCTCACAAACAGCATAAATGCGCTTGTGGTAACGCGCAACACAGTCATACCGTAAGTATCAATATAAAGCACCATTTTTGAAATTGCAGTTGCTATGATAATCAAGGTAAACACAGCTATAAACGTTGTTATCGCCTTAATACCGTGACACACCTTGCCGTTTGGTTTTTTGGCAAGAAGTATACCTGAAAATACAATGCCTAAATTTATAACGGCAATAACACACATTTCAAAAAAGCCCTTGCGTGCATACTCGGCGTATGTAATATCATCATTCGGTAAAAAGCCTTTAAACGCGCTGAAGAAATATGCAAGCTGAGAAAACAAATAAAGCAGATAGCACACCGCAATAGCCGATAAAAACGAAATTAAATATATATTTTCAATGCCGGCAAATTTGCCCTCTTTTACTTTAGAAATGCGACCATTTTTGAGCGAAAAGCCATATGAGATAACAAACATAAAAAGTAATATACCAAATAATACTTTTAAAACGGTAATAAAGGTATTGCCAGAATCGCGGAAAATATTATTCATCATACCGCGGAAAGCATCGTCAGAAGAAATAAGCAGCGGTATTACAACAGCAAGAACCGGTATTGCGCAGATAAGACCTACAAGCGCTTTACCTATAGATTTTTTATCTCCATCGCTGTTCGAAAACAGCGATTTTAGCGAAACGCCCATATTACCCATTGTTGAAGCAGCCGCATAAAATATGCCAAGAGTTTGTCGGTTGCCAACTACCGCGCCGTTTACCATACCATCAAAGCAGACAAACGACAGCAAGAAACTTATTACTACGCCAAAAAAACGCACACTGCCGTTTGTGGTGCATATAAACACAGCACTGTTAGCAAGCGATAATAACCCACATATAATTGGTAAAATTCGTGCTTTGCTGCCTTTTAAAAAATATATACCAAACAATATTAGCATAAAAACAATTGACAACATATAACCGAATGCAAAACCACCAAATATACCAAATACCGCACTGAAAATACTTAAAACAAGTGCGCACACAGCAAACGCTGTATCACACTTATTAAGTTCAAAAAGTGCTTTGGGCTGATATTGCTCAGGCAGTAGCATTTCAGGAGTTTTTAGCGACACATCCTGCGGTTGTTCGTTTTCTACAATTTCTTTATTCTCGATATTATCCATCAGATTAGTCCTCCTTTGAATATTTTATTATATCCCCCGGTTGACAGTTAAGTTCTTTGCAGATGGCATCAAGCGTGGAAAAGCGTATTGCTTTCGCCTTACCTGTTTTAAGTATGGAAAGATTCGCCTGTGTAATACCTATCCGCTCAGACAACTCAAGCGAGGTCATTTTTCGCATTGCCAACATAACGTCTAAATCTATTTCAATCATATTTATACCCCGCCTATATGGTTAATTCATTTTCTTCACTTATGGCAACAGCATTTTGCATTACATTTTTTACAATTCGCAGCATAAGTCCTACAAAAGCGGCGGCAACCGCCACAAACAAAAACGGAATATAAAACACGCCGCCTACAAGAGTAATTGCCGCTACCGCAAAGCAGCACCATGAAATACGACGAAGATATTTAACGTTGACGTTTATAAATATCTCGTCTTTTTTGATATTGAACAGCAATTTTATAAGGCTGTAAAGCGTTATGTAAGCAAAAGCCGCACAGGGATAAAAACACCAACCAAACAGTTTTAACATATTACCTGTAGCAATACCGTTTTCTTCCCAACCACGATACACGGTAAACCATGTTTTTACAAACCAAGGGCCTAAAAACAGCGCCGCTGTAAGAATGCCCACAAAGATAAAACTCACCACGATTGAAAGGGTTACCGAGCGTTTTCTATTCCACATAATAATTACCTCCAAAACCTTTTTCTGCCACTATAATAACACCTAAATTATCGTTTGTCAATAATTATTTTATCGAAAAACAATAATTTTTTATTGTAAAACAAAAAATGGGCGACCAATGGCCACCCATATACGATACATTTTTCAATTTTTAATTGTTGTACTTTCTTATTGCCCTGCTAATTATTTCCCAAATTATTCCGACCATTACACAAGCAACTATACCCGCTACAAACCATATCCATAAATCACTTCGCGATGCTCCATGCTCGTCTATACAGGTCCTTTCAAACAATAAACCTAAAAAAGAACCGACTTCATAACCCACTACGGTTAAAACCATCGTTCTTATGCTATTCCAAAATGCCGAAACTAAAATTACGGCGACACAAAAAACAAATAACCAGAATGGCAAATCAATCATACCGTGCAGATTAAAAAGCACATACCTAAATACCAAAAATTCTATGCTTAACAAAACAAATGTAACTACGGCATATAAAATTCGTTTGTGTTTATACTGACAAGAGATTCCCGTAATGCCTAAATATATTTTTGTAGCAGACCAACCAAAAATGCGGAAAAATAGACTTATAATCAAAATAATAACAAATATAACTACCGCAAAGAAAAGAATGGATAATACAGTATTCATATTTTCCTCCTAAATTTATATGCGAACTACAATCTTCAACTCAAATCTACAATTAGCAGACAAGAATGTCAAGTAACAATTTTGTAATTTCCGTTCGTGACACACGGACACCTTACCTCTTCACTATTACTTTTTACCTATTACTTAAAATAAAAACTCCCCAACTTTTGTCGGAGAGTTTTATATATAAAAGGGGCTGTAATTGGTAATTTATAGATAGCCATACCGCTACCGCCAATAAAGCAGGATATCCTTCTGTTTGCCCCTGCTTTATTCTATGCCAAATTACTGGATTGGTGACTTACGGACAAACAATACGCCCAAAGTATTTGCGCCACAGTGAGCCGATACCGTACAACCCGCACGGGTCAAGAACACCTCTTTAAAAATACCTGTAGACTTAACCTGCTCTACAACCGCGTCAACAATTTCGGGGGCACAGCCTGCGTGAGTTACAAATACACGGCTGGTATCAATATCATCCACATTCTGTAAACGCTCGCTTACATACTCTGTAAGCACACGTCCGTAAACACCGCGATATTTTTTTCCAACGCCCATAACGCCGTTTTTAACCTCAATACAGGGTTTAAGTTTGAGCAGATTTGCGCCAAGCATAGCAAGAGCCGAGCATCTGCCGCCTTTGTGCAGATATTCAAGACTATCAATAACAAAAGATGCATCAACGCAAGGTGTGATTTTTTCAAGTTCGGCAACTATTTCAGGAGCAGTCATACCGCTTTTTGCCATTTCAGCTGCTGTAACAACCTGCAAACCGCCACCGGTAGATAAGTTTTTAGAGTCAACAATATATACGTTTTCAAACTCTTCTGCCGCAAGACAGGAATTACTGTATGTAGACGACATTGTAGAGCTGATGGTAAAGTGAATTACAGCGTCGCCGTCTTTAGTAAGGTCTGCAAAATAATCCATACACTCACCAACGTTTGCGGCAGTTGTTTTAGGCAACTCGCCTGTTTTGGCATGGTGAGCATAAATCTCATCAGGAGTGATTTCAAGACCGTCACGATAAACCTTGTCACCCAAAGTAATACCAAGGGGAATAATCTTTACGTCATATCTCTCTTTAAGTTCTGCACTTAAATCACAAGTGCTGTCGCTTGATATAATAATTTTAGCCATAATCTTCCTCCATAATTTTTTTACCAAAGCACATTATAACACCAATTATTCAATAACACAATATTTTTTATTTGTAAATAATAGTGTATTCATATTCATCCAGCGTGATTTTGTTATGGTCATACGCTTTACCGAACACTTTTTTACAAGTCGAAAATTCTTCGGGAACCGTGATATTAACTGTATTCCGACCACGATTTACCGCTATAAACGCGGTGCCTTTTTCGTTTTTACGGGTATAGGCAATAACGTCATCACTCGCAAAAACGGTATAAAAATCTCCGTCAATAAACGCCTTGCAGTTTTTACGAACGCTACCTAACGCCTTGTAAAAAGCCACAAGATCAGTATTTTCTTTTCCCCAAGGATACGTCGCACGGCAAAATGGGTCACCGTAGCCCTCTACACCTGCTTCATCGCCGTAAAATAACGATGGTACACCGGGCAAAGTATACTGAATAACCGCCGCCGCTTTGAGTCTTTTTACACCTTCACTGTATTCATATTCCGATAACTTCTGCTGTGACTGCCAAGCGCGGTCACCTATAAAACTATCACTCCTACCCAACATTGTAAGCACTCTCGCGGTATCGTGTGTACCCAAATGATTCATCAGAGTATCTACCGAGCATTTGGGATAATTTTCAAGTACGGTATGAACTGTTTCAGAGAGCGCCGCTCCCCCGCCATGTTTTACAAAGTTTAAAATCGCATTTGCAAACGGATAGTTCATAACACCGTCAAGCTGTGAGCCACGCAAAAATTTACGGCGTGCACCGTAGCTTATCTTATTGCTGGCGTCTTCCCATACTTCGCCTAAAATATAGGCATCACTATTTTCACTCTTTACAGCAGTACGAAGTTTATCTAAAAACTTATCGGGCAGTTCATCGGCAACGTCAAGTCGCCAACCGCCAATACCAAGTTTGAGATACTTTCTGAGTATACCGTTTTCACCTGTTATATAATCGGTGAAGCTGTCATTGTCTTCGTTGGTTTCGGGCAACGTTTTGATACCCCACCACGCATCGTAACCGTCAGGATAATTATAAAACTTAAACCATTGATGGTACGGTGAACCAAAATCGCGATATGCGCCACACGCGCCATAACGACCTGTACGATTAAAATATATACTGTCGTCGCCTGTATGAGAAAACACACCGTCGAGTATGATTTTTATTCCTTGTTTTTCAGCTTCTTTACAAAGATTTTTTAGATCGTTTTCATTACCCAGGAGCATATCTATTTTCTCATAATTTGCAGTATTATAGCGATGATTTGAATGAGCTTCAAAAATAGGATTTAAATATATACAGGTAATACCTAATTCTTTAAGATAAGGCAGTTTTTGTGTAATACCGTCAAGATCGCCGCCATAATAATCATTACCCAGTGAACACGGTCCGTTATTCTGACGGTATTCGGGTTGACAGTTCCAATCCTCATGTATAAAACGATCGGTAGGTACGTTATCTTTTACCTTGACCAAATTATAAAATCTATCGGGGAAAATCTGATAAATAACACCACCCTTAAGCCAGTCGGGAGTAGTAAAATCTTTATTATACACAGTAAGTTGAAAACGCTCGCCCGATGTCTGTGACACGACACCAAAACCATTTTCAGCCTTTACTACAAAGAAATTGCCGTGCGCACTGGTATAGCGGAAATCATACCAGAAAAGGCCCTCGGCAGTGATGATTTCACAATCAAAAAACTGATAATCGCAAAGCCACTCGGCAGGTGTCATCTTTATTTCACAAACGTTATTATCATTGTCATTTACAATGCGCAAAAAGGCATCGTACACTCGAGCGTCTTTATGCAACAATAGCCGTAGCCGCAGGGTCTCCCCCGCGGGTACGGCTCCAAGATGTGAACGATATAAATTGTTTCGTGAATCGTACGGATAGTAATTCATACTACTTAACCTTATCAAGTCCCCAGATATTCTTTGCATAATCGTTTATTGAACGGTCAGCGGCAAAGATACCTGACTTCGCAATATTTACAAGAGACATCTTATTCCATATTTCAGGCTTATTATAAAGCTCCATTGCCTTTTTGTGCGCCTCACAGTAGTCAGCATAATCAGCAAGCGCCATATAGGTATCAACATTTTTAAGTGTGTTGTAAATGTTGTCAAACTGCTTGCCGTCAATACCCTTGCCTATAAAGTCAAGTGCGTGACGTAAATCGGAATTATTATTGTAGTACTGCATTGGGTTATAGCCTGTTTTCTGAATTTTCAACACTTCCGGTGTCTGCATACCAAAAATGATAATATTATCGTCGCCAACAGAACTGTGTATTTCAACGTTAGCGCCGTCTTCAGTACCCAAGGTAATCGCGCCGTTCATCATAAATTTCATATTGCCGGTGCCGCTTGCTTCTGTAGAAGCAAGTGAAATCTGCTCGCTGATTTCTGCCGCAGGAATCATAAGTTCTGCAAGCGTTACGCGATAATCTTCGAGGAACAATACCTTTAATTTATCGTTTACAGCACGGTCGTTGTTGATGATTACAGATAACTTGTAAATCATCTGAATTATCTCTTTGGCAAACAGATAACCGGGTGCCGCTTTTGCACCGAAGATATAGGTCTTTGGTGTAAAGGGAGCGTTGGGATTATTTTTAAGATAGAGATAATCGGTAATAATATGAAGTGCATTCATATGCTGACGCTTGTATTCGTGTAAGCGCTTAACCTGCATATCAACTACTGAATTCGGGTCAATAGAAATTCCCATATTGTCTTTTACATAGTTTGCAAGGCGAACCTTGTTGGAAAGCTTGATTTCAGCAAGACGGTTTAAAACAGTCTTATCATCCGCAAAATTCATAAGTTTTTCAAGAAGTGAAGCGTCCTTGATAAAGCCGTCACCGATAAGTTCGGTTAAAAACGCTGTAAGCTCGGGGTTTGCCTGACACAACCATCTGCGGTGAGCAATTCCGTTTGTAACGTTGGTAAATTTGTCGGGTGTCATTTTATAGTAGTCATTAAAGAGCTGGTCTTTAATAATATCACTGTGAAGCTTTGAAACACCGTTTACCGTATGTGAAGCCGCAACGCAAAGATTTGCCATACGAACAACGCCGCCCGCAATAATGGCAGTACGCTCTGCAAGAGCAAAGTCACCTGTTTTGGTGATAACCTCTTCACGATAACGACGATCAATTTCTTCTACAATCTGGTAAATACGTGGCATTCTCTCTTTAAAGAGTGATACCTGCCAGCACTCAAGCGCTTCCGCCATAATGGTGTGGTTGGTATAAGCCACAGTGCGTGTTACCAAGTCCCACGCTTTTTCCCAGGAATAGCCGCACTCATCAAGGAGCAAGCGCATAAGCTCGGGGATTGCAAGGGTCGGGTGCGTATCGTTTATATGAATTGCAACCTTATCTGGTAGGTTCTCAAGTGTATTATACTTGCGCATATGACGGTTAAGAATATCCTGAACAGAAGCCGATACCAAGAAATACTGCTGACGAAGACGAAGTGACTTACCCTCTGGGTGTTTATCTTCGGGGTAAAGGATTTTTGAAATAGCTTCGGCCGATGCGCGTTGCTCGATAGCGCGAACGTAATCACCCTGACTGAACGCCGACATATCAAAGTCCTGACACTCAGCACTCCAGAGTCTCAATACATTTACGGTTTTGCCGTCTTTACCTGCGCATTTAAGGTCATAAGGCATTGCGCGAACATTGTGATAATCTCTATGCTCGACGTGATGATAATTATTATCCCACCACTCATCAATATAGCCGTCAAAATGAACGTCCACTGCGGAATGAGGACGTGGTTCAAGCCATACCTCACCGCCCGGAAGCCAGAAATCAGGCATTTCGGTCTGCCAACCGTCAACAAGTTTCTGACGGAATATACCGAGTTCATACTTGATGCAGTAACCCATTGCAGAGTAACTGTTGCTTGAAAGCCCGTCAAGGAAGCAGGCGGCAAGTCGACCCAAGCCACCATTACCAAGACCCGCATCAGGTTCAAGTTCAAACAAATTATCAAGATTTACCTTATAACTTTTAAGAGCCTTACGCATTGTTTCGGTAAGGTCAAGGTTATAAAGGTTGTTCTTGAGTGAACGACCCATTAAAAATTCCATACTTAAATAGTAGATGGTCTTGCTCTCCTGCTCATCCACAGCCTTTCTGAACTGTGTTTTTCGCTCGCTCATAATATCCAAGAGCACAAGCACTGTTGCCTTATAAAAAATGTCATCGGAAGCCTGATCGGGTGTAACACCAAAGTTATGCGAAAGCTTCTTCTCCAACATTTCTTTAAGCGCCGTGATGGTATATTTTGTCATAACAACATCTCCATAATAAAGATATATTTTTTCGATTTTATTTTTTACATTATTATAATACATTATTCATAACGTTTTTTCAAGTGTTACTAAAAACAATATTCATAGCATTTTTTGTGCATTTTGCATAAAAAATATTCTAAAACAGTGATTTTCAAAATCCGATTTATGCACTTTTGACATAATTTCATCAATTTTTGCATTCAACAAACCCTCATATTATTAAAATATGTAAATTTATTATTGAATATTAAACTCAAAATGTGGTATTATTTTAAAAAAATACAAGGTTTTGGAAATATGGAATTTAAAAAAATAGAACTTTGCGACGCGTCGGCGTTAAACGCTTTTTTACAAAGCGCTGATGAGCTTACTTGTGAAATAAGTTTTGTAAATTTACTTTTGTGGCAACCTCTTTACAACAGTTATTTCTGTATTGAAGACAATATGCTCTTTCTGAAAACGCAATCAGGCAGCAACGTGGCATACAGCGTACCTTTTGGCGACGTAAAAAAGGGAGTCCAAAAAATCATACAACACTGCAACAACTCCTACCCTACTATCTGGGCGCAGGAAGGCAGTCGTTTCCGTGAATTTAAAAATCTTTACGGTTATTGTTACAACTTTACCGAACATCGTAACGAGTTTGATTATATATATAATTCATCCGACCTTATAAATCTTTCAGGCAAGAAATATCATTCCAAGCGCAATCATATCTCCTCGTTTTCCAAGCAATTCGACTGGCATTATGAGGATATAACACCACAAAACGTTAAAGGAATTAAGGAATGTGCCGAAACGTGGTATAGGCAATATGGCGCTAAATTGGATGAAGGTCTGAAAACCGAAATGCGTGGCATCGACCTTATGCTCGATAATATGGTAAATTTGGGCGTCAAAGGCGGCGCAATAGTTGTTGATAATCGTGTCGTAGCATTCACGTTGGGTTCGGCCATAAACCAAAACGTTTATAACATTCATATTGAAAAAGCAATATCGGGGTTTGAAGCCGCATACACCGTAATAAACCGTGAATTTGCCGCTCGTAATCTAAGTAGTTATAAATTTATAAACCGTGAAAACGACCTCGGTATTGAAGGATTACGTAAATCAAAACTTTCTTACAAGCCTGAAATAATACTACCAAAATACATTTGTACCAAAAAGGAAGAAATATGACAATTCGTGAACAGTGTGAGAAATTATATAATAATGCTTTCGGTGAAGACAGCGAGTTTGACACAATGCTTTTTGACCTGTTTTTTGACAGCGTTGAAACACTGCAAAAAGACGGCATTGTTACTGCGATGTATTTCAAAATACCTTGCATCCTCAATTACAACGGCGTCGAAAAAAAGGCGTATTATATATATGCTGTAACCACCCATAAAGATTTTCGCCATCAGGGACTTATGAGTCGGCTTTTTAGCGAAACACAGCGCGAAAGCGATGCGTTCTATTTCTTAAAGCCATCAAGCGAAGGTGTTATTGCCTTTTATGAACAGGTAGGTTTTAAACAAATTATCGGCACACGCAACGTCACTGATGCCGTAATCAAGGTAGATGATAAATTCAAAAGATTATCTCTGTTGTGTGAAAAGGTCGGGGACACCTACCCCATTATGATAAAGAGTTCTCTTGATATAAAAAAGTTAACCTTTGAATATACACTTGAATAAAAAATGAACCTACCGTGCAGGTAGGTTCATTTTTTGAATTATATATTACAATTAGTATGCAATACCCTGTGCAATCATTGCGTCTGCAACCTTTTCAAAACCGGCAATGTTAGCACCTGCAATAAGATCGCCTTCCATACCGTACTTTTTAGCCGCATCCCAAGAATTCTTGTAGATATCTGCCATAATCTGGTGAAGCTTTGCGTCAACCTCTTCAGCGGTCCAGCTGTAACGCATTGAGTTCTGGCTCATTTCAAGACCGGATACTGCAACGCCGCCTGCATTTACTGCCTTTGAAGGAGCAATAACAACGCCTGCAGCCTTTAGAACCTTAATAGCCTCATCGGTAGAAGGCATATTAGCAACCTCGGCATAATACTTAACGCCGTTAGCAACTATGTTCTTAGCGTCTTCTTCGCCAACTTCGTTCTGAGTAGCGCAAGGCATAACAACGTCAACCTTCTGTTCCCAAGGACGCTTGCCTGCAAAGAAGGGAACGCCAAACTTGTCGGCATAATCCTGTACCTTGTCGCGACCTGATGCACGCATCTCGAGCATAAAGTCAAGCTTTTCTTTTGTTACAACACCGTCAGCATCGTAAACGTATCCGTCAGGACCTGAAATGGTAACAACCTTACCGCCAAGCTCTGCAACCTTTGTAGCAGTACCCCAAGCAACGTTACCGAAACCAGAGATTGCAAAGGTCTTACCCTTAACTTCTTCGCCAAATGTCTTAAGCATCTCTTCTACGTAGTAAACAGCGCCAAAACCTGTAGCTTCAGGACGGATAAGTGAACCGCCGTATGAACGACCCTTACCGGTAAGGACGCCGGTAAACTCGTTGCGAAGACGCTTGTACTGACCGTAAAGGTAACCTACCTCACGAGCACCTACGCCGATATCACCTGCAGGAACGTCGGTATCTGCACCGATGTGCTTAGCAAGCTCGGTCATAAAGCTCTGGCAGAATCTCATAATTTCTCCGTTTGAACGGCCACGTGGGTCAAAGTCCGAACCACCCTTACCGCCGCCCATAGGAAGACCTGTAAGGCTGTTTTTGTATGTCTGTTCAAAACCTAAGAACTTCATAATAGAAGCATTAACTGATGGATGGAAACGAAGACCGCCCTTGTAAGGACCGATTGCAGAGTTAAACTGAACGCGGAAACCACGGTTAACCTGAACAACGCCATTATCGTCTACCCAAGATACACGGAATGTAATCATACGCTCGGGTTCTACCATACGCTCAATTACACCGTTTTTCTCAAATTTGTCATCGGCTGCCACTACGGGTTCGAGTGACTCCAACACATCACGTACTGCCTGTAAGAATTCAGGCTCGTTGCCGTTACGTTTTTCTACGTCGGCATAAACTTTGTTCAAATATTCTGACTTAAACATAATATGTACCTCCATACTTTAAAGTGTTAAAATAATATACTATATACTACTACTATTTTTTTTTGCAGTCAATAAAAAATTTTGTAAATTTTCGATTTTTTTGCAATTTAACGGCATTTTGCTTGACAAAAGGGCAAAAAATAGTTATTATGTATTATTGTAAAGCGTCGATAAGGACAGTAACCTTATAATTCCATCTTTCAAGAGAGTGGCTTCATCGGCTGAAAGGGTCACAAGATGCTATAAGGCGAACACCACCTTTGAGCGCCAAGGGGTAACAACCTTGGACGTAGCCGCTGCGTTAAGGCGTTGAAAGTGCTGTGTGTTTACACAGAATGTGGGTGGAACCACGGAGAGTATTTTACACTTCGTCCCTGTTGTCACAGGTGGCGAAGTTTTTTTATTTTTAATATTATTATGAAAGAGGATAGATTTGTATGAAAATTATTTACAAAGACGGTACAGTAACCGAAGCCGAACAGTCACAAGAGCTTGAAGTTTTGCGTCACTCTGCCGCGCACATTATGGCTCAGGCTGTAAAGCGCCTTTACCCACATGCCGATTTTGGCTATGGACCCGCAACAGAAAAGGGATTTTATTATGACATAGACCTTGGTGACACCAAACTTTCTGATGAAGATTTGGTTGCTATTGAAGCCGAAATGAAAAAAATAACAAAAGAAAATTTGCCCATCCGTCCTTACGTTATGTCACGCGAAGAGGCAATCGCTCATATGCAAGAGCTCGGTGAAAAATACAAGGTTGAGCATATCGGGGACCTACCGGAAGACTCCGAAATCAGTTTCTTTAAGCAGGGCGATTACGTAGATATGTGTACAGGTCCTCACCTTTGCTACACAAAAGCGCTTAAGGCTTTTAAAATCACAGGTCAGTCGGGTGCTTACTGGAAAAATGACAAAAACAACAAAATGCTTACCCGTATTTACGGTACTGCATTCAAGACACAAGAAGAGCTTGATGCATATCTTAAAATGGTTGAAGAGGCAGAACGCCGCGACCACAACAAGCTTGGTCGTGAGCTCGGTTTCTTTACCACAGTTGATTCAATCGGTCAGGGACTTCCTATCATTTTGCCAAAGGGCTCGCGTGTAATTCAACTTTTACAGCGTTGGGTTGAGGATATCGAGCAAGAGCACGGCTATTTGCTTACCAAGACACCACTTATGGCAAAGCGCGACCTTTACCGCATTTCGGGTCACTGGGACCACTACCTTGACGGTATGTTTATTTTAGGCGACCCATATGACGAAGAAAAAGAATGTCTTGCAATGCGTCCTATGACCTGCCCGTTCCAGTATCAGGTATTTCTTAATGCCGCTCGCAGTTACCGCGATTTGCCAATGCGACTTGGTGAAACATCTACCCTTTTTAGAAACGAAGATTCGGGTGAAATGCACGGTCTTATCCGTGTTCGTCAGTTCACTATTTCCGAGGGTCACTTGGTGCTTCGTCCTGACCAGTTGGAACAAGAATTTGCAGACTGCCTTAGCCTTTGCAAATACTTCCTTGGTACAGTAGGTCTTCTTGAAGACTGCTCTTTCCGTTTCTCACAATGGGATCCTAACAATACCGATAAGTATGAAGGTACCGCCGAGCAGTGGAATGCCGCTCAGGCTACCATGGAAAAGATTCTTGAGCACTTGGGTGTTGAGTACGAAATTGGTATCGACGAAGCTGCTTTCTACGGACCAAAGCTTGATATTCAGTACAAAAACGTTTTTGGTAAAGAAGATACTATCGTTACAATTCAGATTGATATGCTCTTGGCTGAAAAGTTTGGTATGTACTACACCGATGCTGACGGTCAAAAGAAATTACCTTATATCATCCACCGTACAAGCCTTGGTTGTTATGAACGTACACTTGCATACTTGATTGAAAAATATGCCGGCGCACTACCTACCTGGATGTCACCAGAACAGGTTCGTATTCTTACCATTACCGACCGCGCTAATGACTACGCTGAAGAAATCAAAGCACAGCTTGCCGCTAAAAAATATCGCGTAACGGTTGACGACAGCCAGAACACACTCAAATACAAAATCAGAAATGCACAGCTTGAAAAAGTGCCATATATGATTATTCTTGGCGATAAGGATATCGAAAACAAGACAGTATCAGTTCGCCACCGTTCAGGTGAGGACCTTGGCGCTATCTCGATGGACGAGTTCCAGAGCATACTCGCTGATGTTGTAGATAATAAACTTAAAAAATAATGTGTAATTAAAACCAATTACAAAGGCACTTGTCCACATGTGGACAAGTGCCTTTGTTTTTTTACCATGCGGTTGGAACTCCGTTTACATATCTCCAACAACCTTCTTGCTGTGTTTCACTGTAATACAATAATGTTCCGTTAAAATTTCCATCCCATTTGCTTTTACCTGTTATATCTATTCCCATATCTATGGATGGTAGGTTATTATCTATGGCGTTAAATTCTTCTTTTGTTCCCTCGTAATAAACATTAAAATTGCAGGAATGAAAAACCATACCGCCGATGCTCTTTACTGTTTTCTTTAATACAAAACCTTCATAATACATCCAATGTTCAAAAGCACAATGACCGATTTGGTTTACACTGTTAGCAATGGTTATTTTTTTACAGACTTTGCTATCTATAAAAGCAAAATTACATATGCTGGTTATTCCTTCTTCAATAATAATTTCTTTCGCTTGCTTTGAATACTCATACCACGGCAATAAAACATTATTCGGTTGATACCACCAAGAAGTATAGTATTCTTTCATTTCGCCACTACCACTAAATACAAGTGAATAATCATCGTAAAAAGTCCATGTTATATTATCGCCACATTTACCGGAATTTATAGCCTTGGCAGATACCGTCACCGTGCATTCGGCCGATACACCGCTTGGCGTTGTTGCGATAATTTTACATGTTCCCCTTTTTTTGCCCAAAATTTCTCCACCGAAATATTTTGCAATAGTTTCATCACTAGAGGTGAAAATAATTTTTTCATTTGGCACGTTTGATTATATTCCAACTATGACCGTATTACCAACTGAAACATTTAAATTGTCGTTTGTAAACACTATAGTTTCAATCATAGACTCATTTGAAGACATTGTGTTTTCATTTGCAGTTGTTTCTACTTTGCTTTCTTCGGTGGTGGTATTATTTGACGAACCTTCTTGTTCATCAACATAAATTGTTTCGATTTCTATTTCGGTTATAGTTGATGATAAACTGCTTGAATTAATATTAGTTACTTTATTGCAACCAACAGTGCAAAGGCAGAAACAAATGATTAGTAAAAACGATAATAATTTTTTCATTTAAAATTCCTCCTAAAATTAAAAAAGTGTGCGCAACTCAAAGTCACACACACCGAAAAATGCGACCTCGTTTTGCTACCACACAAAAACTTTTAACACTCACACAAGAAATGCCAAAATGGAAGTGCGCATTTTTACCAAAATAAAAAAATGCCACTCCTTGCGTGAGTTAAATATTAAGTTTTCGTGTGGTATGGCTTTATTATAGCACCGTCGCAAATAAATATCAATAATATATTTTACAATGTAGAGAACGACCTATGTGTCGTTCCGTTGCGGTCGAGCACACAGGCTCGACCCTACACAAAAATTCAAGCACTTGCTACATTGATATAGCAAGTGCTTGAATTTGTTATTTTTCTTTCTTTATCGCCTTTACGTCGGATTTTGTGTATAGCACCGATGAAATAAGCATCATAGCAATGCACACAACAATCAGAATGTTTGAAACGGTAGCCGGAATGTTAAACCATACAATATGTATAAACATCATGGAATAAATCAGCACTGTATTTAGTTTTCCATGCCACTTGGCCGCCACGACAAAGCCCGCCTTTTCAAGCGTTATCATATTCATTATTGCGGCAAGCGCTTCCTTTATGATAAGAATAACAAGCGGTATCAGCATAAGCGGAAAACGCGTTACCAGACAAAACAGCATCGCAATTTGAGTAAGCTTATCTGCTACCGGGTCAAAAGCCTTGCCGAAGTCACTTATCATATCAAATTTTCGAGCAATAAAACCATCTACAATATCGCTAAGTCCAGATATTATAAAAATCACCGTTGTCCATAGATAATTCTTTTCAAAACAATACAACCACACAATTATGGGTATTAAACACAGTCTACCAAACGACATTATGTTTGGTATGGTAATTATTTTGTTTTTATATCTATTAGTATTTGGGGTAACCGTAAAAGTTCATCTCCTGTAAAAAATTATACCATTGGTACGACAAAAACACCTTCACCGTACTCAAACTCGAAGCGGTATTTACCTTCTTCGTCAAGCTCTACAATTTTGGGCGTACCGTCAAAACCTTTTCCACCGTATAGTGCCAAACGGCTACAATCCTTGAAGGTTACGGTAACAACGTTGTTTTTCGCATCTTTTTGCGCATAGTTTACAAGCATATATGCTTCACCATACTTTTCACTTACAAAACGACTTATAACCAAGTCCGTAGAAGAAAGTACGTGTTCAAAATGCTTGGTGTCTTTAAATTCATTTTCAAGCAACAATTTCGACATATCCATATTACTGCTGAAACCTACGGGGTTTGACCCTATAACACTGTCCCACTTATAAGAGAGAATTACGTCGGCATAAGACTGTATTTCCTTGTGTATATCCTTTACGTATCCGTAAAGAGCGCTGGGTTTATTGTTGGGATCAAGTATACAATAATTATATGTGTACTGTATTGTAGGAACGGTATAACAATAATATTTCAGTGTTTTAGCACCAAAGGCAAGAGCCATATTAACCTGAAATCTCATATCAGCTTCGGTAAGATCTTTTGCAAATTCAAGACCTGCACTTGACTGCATAATGATTGATACGTCTGCATTATATTTTTTTGCGGTTTCGGCTATTGCCTCATAGGTAATAACCCAATCGTCCCAACGTAGATATTCTCTGTGCTCTTCGTTTGGGAATGGGTAAAAGTCAACCTCCATAAGAGAATTATCAAATCTGCTTAAAATATTTTCGCCATAATAAGCAAGCATCTCATCGTAAGAACCAAAACCGTACGCAGTTGGACTTGCGTGTCTGGGTGTTATGGTCATAAAATACTGTGCATCGGGGTAAACCTTTTTAAAATCTTCTATAAGAGTTTCAGACTTGTATTTATCGATGTGCTCCTTGCTGGGTTCATCCTTTATTTTAACAGCTTTTATTATATCCTTATAATCATTATAGTAGTCATAATTACTGAATGGAGTGCCGTCAAAATAATCATCACCCTCAATTTCGAGAACGTACCAATTGTCTCCGTAACCTAAAATTGCGTCAAGGCCTACTTTTTTGCAAAGTTTTAAGGCTTCCATAGTGCGATTAGAGCCTATGTAATACTGATTGTCAGACGTTCTCGGCAGTTCATCGTGATTTGAAAACGACAACGCCGTAAAGCCTGCATCTTTATACAGCTTAAACCCTTCTTCAGATACATCTCTTGGTGCCCAAAGTCCACTAATGATAAATTCGTGATCCTCATACTGCGGTAATTCGGTTTTAGTATTAGCATTTTGCGGTTTGGGTGGCTGTGACTCGGGCTGCGATTGGCCGCACCCTGTCAAAGATAACGTCAAAACCAAAGATAAAACAAACACAATAATTTTTTTACTCATATTTTCTCCTTTTAAACAACAGGTACTACAAATGCGCCCTCGCCGTATTCAAATTCAAAGCGGTATTTGTTTTCTTCGTCAAGCTCTACAATTTTGGGTGTACCGTCAAAACCTTTTCCACCGTATAGTGCCAAACGGCTACAATCCTTGAAGGTTACGGTAGCAACATTGTTTGGCTTA
>JAZNWJ010000040.1:0-6496 GCA_045593245.1 Acutalibacteraceae bacterium | reverse complement strand
AGGTTGTGGCGCAGGGCAATTTAGAGGATATTATAAATAATAAAGAGTCGCTTACAGGTCAGTATCTGTCGGGCGCAAAAAAAATCGAGGTGCCCACGCAACGCCGCAACGGTAACGGCAACGCACTCACTGTGCGCGGTGCTGCTGAAAATAACTTGAAAAACATTGACGTGACATTCCCTCTTGGTACACTCACCTGTGTTACGGGTGTGTCGGGAAGCGGTAAATCGTCACTTGTAAATGATATTGTTTATAAGGTTTTAGCAAATAAACTGAATCGCGCCAAAACCATTGCAGGCGCGTACAAAACGATCGAAGGCATAGAATATCTCGATAAGGTTATAGATATTGACCAGTCACCTATAGGCCGTACTCCGCGTAGTAACCCTGCGACTTATACCGGTGTGTTTACCGACATTCGAGACCTTTACGCTAACACTAAAGATGCTAAGGCAAAGGGTTATACCGCAGGCAGATTTTCCTTTAACGTTAAGGGTGGCCGTTGCGAAGCCTGCTGGGGCGACGGTATTAAAAAGATTGAAATGCACTTCCTGCCAGATATTTACGTTCCTTGTGAGGTTTGTGGCGGTACGCGTTACAACAAAGAAACCTTAAGCGTAAAATATAAGGGTAAGAGTATTTATGACGTGCTTGAAATGACGGTAGAAGAGGGTATGTATTTCTTTGAAAATCATCCCCGTATTTACCGAAAACTAAAAACACTTTTTGATGTAGGACTTGGTTATATCAAGATAGGTCAGAGTGCAACAACCCTTTCGGGTGGCGAGGCACAAAGAGTTAAACTTGCTACAGAGCTTTCAAAAAAAAGCACGGGCAAGACAATTTATATACTCGATGAACCTACAACGGGTCTGCATACAGCCGATGTTCACAGGCTTATTGAGGTGCTTCAGCGTCTTGTTGACGCGGGCAACACCGTGCTTGTAATAGAGCATAATCTTGACGTTATCAAGGTTGCCGACCATATTATAGATTTGGGACCGGAGGGTGGTAACGGCGGCGGTACCGTTGTAGCCGAAGGTACACCGGAAAAAGTGGCTATGTGTGAAAAATCTTACACAGGACATTTTCTTAAAAAAGTATTGAAATAATAAATATTTACACATTATTCACCAAATGTGTTATAATTACGATTATCATATAACTTGAGGTGAGAGCGGTGTTTGGATATGTCAGGGCTTGTAAGAGTGAGCTTAAAATTAAAGAGTATGAAACCTATAAGGCGGTTTATTGCTCACTTTGTAAAAAACTTGGTCGTAGTTATGGCATACTATCCCGCTTTACTTTAAGTTATGATTTTACTTTTTTAGCACTGCTTAATATGTCGCTCCAAGATGGTTGCGACGGATTTTACCAAAAACGCTGCACGTTTAATCCACTTAAAAAGTGTAATTATTGCAAAAATGATAATGCGATAGATATGCCCGCCGCTGCGGCGATGATAATGCTGTATTACAAGATACTGGATAACATTGCCGACGAGCGTGGATTTAAAAAGGTAGGATATTGGTTGCTCAAACCCATATTCAGTCACGCGCACAAAAATGCGGCAAATCAACATCCTGATATAGAAAATGCTGTAAAAGAATATATTTTTGCGCAAAATGCGCTTGAAAAGGCGGGTTGCACTTCTATTGATGAGGCGGCAGACCCAACAGCCAAGGTTATGGAAAAGATTCTGGCGTTTTGCAGTGAGGACGATACGCAAAAACGGGTGTTAAATCGTTTGGGGTATTGCCTTGGCAGGTATATTTATCTGCTTGATGCCGCTGTAGATTTGCCGCAAGATATTAAAAACGGCAGTTACAACGTGCTAAAGGCTATTGATGCTTCAGAAGTGAATGAGCGTATAAAAGGGCAACTGTATTTTTGCGCAAATGAGGCTGCAAGAGCATTCGAATTACTTGACATTAAAAAATATAAGACTATACTTGGTAATATAGTTTATTTAGGCTTAGAGGAAACTTTTTTAAAGGAGTTAAATAATGAGAGATCCGTATGAGGTATTGGGCGTTTCAAAAAACGCAACAGATGATGAAATAAAAAACGCTTATCGCGAACTTGCGCGTAAGTATCATCCCGATAATTATACCGATAATCCGCTGTCCGATTTAGCGGGTGAAAAGATGAAGGAAATCAACGAGGCATATGACGCTATAGTTAATTCCCGCAGACACGGTTCGTCTAAAAAATCGGGCGACAACTACAATAATTCATACAGTGGCAGTACCAATTTTCCCGAAGTGCGCTCTCTTATAAATCAGGGCAGACTTGAACAGGCTCAGGAATTACTTGATGGTGTTCCTCCTCAGAATCGCGATGCCGAGTGGTATTTTCTTAACGGTACTGTACTTTATCGTCGCGGTTGGTTTGATCAAGCTTATACCAGTTTTGCAACGGCTGTTCGTATGAATCCGCAAAATCCCGAATACCGCAACGCTATGAACAATGCTCAAAGACAGAGCGGTCAGCAGTATAATCCCTATCGCTCTTACGGTTATGGCGGTGGCTGCAACACCTGTGATGTTTGCAACAGTCTTATCTGTGCCGATTGCTGTTGTGAGTGTATGGGTGGCGACCTGATACCTTGTTGCTAATATGAAAAATACAAAAAAAATCACGTTTTGTGGCATTGTTGCGTCAATTTCGATTGTAATAATGCTTACAAGTTATTTTCCGTACCTTACCTATGCAATTCCGGCTTTAGCAGGTTTGTTTATGATGATTCCTCTTATTGAGTGCGGTGTTTTGTGGGCTGTAGGAACTTATATAGCAAGCGCTATGATAGTATTTATAACAGGTGAAATGGAATCCAAAATACTTTACGTTATGTTTTTAGGTTACTATCCTGTTTTGAAATCACTTATTGAAAAAATAAACAAGCAATTTATTGAATGGATATTAAAGCTTATATGTTTTAACATTGCTGCAGTTGCGTTTTATTACGTTTCAACCGTAGTGTTTGGTATTTCTTTTGATGATTTCGGTCAGTGGGGCAAATACGGTGCATTATTGTTTTTGGCACTTTGTAACGTTGTGTTTGTACTTTATGATATAGGTATTTCCCGCGTGGCGACATACTATATGTTTACACTTCACGATAAGATTAGAAAGATAATAAAGTAATTTAAAAGGGTGGCGGTTGTCACCCTTGATTTTTTATGTTTACTTTTTATAAAAATTGGTGTAAAATATTATATTATTGCGAAAGTAGGTGAGGGAATGAAAAAGATAGTTATAGTAGGCGGTGGCGCGGCCGGTCTTATGGCGGCACAAGCGGCGGCAAAAGAACTTGGTAACACTCAATATAACATAACAGTTGTTGAAAAAAATTCCCGACCTGCGCGCAAGGTTATGATAACAGGTAAGGGTAGATGTAACGTTACAAATAACTGTGATGAAAACACCCTTATTGCCAATACCCCTAAAAACGGGAAATTTTTGTATTCAGCTTTTAATAATTTTAATTCTGGGGATACAATGAATTTTTTTGAGTCACAGGGTGTTCCGCTTAAAACCGAGCGCGGAAACCGTGTTTTTCCCGTGTCGGACAGGTCGGTAGATATTGTTGATGCACTCGTAAAGTCGGTTCAAAAAAACTGCAATATTATTGAGGGTACAGTCGAATGCATAATTGCACCAAATGGTTTTGTGACGGCGGTCAAGCTTACCGATGGTAGAATACTTGACGTTGACAGTGTAATTGTTGCCACAGGCGGTATGTCTTATCCTACTACGGGTTCTACCGGCGACGGTTACAAAATGGCAAAACTCTTAGGTCACACTGTAACCGATTTAACACCATCTCTTGTAGGACTTGAGTGTCACGAGGGCTTTTGTACACGACTGGCAGGGCTTTCGCTAAAAAACGTTACGTTGTCGGTTTTTGAAACGGGAAAGAAAAAACCACTTTACAAAGAAATGGGCGAAATGCTCTTTACCCATACGGGTATATCGGGTCCGCTTACTTTGTCGGCTTCGGCACATATGCGGTATGTGGACAAGAAAGAGTATTATGCAGAAATAGATTTAAAGCCGGCTCTTGATGATGCTCAGCTTGATAAGCGTCTACTTCGGGATTTTGAGGAATCACTTAACCGCGATTTTGCAAATTCTTTGGACAAATTACTGCCTAAAAGCATAATTCCGGTTATAATAAATATGTCGGGTATTGACCCGCATACAAAGGTTAACCAAATAAGCCGCGAAGGACGACAAGACCTTGTAAATGCAATCAAGCATTTCAGACTTAATATCACAGGCTTCAGACCGATTGAAGAAGCAATTATTACAAGCGGCGGTATCAGTGTTAAAGAGATTGACCCTACAACAATGATGTCAAAGCTTATAGGCGGTCTGTTTTTTGCGGGCGAGGTTATCGACGTTGATGCCTACACAGGCGGATTTAATTTACAAATAGCATTTTCTACAGGCGTTCTTGCAGGTGAAAGTGCGGCAAGATTTGAAAGGAAAGTTGAATTATGATTTCTATTGCATTAGACGGTCCTGCAGGCGCAGGTAAAAGCACGGTGGCAAAGGGCGCAGCAGCAGCACTTGGGTTTATTTATGTAGACACAGGCGCGCTTTATCGTACTGTTGGTCTTAAATTTATCCGTGAAGGATATGACACCGAACTTAACTGTGATATTGAGGCAATTCTTAAAACAATTGAGGTAGATATTAAATTTATCGATGGCACACAGCACGTATTTTTAAACGGTGAGGATGTGTCCGATGCAATAAGAACACCCGAGGCATCTATGATGGCATCTGCCGTTTCGGCAAAACCACCCGTTCGTGCGTTTTTGCTTGAGATGCAGCGTAAACTTGCCCGCGAGAATAACGTGCTTATGGATGGTAGAGATATTGGTACTGTTGTTTTGCCAAACGCGACGCTTAAATTTTTTGTTACCGCAAGCGTAGAAGAGCGCGCTAACCGTCGTTATAAAGAACTTTGCGAAAAGGGCGAAAATGTTACCTACGAAGAAGTATATAAAGATATCGAAACCCGTGACTACAACGATTCTCACCGTGAAATCGCGCCGCTTAAACCCGCTGAGGATTCAATTATGTTTGACACAACGGGTAATACTTTACAAGAGTCAATAGACAATCTTATTAAACTGGTAAAGGAAAAGTTAAATTGAAAATAACACTTGCTAAAACCGCAGGATTTTGCTTTGGTGTAAACCGTGCGGTACAAATGGTATATGATTTGGTCGAAAGTGGAGAAAAGGTTTGTACTTTAGGACCTATTATACACAACAGCCAGATGGTAGAAGAACTTACCAAAAAGGGTGTACGTGTAGTAAATGAACCAAGTGATGCGCAAGCAGACGAGACGTTGGTAATCCGTTCACACGGTGTTGGTAAATCGGTATATGAAGCGGCAGAAAAAAGCGGGGTAAAGGTGTGCGATGCAACCTGCCCGTTTGTCGCAAAAATACATAAAATAGTAGCCGAGCAATCCGGTAACGGCGATATAATTTTAATCGCGGGTGACGAAAAACATCACGAGGTTATAGGTATCATTGGTCACTGCGTTACCGAGCATTTTGTTTTTTCATCAGTAGAAGAACTTGAAAATTTGCTTGTTAATCATCCCGAAATCAAAGAAAAGAACGTTTCGGTGGTGTCACAAACCACTTTTAACGCAAAAAAATGGGAAAATGCGCAAATTTTTTTAAAAAAAGTATGTACAAATGCAAAAATATTTGATACAATATGTAGTGCTACGTCAACTCGGCAGACCGAGGCACGCGAACTTGCCCGTACCAACGATGTAATGGTTGTAATCGGTGGTAGGCACAGTTCAAACACAGCAAAACTTTTTGATGTGTGTGCTTCTCTTTGTCAGAATACCCATTTGATAGAAACTGCCGCTGAGTTACAAGCGGAGTGGTTTCTTACAGCAAATAATGTTGGCGTGGTCGCGGGTGCATCTACACCTGCGGGTATAATAAAGGAGGTTATTAAAACCATGTCGGAAAATTTACAACCTGTAGAAGAGCAATTAGAACTTGCTCAAAAAAGCTTCGAAGAAATGACAGATGAGGAAGCATTTGAGGCTTCGCTCAACAGCCTTACAGGCGAGCAGAAGGTGTGCGGTACTGTTGTTGCAGTAAACGCATCTGAAATCACTGTAGATATAGGCAGAGGTGTAACAGGCTACGTTAGCGCTGAAGAGTACTCATCAGAGCCTGTTGATCTGTTAAGCGAGGTAAAGGTAGATGATAAGCTTAATCTTATCATTATGAAGATCAGTGATCAGGAAGGAACCGCAATGCTTTCAAAGCGTCGTTACGATGCTATTGCAGGTTGGGACAATATAGCCGCAGCCAAGGATTCGGGCGAAGTGCTTCACGGCACAGTTCGCGACGTAATCAAGGGCGGCGTGGTAGTGTACTCAAACAACGTACGCGTATTTATCCCTGCTTCACAGGCTACTGCTTCAAGAAATGATTCTCTTGAAGAT
>JAZNWJ010000039.1:0-17655 GCA_045593245.1 Acutalibacteraceae bacterium | reverse complement strand
GTTAGAAAGCATCGCGAAGGCAAATCAATAAAATCATTAGCAGCAAGGTAGTTATCCTTTGCATATCACCATAAAAAATGGAAAGAATATCTAATACAATATTAACGGAGGTAAGTTTATGTTTAAACACGAAAAGATGCTTTTTCATCCTGTAGCGGTAGAGAAACCAAACCCACAGTATGCGGCGCTTTTGCAGGAACAACTTGGCGGCGGTAACGGTGAACTAAAGGCGGCTATGCAGTATATGTCGCAGAGTTTTAGAATTAAAGACCCTGAAATTAAGGATTTATTTCTTGACATTGCCGCCGAGGAACTTGGGCATATGGAGATGGTTGCGCAGACCATCAACCTATTAAACGGACACGATGTTGATGCCGAAAAGGTGCCGTCAGGCGAAATTCAATCCCACGTACTTTTAGGTCTTAACCCCGGTCTTATCAATGCTTCGGGTTACTCTTGGACGGGCGATTATGTGACAGTTACGGGAGACCTTTGCGCAGACTTACTCAGCAATATTGCATCTGAGCAACGTGCAAAGGTGGTTTATGAATACCTTTACCGCCAGATTGATGATAAAAAGGTGCGTGAGACCATCGACTTCCTTTTAAACCGTGAGGAAGCGCACAACCAGATGTTCCGAGATGCCTTTAACAAGGTGCAAAACTCCGGTTCTAACCGAGATTTCGGCACAACAAAGGCTGCTAAAATGTATTTCTCTATGTCAGATCCCGGTCCTAACGCATTTGCGACAAACGATACAAAACCTGTTTCTTTTGATAAGTAAAATAACAACCGCTGAAAGTTTTTATGCTTTCAGCGGTTGTTACCTATATGTATTAAATTATTTATTACAATTTATAGCTTGTGCTATTCTTTTATTTCTCTTTTCTACAAACTCAAGTTGATTTTTAATCCACTGTAAATATTCGTCAACTGTTTGCGGCATAGGATCTTTTGACATATCACCATCGCCAATCCAAAAATTCACCGATTCATAATCTGCTGACACGCAATCTTGTAAAAAGAAGAAATCTACATAACCCTTAAAATCAACAAATAAATTGAAAAATTCTTTGTTTTTATTTAATGCATCAAATAAAGGACTATCCTCATTTTTATAATATCTTTTAATACATTCAAGAGTTAAATCCCAACGGTCTTTTATGTATGCATTGCAACCACGTGCACGATTTATACTATTATCCTTTGGAAAAATTATAGAACCGCCTATGGTGTAACTTTTATGTAAAAAATCTTCGATAAACTTTCTGTAATCAGGCAAATCTTTTGATACCTCTTCAAGCATCTTGCGATATCGAACATAGCGAAAACTTGCAAGAATTGAATCACTGCCAAATCGAAAATTATCCCAAGTTAGATAGTTATAACTATTCCCGACCATTAAACTCATTGTTTTACCGTTAGGTAAAGGTTTACTCCATAAAAATTGATGATATGATTGTAATGTTTTGCTCATTGAATCGGGGTCGTTTCCAAAGCCACCAAGTATTTCATCTGCCCAGAAATTATCCCAAAAATTTGGTGTATCGGTTGTAAAATCAAAATTTACATCTAGTTTCATTTTACATTCGTCCTCACTTTTGAATAAAAATCATCACACATTTTAGTTATCATATCATTTTTAACAAGAGCATTTATCCATTCTTTAGGTATGTTATCATATCCGTAAAGAATTCCGGCAAGACCGCCTGCAACTGCGGCTACTGTGTCTGTGTCTTGACCAAGATTCACCGCTTTAAGAACGCATTCTCTATAATTTGAGGTATTAAGCAAACACCATATTGCTGCTTCAAGCGTATCTACAACATAACCACTGCTTTTAATTTCTGAAACATCAAGATTTGCGAAATCAGCTTTGAACAAGCGCTCATAATGAAAAATTTGCTCATAATTACAATAATATTTTTCAGCCTTCTTTAGCGCCTCAATCACTGATTCTTTTCTTGCATCATTTATAAGTTCTCTCACTATAAAGTCATAAATGCCACAAGCAATGCAAGAACGCTCATGTGCATGTGTGAGTGCGGATACAGCGTGTATATTTTCAATTGAATCAGCAGTAGAAAGCTGATTGATTTCATTAAAAAGACAAACAGGAATAATGCGCATCAATGAACCGTTACCATTAGCATATTCACGTGTTTCGCCACATGAATGCACATCATTACCGCGCCAATAGTTTCCAATTGCTCTAAGGCATGTTCTGCCAATATCAAACACCTTTCCGTGCGGTGTCATATAGCCATCCTCTACCCATTTTGAAAATTCTAAAATATTATCGACCAAATCAATTTTTCCTTTTTGGGCAATGCTATTAAGTGTGCATAAAGCCATTGAAGTATCATCGGACCAAGTGCCTTTTGGCACATCATGCGAACCAAAGCCCACCATATCCGTAATGGGATGTTTTGCAAGTTTTTCTCTTGGTATAAATTCTGCGGGGACTCCTACTGCATCTGCAACCGCAAGACCAAATATTGCGCCTTTAACTATTTCAATCATTTCAATACCTTCTTTCCGTTTTATAAAATAATTATAATTGCCGCTGTGTACTATAAAACGGACTTTATAAAGATATTATAAAATATTTTCACTCAAAATACAAGATTTACTTATTTGATCAGGAGACTTCTAACACTTCAATGTTCCGCTGTTGAGGATGGGTAGATGTGGTTAAAATAAGTTTCGTATAAACCTCCCTTTATGTAGATTTGTGTGTAGAAAAAACCATACCTTCGAGGGTAGCGGTGTTTGGGTGTGACGAAGTTTTTTAGGGTTTAAGTTATTTTTGTTTTGGCAAGGCAAAAAGCGGAGAAATGCTTTACTGCATTTCGAGCATTTTTAACACCGCCAAAGCGGAAATAACAACCGAAAACAAGTCTAAATCCCGAACGCCGTAACCCAATGGGTATGGTCTTATTTTAACATCATCAGGTGCCATTGCAGCACCCATATTGTTGGTATCGGTAACACCTAAATCCTCTATTTCGCCAAAACAAACCTTGTCAATATAAGGCTTTCCTTGCTTTTTTTTACTGCTGAGAATTGTTGCGCCTGAGCCTGTAACAGTCCACTGCGCTGTCTGCGGTCGCACTGCACCGTATTCAAGCGGAAAGCGATATTGCCGCTCGGCTGAGCAAAAATGGGACGACGTAACCGCCGCCGCAATGTCAGCCGCGCCGCTATCTACCATAATTGACGCAAGCGAAAGTCCGAGTGTCATAGTAGAACAAGCACCATAAAGACCCACAAGCGGTATTCCCTTTGCACGCAGACCAAAATATGAACCGATACACTGATTAAGCAAATCACCCGCAAAAATCATTTTGATATCATTTTCATTTACGTTTGCCTTGCGCATTGCTGTTTCAATTGCAATTTTCTGTAGTGTGCTCTCTGCTTTTTCGTAAGACTCTTCGCCAAAACGACTGTCATCATCATGCGCGTCGAATTCGTGACCCAACGGGCCTTCAAATTCCTTTTTTCCCACCACAGAGCCGTAACCTATTATATACGGTTTGTTTTCTAAAATTATTGTTCTTTTCCCTACTCTTTTTGCCATAAGACCAACCTCACTTTTTTGGTTAGTGTATGCAAGTAAAATAAAAATATCCCATATCAAATTTTTTGATATGGGATATAAAATTTTTTACCTCATTGTATATTCACCAGCCGATAGTTCGAACACCATCTTGCCGTCAATTATTTCGCCGTCGAGTTCTTTTGCTTTAAATACAATACCGTTTATTTCTACGATTTTTTGACCGTAAAGCAATGGAAATTCAACCTTTGCTGAACCGTACGGTATTACGCAACGCCATACAAAGCAGTCATCCTCATAATGCCATTCACTTATAATTCCGCGATATGATGCTTTTACACTTGTGATACGCTTTCGACTGTCGGGCATTGGAGATAGAATAAAACTTTCGTCAAAGCCTGTGTTTTCGGGGTCGGGTTTTATACCCGCCATACTACCGTACATCCACTCGGCAACCGCGCCATAGGCATAATGATTAAAAGAATTCATTTTAACATCGCCAAAGCCATCGGCTTTTGTATATGAATTCCAACGCTCCCATATGGTAGTAGCACCCTGCTTTACGCTATAAAGCCAGGATGGGTCACTGTCCTGTAAAAGCAAGGAATATGCCAAATCATTAAGTCCTACTTTAGCAAGCGTCTGATTAAGCACACCTGTACCTAAAAAGCCTGTGGATAATTTACATCCGTTATCAATAATTTTCTTTTCAAGGTTATTAATCGCATTTTCATAAACATTACCCTTTAGCATATCAAAATACAGTGGTAAAAGATAGGCCGTCTGGCCAGTTTCGGTTATTTCATCATTAACCACGTACTTTTCAAAATAGTGCGCAAGTATTTTTTGGCTTAAATCTCTATAGTGCTCTTCCCTATCTTTTTTACCAAGAATTTCAGAAAACTTCTGCATTAAAATGGCATTGTTATAGTGGTAGCAAATCGACACATACAATTTGTCAGTTGGTTCATAACTTAACCAATCACCGTACCAGTCACTTGCGCCATTAAGACCGTGTTTGCGGTCAATGTACCTCATATACTCTTCCATAGAGTCATAATGTTCTCTTATAACGGTATCATCGCCGAACATTAGCCAAAGTTTATAAGGGATTATAATACCAGCGTCACCCCATGCGGCATTACCACAAAACTTTTCGGCAAAAACTGCGGGGCAAATATCAGCATACGCGCCATCGCGTTCTTTTTGAGAATCGCGCATATCACCAAGATACTTGCTTAAAAAGTCATAAGTATCGGCAATATATGAAGCAGCACCACAAAAAACCCCAGTGTCGCCTGTCCAGCCATAGCGTTCATCACGCTGAGGACAATCGGTAGGTATGCCGAGGTAGTTACCCTTCATACCACGAACAATATTACTATAAAGCTTATTTACAATAGGGTCAGAACATTCAAAACTACCTGTATATTCTAAATCCGCACCTAAAACCTCTGCTGTAATACATTCAATTGTTATATCTTTATCGGCGGTAATTTCCATATATCTGAAGCCGTAAAATGTATGCAAAGGCTTTATAATATTAAGTTGTCGGCGACTACTACTTGATGCCGCTACGTAATTAAATCGCGCAAGTGCAGAGCGGTAATTTGCAATATAAAGACTCCCTTTTGGTCCATCGTTACCGCGTGATAAATCACCCGTGTCATTAAGCATTTCGGCAAAAAGGCATTTTACGTTGGTATCATTTAGAGCATTTATGGCAAGCGAAGGGCGACCAACAACATCGGTACCAAAGTCAAGCACCAATGTCTGCCCAGCCTTTAACGTTATACACTCGCAGTTGTCACCAACTGACTTTTTAACTACTTTTATTTCACCAAAATCGGTGCCGTTGTTTTTTGCGCCGCGATAAACAACTGCGCTTTTGGGGGCAATATATTCTGTAACTTTAACTTTTTCACCCTCAAACGGCACGATATCACAAGTATAGTCGGTAAATATTTCGGCATTTGTCCAAGTAATACTATCGGGGTACGCACACGGGTCTTTTATTGTAGCATCAAACCACTCACCATTCCATATATCGGCGTAAAGCACGGGACCGGAAACTGCAGTGTTCCAACTCTCGTCAGTTGCAATAATCTCGATTGTGCCATCTTTATACGTGATTTCAATTTCGGCGCAAATAGCGGTCTTTTTGTAACCGTAATAACCCACCGAAATACGACCAGACCACCAACCCGATGAAACACGGGTAGCAAACGTATTTTCACCCTTTTTCAGATACGGTAATATATCATATTCATACTCAAAAACTCGATGTTTATAGTCGGTCCAAAGGGGTGTAAGTTCATCTTCGCCTATGCGATTGCCGTTGAGTAACACCTCAAAATTACCAAGCGAGGTTATACGAAGAATTGCAGATTTAATTTTACCGTGTGCCTCAAACTGCTTTATAACAGTAAGCAAACCATCGGTTTTGGGTATATCGTTATCGCGGGTATTAAGTATCTTACCGAAATCGTTTGATACTATATTGTAATAATCCTGCGACATCATAGGACTTGTTATAAATACGGCCTTTTTCATGTAATCAAATTCCCTTTTTTTCTTTTTTAATAGGTAGAATAGCGCCAACTGTTATTATAATTGAACCAATTAAACGCAATATTCCACCTCTTGAAAAAACATAAACCCAAAGGGTATCAATCAAACCAAGTTTACTTAATATTAAATATTCAGGTATCGCAGTCAGATATGGGTCGATTGAATGGTAAAGCAAATTTAAAACACTTAGTATTGCAGCTATTATAAAAAATACTTTGTTATATTTATTTTTCAAATTTAATACCAATAAAAGTATCGGCAATAAACAAAAAATAACCGTCGAAGCACACGCTACAAAATATTATATAAAAAATAATTTGAATTTGCATTCCAAGGTGCCGAAGAATATAGATTAAGACAATTGTCAACAATGTATAAAATTATTCCTGAAAGCAACAATATATTCTTTACTTTTTTCATACTGCCATCCCCTTTGGTTTAATTATATCAAAAACAATCATTTTTTCAATCATTTAAATGCTTATTCAGGTAATTCAGCACCGTCTTTTTATCCGCCGACCATAAGGGTGCCACGAGGTCACATTTTGCTCCATCGCCTGTTATACGGTGAACGACTATATGAGGTGGTAAAACCTTAATACACTGCTTTAAAATTTCAGCATACTGCTCGAGTGTAAGGCATTCAAATTTACCAGCTTTATATTCCACTTCTAAATCGGTATTTTTAAGCACGTGTAACAGGTGGAATTTTACCCCGTCAGTACCTGATGCTACAGCGTCAATAGTTGTTTTAACAGCGTCATCAACCTTTTCGTCAGGCAGACCAATTATTATGTGGGTCACTACCTCTATTCCTGCCGCTTTTAGTTGTTTTACTGCATCAAAATACACTGCGTTTTCGTATCCGCGCCGTATATATTGCGCGGTTTTTTCGTTGGTGGTCTGAAGTCCTAATTCAATGCTTACGGGTTTTATTTTGTTTATCTCTTTTAAAAGTGATATAACATGATCTCCAAGACAGTCAGGACGTGTGCCTATAGATAGACCCACAATATAATCGGGTTTTATTGCTTCATAATATATATTTTTTAATCTTTCTACTGGGGCGTATGTATTTGTAAAAGACTGAAAATATGCAATATATTTGCCTGACTTAATCTTATTTTCTACTCCCTGTTTAGCCTTTTCTAATTGTTCAGCAATGTTGTTACCACTTTCGGCAAACTCGCCGCTACCCGAGCTGGAACAAAACATACAGCCACCCGTACCCAATGTTCCATCGCGATTCGGGCAGGTAAAGCCGACGTCAATAGACAACTTATACACCTTACAGCCAAACTTTTGTTTGTAGTATTCATTGGCGCTTCTATACATATTTTCACCTCACTATCAAGTGAATTATATACCAAAAACCGTGTTCTTGCAATATAATTTGTGTTGTGATATACTTGAGTTATAAATAAAAGGCGGTGTTTATTATGAATTTTAAAGAAAGTGGAAAATTAAAGGCAGTTACCTTCAGCTATGACGATGCCGTAACTCAAGATATTGAACTTGTAGAGTTGTTTAACAAGTATAATTTAAAGTCTACTTTTAACGTTAATTCTGAATTACTTGGAACAAATAATATACTCATTCGCGAGAACAAACGCGTAGCGCACTATAAACTTCATCCCTGCGACGTAAAGGGCATTTACGATGGTCACGAGGTTGCAGTGCATACCCTTACTCACCCACGCTTACCAGATGTCGCCAATGATGCCGAGGTTATCCGTCAGGTAGAACAAGACAGACTAAACCTATCCGAAATGGTAGGATACGAGGTTATTGGTATGGCATATCCCGGTGGTGGTATCAACAACGACGACCGCGTTGCAGAAATCATAAAGAATAACACAGGCGTCAAATACAGCCGTACAATTACCTGTAATGACAGTTTTGACCTACAGGATAATTTGTATCGCTTTAACCCTACTGTTTATCATCTTGACTTTGATAAAATGATGGAATTGGGTGAAAAATTTATAAATATGACACCCGATAAGCGACAAATTTTCTATATTTGGGGTCACTCATACGAATTCGATTACCGCAGTGATTACCTTGTAAAATTTGAAGAATTTTTAAAGCTCATTGCAAATCGTGATGATATTTATTACGGGACAAATAAAGAGGTATTACTGTAAATTAAACAAAAAAGGCTTGACTGTATGTCAAGCCTTTTTTTCAGTTTGATATAATAATTTTGAAAAAGCATAACATCAATTTTTTATCATTTCCTGTGCAACCTTTATAAATTCAGACATTGCTCTTGTGCAGTATCTGTTTTTCTTATAAGCTAAATACAAAACTCGGCTTGCGTACTGTGTATTAAGACGATAGAGCATAACATCTTCCGTATGCTTTCTGTGTTTAAAAATTGTATCCGTCACAAAACTGACACCTACACCCGATTCGGTCAACGCATAAGCCATATTTAACTGGTCAACCTGAAAAATAATATCAGGTTTCATACTATTTTCTTCAAAAATAGACATAGCGCGGTAATGCATATCATTTCCGTTTTTCAAGAGAATGAATTTTTCATTCTTAAAAAGTGAAATGTCAACAGTCGGGATATTATCAGCACTCACCATACCGCTGTATATGTTTTCAGGCAATATCCTCAATTGGCTCAGTTCCCTGTTTATCACTCTATCCGCAGGTACACATAAAAGAACTTGTTCTTGAGCAAGGGGATACTCTTCATATAAATCCTCATCGTCTTCAAAATTATCGATTATTATATCTACTTCTTCGTGGTGGAGCATTTCACGTAAACGGATAGAGTTTGCCTCTACGAGTGTAATTTCAACATTTGGAAATTTATCTTGAAACAAGGTTATAATCTTGGGCAACACATAAGAAGATAGATAATTAGAACCACCCACAACAAGTTTTCCTGTGTGAAGTTCGTTTATATCAAGACATTTTTTCTCAAATTCATCCTCGGCAAGTTGCATCTTACGGGCAGCGTTGATATAGGCATTTCCTATCTCGGTCGGTTTTACCCCCGAGCCCGAGCGTTCAAACAACATCCCACCAATCTCTTTTTCAATATTACGTATGGCTACACTAAGCGACGGCTGGGATATAAAAAGTTTTTTTGATGCCGCTGTAAAGCTTTGCTCTTCATACACCGCTAAAACGTATTTGTACTTTTGAAACATACCCTTCTCCTATAGTTTTTATCTATAATATTTATAAATTATTAGTATTTGACTATAGAATATCACCTGATTAAAATAAAGTCAATATTTTATCAGGAGAGCCTTATGAAACAAATCAGAAAACTTGGTGAACTAATACTTATAGGCATTTTGGCTGCTGCTTCTGCCTTTAACTACACGATTTTTATTTTCCCTAATCGATTCGCACCTGCAGGTATTGACGGAATATGTACCATGATTCAGGACATTACCGGTATCAGTATAGGCTACCTTTCACTGATAGTAAATATCCCTCTGCTAATAATTGCGTGGATTAAACTTAACCGCGATTATGCAATCAAGAGTTCTGTATTTATAATTGCCTTCTCTATTGTTTCCGCAGTTTTGAGCGAGATTGACCTTGGCGAATTTTACTACCATACCGAAAACACTACAAGCATAGTGCTGGCACCAATCGCTTCTGGTGTGATACGCGGCATTATTTACGCAATTACGATTTCACTTAACGGCTCCAGTGGAGGAATTGATATTGTAGCCGCTTTGATACGTAAAAAATCCCCCCACTTTAACCTGATGAATATTATTTTCGCTTTGAATATGGGTGTAGCAATCTGCTCATATTTTGTATATGGCAATCACTTGGAGCCTGTAATTTGCGGCATTTTATATTTTTATATTACCTCGCTTACCAGTTCACATATCCAAGCAAGCAGAAAAGAAAACGCAAAAATTGAAATCATTACCCATGACGCAAAAGAATTATGCCAACTAATCACTAACGATTTAAAACTTTCAGCCACTATTTTAGACTCCCATGGAGCCTATTCCGGAAGTAATAATAAAATGGTAGTTTGCATTGCAGAAAAGAAATTTATTCCTCAAATCAAAGATGTTGTCGACCATTTTCCGGATGCAATATACTTTGTAAGTACAGTTACAGAATCCCACATACATAAAAACATTAAAAAGGCTTGACCAAATCGGTCAAGCTCTTGCTGTATGTAGGAAACGGATTTATCCGTTCCGTTTGCGGAATGCATAAATGCATTCCCTACAATTAAAAGAATATAGTTATCAAATAAATAAACCCATATCGATTTTACAAAATAATTTACATTTAATCAGCGGTGTGATATAATAATTACGAGGTGAGGAAATGAACAAACAATATGAGGCATATTATTCACTAAGCTGGGCGTGGGTTTGGGTATTTCTTGCTACCATCTTTGCAATAGGAATCGCTCTGTTTTCGGTTTTATGGTTAGGTTCTATTTCGATAATTTTGATTATTGCTTTTTCGGTGTGTGTTTTAGTATTCCTTTTGATGTTTATAAAAACCAAAAATCAAACGGGCATTGCAGTTGAAATTGTAGATGAAATTCTGATTTTGCACAAAAAAGAAACCGTTTCAATCCCATTAAATGAAATCAAAAGAATAGACATTCATGATGCTGACGGATCATTCGACATTATCATTAAAACCGCAAGTAAGAAATATTCAATGCACTGTTTCATTAAGGAACAACGCAAAAAGAAAGCAATACTAATTGATTTGTTAAAGAGTAAAGGTATCAACGTATCAACTTATGATTTGCTATAAAAAAGGCTTGACCGATTGGTCAAGCCTTTGCTGTATGTAGGGAACGGATTTATCCGTTCCGTTTGCGGAATGCATAAATGCATTCCCTACAATTAAAACAATGTTGTTATCCAATAAATAATCCCGTAAATCACACTTGCTATAGTTCCGTACATTATCACAGGACCTGCTATGGTAAATATCTTGGCGCCAACGCCTAAAATATATCCCTCGTTTTTAAATTCTATCGCGGGTGACACAACCGCGTTTGCAAAGCCGGTAATCGGCACCAAAGTCCCAGCACCTGCGCGCTTGGCAATTTTATCAAATAGCCCAAAGCCTGTAAGTAATGCCGCTAAAAATATAATTGACACAGGCACCGCCATTTTAACCACCTTTTCACTGAGTCCCATATTTGTATAAAGTTCATTTAAAAGTTGTCCTATAACACAAATGGCACCGCCAACTATATACGCCCAGATAAAGTCTTTAACTTTGGGCGATGGTGGCGATGCCTTTTTTGTCATTTCACTGTATTTTTTCTTGTCAGGCAACATATTTCCACTTCCCTTTCGGGATTATTATTGCCTTATGTTATTTGTTTATACGGATTATAGTTTGTTAAAAATTCATCCCACTCGTTGTCGGTAAGTTTTTCACCATCGCGTGTACCGTATTGTTTATAAAGACCTTCTACCAGCATATTGTATAACATATTAGTCTTTACCTTTGCGCGAATTAAAACCACAAGCAAAAATGCCGCAAATATAACAAAAACAATGGCAGGCACCAAAAATTTCCAATAAAAACTTGGTAAATAACCCATACCGTAAACCGATATCGGCTCGTACGCCAGCACGATAAGCGGCTGTGTAACGATTGCCACAATAAGACCTATAATTTTTTGCTTGCAAACAAAGAATACCGCGGCAATAATCATAGCAACAGCACAAACAATAGTGGTAATAAATACGTTGCTTAAATGACTGTAATCCAGCGTGCCAGCGGCAAAATTCATTGCAAAACTTAAAATTGACAGCACCAATACAAAAAACGAATATACCCACACAATAGAGGTATATACGCTTAGGTGTTTTACAAGAGCGCCACCCTCTTGAGCGTATTTAATGCCGTACTTGTATTTATATTTTTCTACATAATCCAAAATATTTGCATTTTTCTTCATATAATCACCAAAAATCATTATACAATAAACAACATTACTTGACAAGTATTTATTAAAAATAATATAATGGTCATTATTAATGATATTAACCGAATTATTCTATAATAATTCGGTGCCTAATCTACGATTTGGCGTCAAAACAATTTTTGTTTTGACAAATAATAATTATAATAGCTTTTGGTGATTTTATGGCAAAAATAAATATAGTAATGGTAGAGCCCGAAATACCACAAAACACGGGCAACGTTGCGCGCACCTGTGCCGCTACGGGCGCACGACTTCATCTTGTAAAGCCTATGGGTTTTACTCCCGACGATAAAAAGCTCAAACATGCGGGTCTCGATTACTGGAAATATCTCGATATTACATATTACGATAACTTGCAGGACTTTTTTGAGAAAAACAAAGGCGGAAACTTTTATTACTTTACAACCAAAGGTCGACACACCCACTCCGAACACAGCTACCCCGATAACTGTTTTTTGCTTTTTGGTAAAGAAAGCAAGGGCTTACCCGAAGAACTTTTATTAGAGCATCCCGACAACTGTGCGCGAATACCTATGCAAGGCGAAATTCGCAGTTTAAATCTTGCAAACTCGGTAGCAATTGCGGTTTACGAGGTTTTACGCCAATGGGACTACCCCGCACTCGAAAACTTTGGTCAATTGCACAATTACAAATGGGAAGATAATATATAATTTTATATTAAATATATATTGAATTTTTTGAAAATTGTGGTAAAATATAATTGTATATTTTTTAACAATGTAATAAACCGAAAGGAAGTTATTAAAAATGAGTCTACTTAACAAAAAAACAGTTGATGACATTAACGTAAAGGGCCAGAAGGTTCTTGTTCGTTGCGACTTTAACGTACCGCTTAAAAACGGCGTTATCACCGACGAAAACAGAATCAATGCTGCTCTTCCAACAATTAAAAAGCTTATCGCTGATGGCGGTCAGGTAATTCTTTGCTCACACCTTGGTAAGCCAAAGCGCGAGCCCAAGCCAGAGCTTTCTCTCGCTCCTGTTGCTGCTTGTCTTTCTGAAAAGCTTGGTCAGGAAGTTGTATTTGCTGCTGACGATAACGTCGTTGCCGAAAATGCAAAGGCTGCAGTAGCTGCTATGAAAGACGGTGATGTAGTTCTTCTTCAGAACACTCGTTACCGCGCAGAAGAAACCAAAAATGGTGAGGCCTTCTCTGCTGAACTTGGCTCACTCGCTGACATATTCGTAAACGACGCATTTGGTACTGCTCACCGTGCACACTGCTCAACCGTTGGTGTTGTAGCACACGTAAAAGAAGCTGTTGCAGGTTACCTTATCGGTAAAGAGCTTCAGTACCTCGGCAACGCTGTTGAGACTCCTGTTCGTCCTTTCGTTACTATCCTTGGTGGCGCAAAGGTTGACAGCAAGCTCCCCGTTATTGAAAATCTTCTTACCAAGGCCGATACACTTATCATTGGTGGCGGTATGGCTTATACCTTCCTTGCTGCAAAGGGTTACGGTGTTGGTACTTCACTTATCGATGAAACCAAGATTCACTACTCCCCTGATATGATGGCTAAGGCTGAAGAAAAGGGCGTTAAAATCCTTCTTCCTATCGACTGCACAATCACAAAGAGCTTCCCTGACCCAATCGACGCTCCAATTGACATCGAGGTTGTAGACGCTGACAAGATTCCTGCAGATATGATGAGCCTTGACATTGGTACCAAAACTGCTGAACTTTACGCTAATGAAGTTAAGGGCGCAAAGACGGTTGTTTGGAACGGACCTATGGGCGTATTCGAAAACCCAATTCTCGCTAAAGGCACAATGGCTGTAGCAGAAGCTATGGCAGAGACTGATGCTGTTACCGTTATCGGTGGTGGCGACTCTGCAGCTGCTGTTAACATCTTAGGCTTTGGCGACAAGATGACACACATCTCTACCGGTGGTGGCGCAAGCCTTGAATTCCTTGAAGGTAAGGAACTCCCAGGTATTGCAGCACTTAACGATAAATAATTTTGAAAATGGATTTGTAGGGGCGGATGCCCACATCCGCCCGCGGTATATTTTCGGGTCGATGTTGGCATCGACCCCTACATTTGTGTAATAAAAAGGAGATATTATTATGAACAAAGCAAAAAGACAGGCTATTATTGCCGGTAACTGGAAAATGAACAAAACCCCCGCAGAAACAACTGCTCTTATCAATGAAATGAAACCTCTCGTTGCAGATGCAGATTGCGAAGTTGTACTTTGCGTACCCTTTATCGATATCGCGGCTGCAGTAGAAGCAGCAAAAGGCTCTAACATTAAAATCGGTGCTGAAAACGTTCACTTCAAGGCTTCAGGCGCATACACAGGCGAAATCTCTGCTGAAATGCTCACAGCCGCTGGCGTTGAATACGTTGTAATCGGTCACAGTGAACGCAGACAGTATTTTGGTGAAACAGACCAGACTGTTAACCTTCGTACACTTGCTGCTGTAAATGCAGGTCTTAAGGCTATAGTTTGCGTTGGCGAAACACTCGAGCAGCGTGAACTCGGCTATACCGAAACACTTCTTAAATATCAGACCAAGATGGCTCTTACCAACGTAAGCGCTGAACAGCTTAAGAACATTATTATCGCTTACGAGCCTGTTTGGGCTATCGGCACAGGTGTTACCGCTACTGCTGATCAGGCTGACGAAGGCAACGGATACGTTCGTGCCGCTATAGCAGAAGTTTATGGCGCAGAGGTTGCTGAAACCGTTACAATTCAGTACGGTGGTTCAATGAACGCTGCTAACGCTGACGAGCTTGTTGCTAAGGTAAACGTTGACGGTGGTCTTATCGGCGGCGCTTCACTTAAAGCACAGGATTTCTCTGTAATTGTTAAAGCTGCAAGCAAGTAATTTTCAGGAGATTTTACGATGAAAAAACCCGTTGTTTTATGTATAATGGATGGTTTTGGTATTCGCGACGTTAACGAAGGCAATGCTATCTACACCGCCAAAACCCCTAACCTTGATAAATTCTTTAGTGAGAACCCTTTTACCACAATCGGCGCTTCAGGCCTTGACGTTGGTCTTCCTGACGGTCAGATGGGTAACAGTGAGGTTGGTCACACCAACATAGGTGCCGGCCGCGTAGTTTATCAGATGCTTGTTAAGATTACAAAAGATATTGAAGAAGGCACATTCTTTAATATCGATGCTCTTAAAAATGCAATCGAAAACTGCAAAAAGAACGATTCTGCCCTTCACCTTATTGGTCTTCTTTCTGACGGTGGTGTTCACAGCCATATTGACCATCTTTATGGTCTTTTAAAAATGGCAAAGAAAAACGACCTTAAAAAAGTTTACGTTCACTGCCTTATGGACGGCCGTGACGTATCTACCACAAGTGGTATCGGCTTTATTAAAGATTTACAAGACAAAATGCTCGAACTTGGCGTTGGTAAGATTGCAACCGTTATGGGCCGTTACTACGCTATGGACCGTGACTTTGCCTGGGACCGTGTAGAAAAGGCTTATGCCGCTATGGTTTATGGTGAAGGTGTGCAAACAAATGACATTCTCGCTACAATGACCGAGTCCTATTCAAACGACGTTACTGACGAATTTATCGTTCCTACAGTAGTTGATAACGAAGGTATGATCAAGGCAAATGACAGCGTTGTATCGTTTAACTTCCGTCCTGACCGTGCTCGTCAGTTTACAAGAACCTTTGTTGACCCCGACTTTGACGGCTTTGAACGCAAGAACGGTTTCTTCCCAGTAGAGTACGTTTGCATGACTCAGTATGATGAAACGATGCCAAACGTGTCTGTTGCTTATCCACCTGAAGAGCTTAAAATGACTCTTGGTGAGTATTTAGCTAGCCGCAATATGACACAGCTTCGTATTGCAGAAACACAAAAATATGCTCACGTTACATTCTTCTTTAACGGTGGCGAAGAAAAAACATTTACAGGCGAAGATAGAATTCTTATTCAGTCACCCGATGTTCCCACATTTGACCTACAACCCGAAATGAGCGCATACCCCGTATGTGACGCTGTGTGTGAGCAGATTCGCTCTGGCAAATACGATGCAGTTATTCTTAACTTTGCTAACTGCGATATGGTAGGTCACACAGGTATTTTTGATGCCGCAGTTGCCGCTGTAGAAGCAGTTGACGAGTGCGTAGGCCGTGTTGTAGCCGCTGCTACTGAAATGGGTGGCGCAGTGCTTATTACTGCTGACCACGGTAACGCTGACTGTATGGTTGGTGATGATGGTAACCCATTTACCCCACACACTACAAATCCCGTTCCTTTCTGCGTGGTAGGTTACGATTGTGAGCTTCGCGAAGGTGGCAGACTTGCCGACATAGCACCCACAATGCTCAAGATTCTTGACCTTCCTCAACCTGCCGAAATGACAGGCGAGTCGATTATTAAATAAGATTACAACAAAAAATCCCTCCTCCTAAGGAGGGATTTTTTATATAGACATTTTCATAATTTTTTGTTATTATTGAATTGTAATACACATAGGAGATAATTATATGAAAAAGTTTAAAGAGTTTTTATATTTCTTTATTCCCTTTATAATATTAAGCGTTTTATCTGTAATATTTTTTGTTATGCAACTTAAAAATGCCGATGTTGTAGGTTTTATAGGTGGTACTGAATATCTTAAACTTATGTTAAAAGACCCTACCTTTTTTGTAGCTCTTTTTAACTCTTACATTCCGCCCGTTATTATCGGTGCCGTGCTTTGTGCGGTTTATAAAGTTATCACTCTTGTCTTACATAAAAAGTTAAATATAACAAGAAAAGTAGATTACATAATTTTGTTATCGATTGGATTTATTACACCTGTTATTTATATTATTGCTTTTACAAAAAGTTTTGATTTTACAAATAATCTTGTATATGCCTTGCAAGTGTCAATTATTGTTACATTTATATTCTGGTTAATTGAATTGGTTGTTAGCAAATTCAGAAAGGAAGATAACATTTGAAAAAGTTTTCAATTATATCAATTATTACTGGTGCATTTTTATTAGTTGTAAGTTTTATAGTTCCTTATGTATTGGCAATAGTTTCATTTTCTAACTCACCGTCGATTGGTATAATCGGTGGTGCCGGAGGACCGACACTTAATTTTTTATATCGCAACATCTGGCTTTCATCTGTGCATTTTCCGTTATCACTTTTAGGTATTGCCGCTATAATTACAGGGATTATATCACTAATTTTTAAAAATTCTATTATTAAAAACTGTAATATTAAATCAAGCGTCTATGCCCTATCAATAAGCGCACTTATTAGTCTGATTTTTTATTGCTTTATTGCATATATCTTTATTGGCAGTTGGCACGATATAAATGTAACATTTAGCGTGTCACATCTTATATGTATATTACTTGCGTTATTTTCGTTGATTGGTTGTATTATACTTGGCATATCATACGCTAAAAAATATATGTGTGATAAAAAATACAAATGCATTATTTTTGACATTGGAATAATTATTGTTTTCTTTGTGCCATTTTTTATGTTATTCAGTTATATACATAGCATTTTTTAAAAACCTTTAATTTTTTTATTAAAAATAAAAAACACGGAC
>JAZNWJ010000038.1:0-1946 GCA_045593245.1 Acutalibacteraceae bacterium | reverse complement strand
GGTGAGAAAAATATAGTCGAGCTTGCGTTCACCGAGGCAGGCTTTTATATTGTCGGCAACCGCATAACCGGTGAAGCCGAAGCCCGTATCGTATAATATACTTGTATTGCCGTCGTCAATCAGGAATGCGGCATCGCCTTTAAGGCACCTTACGTCTGTTATTTTTATATCCATTTTCTGCACCGCTTTGATTTTATACTCTTGAATTACGGTAAATTAAAAAATACCTTTGTTATATTTGATCATAGCACGAAAACTGATAACAAGACCGAGAATAATGTTTATAACCAGTAAAACAGTACCGACCAAAATGAGAATATCGTTTCCGGTATACAGGCTTACAGAAGATAAAATGCTGAATATAATTATACCGATACCAATAATAATCATACCCAAGCCGACCTGTTTTCCAAATGGTATCCTATCTTCTTCGGAAACACGGTGCCTGTGATACGAATGAAGAGATGATATGTTTCCTCGCATATTTGAAATTCCGATAGCAATACATATAACACCTACTATGAAAGTAGCAATATTACTTGTCATAATACGACCTCCGACAAATTTTATTTATAAAATAATTATAGCATAAAAACTGTTATTTTTCCAGCTTATATTAGGTTTAACGTTCGGGTTTGCATTTGTGATTTCTTAAGGCAGGACTTGACATAACAAAAAATACACCCAACAAAAGTTGAGTGTGTTTTTTCTGGCTCGTTGCACCGAAAAAGATATCACCAATCAAGTTCTAAATAATACGGCTGATCGGCGCCGTTTTCAAGACTGTCACAGTAGATGTACCGAACGGTGTTATTTTCATCATTATAAGCAAAAATAATATAATCATAATTATCGGTCGCCTTGGTGAAAGGCGCATCACCGCTGTACAGCACCAGACAATTATAGTCACCTTTTATAATTTCTGCAAACTTATAATTGTACGTTTTGTTTTCAATATTTTTTGTAAATACATCAGTTGCTCGTTTTACCTCTTTGGCGTATTCATCTTCACTCAATGGCCACTCGGCATAAATGTCGTAGGTGTAGTCAAATCCTTGGTGGTAGTGATAATAATAGTGTGAATCTAAATAAACTGTTTTATAACTTCCGTCGCCTTGTTTTACGTTTTCAAAATAATGCGGCCAGTTTGGGAACAACTCTTGGAACACCACATTTCTGTTGGCAAGGCAATCGGCATCAAAGTCACGGTAATTTCTAAAATCTGTTGTTTGGGACTTTGACACAATTCCAAATGATATAAAAAAGCTAAAAGGAATGCTCAAAATACAAAAAACAAGCAAAATTCGTTGCGCAATCTTTTTCCATTTCAGTTTTGTTTTTGAGACAATTAATACCGCAATGGACGGCATGAAAGAAATAATTGTCAACGCGACCATTATAGGTTCAAAAATGGGATAATGAAAATCATTAATACTAATGGTCACTACAAATAGGCTTAGTACAATCGGCAGCCAAACAATCGCAAAGATAACTATTGTTTTCAAGATAGACAATGCCGTTTTTAGAATATTGGTTTTAATGGCTTCCTTATGCTCGGGCAAATCTAGAGAAGCCTTTGACAGTTCTTCGGCAAGCTCTGCGACTGTATAAGTTTTCTCGGTACTGATCTGTGATAACACAAAGAGTTTGTTTTGACCATCCAAAACAGTTTGCGCCGTTCTATCTTTTACATTGGAAAGAATTTCTTTACTTGCTTCCGCGTCATTGATTACCGATTTTATCTCCTCCAAAGTGAAATCAAATTTTCGCAAAACGGCAATATCGTTTAAGTCTTTAATGTCTTTTTCGGAAAAGTTATAGGTTTTACGACCCAAATAATTCTCGGTGTACAAGGGAGATATCAGTTTTTCTTCAATATAGTAACGAATCGTGCGATCGGTAAGACCGGTTAATTCGCATACTGCCTTTATTTTCATAGAAACACC
>JAZNWJ010000037.1:0-15967 GCA_045593245.1 Acutalibacteraceae bacterium | reverse complement strand
ATGCTAACTGAAATTGCGGATATTTATGTTCGCCTTTCTTCAGAGGATAGGGATAAGAAAAACAAGACTGACGAGAGCGAAAGTATCCAAAATCAAAAGACGATGCTAATAAACTACTGTATCGAGAAAGGATGGCAAATTAACGGCATTTACTGTGATGAGGATTACAGTGGTGCTGATGCTTCAAGACCTGCTTGGAATCAGGTGCTCAAAGACTGCGAAGAGGGCAGATGCACAATAGTTGTCTGCAAAACACAATCCCGTTTTTCACGTGATATGGAAATGATTGAACACTTCATTCACGGAAAGTTCCCCGAATGGGGTGTGCGATTTGTTGCGGTTGTTGATAACATTGACACCAACGTTAAAGGCAACAAGAAAACACGGCAAATCAACGGGCTTGTAAATGAATGGCAGTTAGAGGAGCTATCCGACAACGTTAAAGCCACTTTAAGTGTTAAACGGAAAAATGGTGAGTTTGTCGGCTCTTTCGCACCTTACGGCTATTTAATTGACCCCGACAACAAGAATCATTTAATTATTGATGAGGTTGCAGCGCCTACAGTTCAGCGGATATTTGATTTATATATCGGTGGACTTGGGTACATAAGCATTGCGAAAATATTGAATGATGAGATGATTCCACCACCTTGCGTTCACAAAAAGGAGCTTGGCTCTAAGTATTATAACGGCAATTATGAGAAGAACAATGCGCATAGGACAACCTGGTCCGATTCGGCGGTGTATGCAATTCTTCGCCGATTTGAATATACGGGTACTTTGGTGCAAGGCAGACAAGAGGTTGTAAACTACAAAACGGGTAAACGCCGCAAAAAGCCGCAAAGTGAGTGGGATATTGTAGAGGATACCCACGAGCCGATTATCTCAAAGGAAACCTTTTATAAGGCGCAGGAGATTCGGCTGTTGCGTGGCAGAGGTCAAAAAATCCCAAGCGGCAGTTGTTATTCACTTGCTAAAAAGGTGTTTTGTGCCGAGTGTGGCAACACAATGTGGAAGATGAGTTATAAGCTGCGCGACGGAAGATATAACTACCTTTCTTGCAGAACTCGGAAAACCACTAACGGAGTTTGCCAAAACGCACACAGTATTCGCCTTGACGAGTTAGAGCAAATCGTAGTAGATGAAATCAATAAGTTGCTTGATAAATACTACGATAAAAAGCAGATTGGCAAGTTAGATGCACCTAAAAGGAAAAAGAATGGTGCTAAAACCTTGCAGTCGCAAATTGCCGAGCTCGAAGAAAAGGTAAAGCGTAACGATAACCGAATGGCTCAGATGTACACTGATAAGTTAGACGGTGTCATCAGCTTAGAGGAGTTTACTAAATATCGAGAAAGCTATCAAAGGGAATCTGAGGAAACAGAAAAACGCATCGAAATTTTGAAATCAAAGTTTGTCGCATTATCGGGCGGTGAAACAAAAACGGATACAAAATCGATACTCGAAAAGTACCGAAAAATTGACACTCTTACATTTGAGATTGCCGATGAATTTATAAGCAAAATCTTCATTGGAAAACTCCAAAAGAGTGGAAAGAGAGAAATTAAAATTGAGTGGAAAATTTAGTGAAAATAACCACTCAAAATACGACAAATTATGCAAGAATACTAAAAAAGTATAGTATTGGCTAACTCAGCCCACGGCGGGTTTGATGGTGGAGCATCGGCGGCTGACGGCACGGTAGAAAAGGATATAAATTTATCTATTTCCCAAAAGATTTGCGCTCTGCTGCGTTTTAATGGTTACAACGTTATAATGACGCGTGACAGCGATACAGGTACCGAAGATGATGAATCGGCGGCAATTGTCAAACGTAAAAAAAGCGACCTTTCAAACCGCCTGCAAATTATGAAAGATAACCCCGATGCAATATACATCAGTATACACCTTAATAAGTTTACAACGTCGGCGGCAAATGGCGCGCAGGTGTTTTACACTAAAAATTATAAGCAAGCTTACGAGTTGGCAAATTGTGTTCAAAGTAGTATTAAATCACTTATTCAACCTGAAAATATCCGTGTTATAAAACAAGGAACAGATAGTACGTATCTACTTAAAAATGCGGTTGTTCCGGCAATAATAGTTGAATGTGGTTTTTTAAGTAATAAACAAGAATTAGAAAAATTGAAAACGCAAGAATACCAATCACAAATGGCTTTTGCCGTTGTGGGAGGCATAATGGATTACTTAAAGTAAAAGGAGTAAATATGGCAGGAAAAATAAAAACCGTTTATGTATGTCAGGAATGTGGCTACGAATCTCCAAAATGGATGGGACAATGCCCCAACTGTAACGAATGGAATACCTTAGAAGAAGAGGTGATTGCCGATAAAAAGACAACTGTTGGCTCTATGACTTCATCTTCGGTAAAAAAGGTTATATCAAGCGCAAAAACTTTGTCACAGATTGACGTTACCGATGAGCAACGCTATATTACAAATATAAGTGAGCTTGACCGTGTGCTTGGTGGCGGTATTGTAAAAGGTTCGGTTATTCTGCTTAGTGGTGACCCCGGTATAGGTAAATCTACAATACTTTTACAAATGTGCGAGAGTATGCGTGACAGTCTTGATATACTTTATGTGTCGGGAGAGGAGTCTCAGGTTCAAATAAAGCTTCGTGCAAAGCGTTTAGGCGTGACAGGGGAGAATGTTTCCATAATGACCGAAACCGACACACAGGCGATTTGTGAGTATATTATGGCGCAAAAACCTGATCTTGTTATGATAGACTCAATTCAAACTCTGCAAATAAGCGAATTATCTTCGTCTGCAGGTAGTATTGTGCAGGTTAGAGAATCTACAAATATGTTACTGCGCACAGGTAAGTCGCTTGGTATTCCTATTTTTATTGTCGGTCACGTTAACAAGGGCGGCGATATTGCAGGCCCTAAGGTACTTGAGCATATTGTTGATACTGTTCTTTATTTTGAGGGAGAACGCAATCAGTCATATAGAATATTGCGCGCTATAAAGAACCGCTTTGGTTCTACAAATGAAATCGGTGTTTTTGAAATGCGTGACAACGGACTTTGTGAGGTTGAAAATCCGTCAGCTATGTTGCTTTCGGGTAGAATGAGTAATGTTTCAGGCGCGTGTATTACCTGTGTTATAGAGGGTACTCGACCTATTCTTTCAGAGGTTCAAGCTCTTGTTACCACAACAGGCTTTGGTAATCCTCGTCGTATGTCAAATGGTTTTGATTATAACCGACTAAATCTTTTGCTTGCAATTCTTGAAAAACGTCAGGGACTTTATTTTTCAAATCTTGATACATACTTAAATGTTGTTGGAGGTATGCGACTTGATGAGCCTGCTTGTGATTTGGCGGTATGTATGGCTCTTGTATCAGGCTTACGTGATACACCTCTTGATGAAAAGTTAATTGCTTTTGGTGAGGTTGGTCTTTCTGGAGAGATACGTAGTGTGTCAAGGGTACAAGCACGTGTTAATGAGGCTGCTCGACTTGGATTTACTCAATGTATGTTACCTCAAAGTTGTATTAAGCAAATAACAAACAAACCCGCAGGGATTGAGCTGATTGGAGTTAAAAACATAAAACAAGCTCTTTTGTATATTAAATAAAGGTTGTGTAAAGATGAAAAATAGTGAAAAAGCAATTGAACTATTTACTGAGGGATTTAACTGTGCGCAAGCGGTGCTTGGTGCATTTGCAGAGGATATAGGCCTTGACAAATCTATGACACTTAAAATGGCGGCACCTTTTGGCGGTGGTATCGGTCGTCAGCGCGAGGTGTGCGGCGCAGTCAGCGGTATGCTTATGGCATTTGGCTTTCTTTATGGTTATGATACGCCCGAAACAGGGGAAATAAAAATGCAACATTACGAGCAGACACGCGACCTTTGTGACAAGTTTGCTGAGATAAACGGCTCAATAATCTGCCGTGATATACTTAAAACAAAAGAAAAGGGCGGTGTGCCCGAAGCCAGAACCCAGCAATACTATCACGAACGCCCTTGTGTGCGATGTGTACGCACGGCGAGTGAGATTTTGGAAGAGTATATTGAGAGTAAATAAAATGAAATATAAGGCTATATTTTTTGACCGTGACGGTACGCTTACATATTTTAATAAGCAAAAAGAAGATTGGCGCGACCGAATAATCAGCGAATGGAGCGGCAAATCGTTTCAATTACCTTATGAAAAGATGATGAACCTTTTTAAACTCGCGAGTGAGGGCAAAAAGCCTTGGTACAAAACACTTGATGATGAGCGGGATTTTTTTAAAAGATTTTACCGTCATTTGTTGATTGGTGAGGGTATTGAGCACGATATAGAAAATAGTGCAGAGTTGCTGTTTAATGAATTGTGGTGCAATGGCGAACGAGCGCTTTTTACCGAAACGGTAGAGGTATTAGAATATTTTAATAATCATGGTTATAAAATGGGTGTAATCAGTGATACCTCTCCGTCGCTTGAATACACATTACAGCAGTTGGATATTGCTAAATATTTTACCTCTTTTACCGCAAGCTCTTTGGTTGGCGCGGGTAAACCGAGTCCTATTATATTTAATGCGGCGCTCAATGCTCAAGGTGTTTTAGCACAAGAGAGCATATATGTTGATGATTGCAAAGTAGAAGCTGATGGTGCGCGAGAACAGGGCTTTACTTCATTTTATATTGACCGAAGTGGTAATAATGCTGATAAATGGACGATAAATAATTTAAGACAGTTGATTGAGTTTGTAGAAAAAGGTGACATATCATAATGATTAAAAAGATAGTTGCTATCGGTGGGGGTGAAAATGGACGAACCACTTTTAGCGGAATAAAAATGCCATATGAATTGCGTGAAATTGATACCGAGATAATCAGACTTACAGGTAAAAATACGCCTAACTTTTTATTTCTTGGCCATGCGCAAAACAGTCCCGAATATGAAGAACTGTATTTTAACACAATGAAGGCAATTTACGGCGATATGTTTGGCTGTGAGTGCAAAACGATTAAGCGGTGTGAATTAGGCGAAAATCAGGATTATATAAACAATCTTATTGATTGGGCAGATATAATTTATGAGGGTGGCGGCGACACCAAAACTATGATTGAAATTTGGAAAGCAGCAAAGTTTGATAAAATTTTAAAAACTGCTTGGGAAAAGGGAAAGGTGATTTGCGGCGTTTCGGCAGGAGCAAATTGTTGGTTTGACTTTTGCAGTTCAGACTCGCAAAAAATATTATCTAATGATCCAAATGCATCAATGATAACTGTTGAAGGTTTAGGGCTTGTAAACGGCTTTTTTACACCACATTGTAACGTTGCAAACGAAACAACAAACCGACGCCAGCATATGAAAGAAGCACTTAAAAATGTTGATATGGTTGGTATAGCTATATCAAATTGTTGTGCAATTGAAATAATTGATGATGCATACAGGCTTATAAGATGTGATGCATCAAATTATGGTATAGATGCATACGGTGTCAAAGCGTATTATAAAAACGGCGAATATTTTGAAGAAAATATTGATACAACAAATGAATTTAAACCGTTAAATGAATTATTAAGTAAATAAAGAATGTATGCAAGATTCTGCCTCCCTCTGATGAGGGAGGGGGACCGCTTGCGGTGGAGGGAGAGATAGTTTGATTATTTCAAATTCTCTCCCTCAGTCATTTTTACAAAATGACAGCTCCCTCGTCAGAGGGAGCCTATATTGATAAAACTGATTAATACTATACAAATTTTTATTCCTTAAACATTTCAGTTGATAGGTATCGGTCACCTGTATCGGGTAAGAGGACAACTATTGTTTTGCCTGTGTTTTCTTCGCGCTGTGCCACTTGTATGGCAGCTGATAATGCCGCGCCCGATGAAATACCTACAAGCACACCCTCGGTTTTGCCGATAAGTCTTCCGGCTGTGAATGCATCATCATCGGTTACGGGGATTATTTCATCATAGATATCGGTGTTAAGAACTTCCGGTACAAAATTAGCGCCAATACCCTGAATTTTATGGGGTGCGGCAACTCCGCCTGAAAGCAGTGGGGAAGAGGCGGGTTCTACCGCAATAACCCTAATATCAGGATTTTGTGATTTTAAATATTCGCCTGTGCCTGTAATGGTACCACCTGTGCCAACACCTGCAACAAATATATCAACCTCGCCATCGGTGTCGCGATAAATTTCAGGACCAGTGGTATCAAAGTGCGCTTTGGGATTGGCAGGATTTATGAACTGACCTGCTATAATGCTATTCGGTATTTCGGCGGCGAGTTCTTCTGCCTTTGCGATAGCACCCGACATACCAAGTACGCCGCTTGTAAGCACAAGTTCGGCACCATACGCCTTCATAAGTTGTTGACGCTCTACCGACATACTGTCGGGCATAACAATTATCACGCGGTATCCACGTGCGGCGCCAACTGCGGCAAGTCCTATGCCTGTATTACCACTTGTAGGTTCAATTATTACCGAGTCGGGTGTTAACCTACCACTTGCTTCCATATCATCAATCATAGCTTTTGCTACACGGTCTTTTACCGAGCCTGCGGGATTAAGATATTCAAGTTTTGCAAGCAGTCGTGCTTTCAAATTATATTTTTTCTCGATATTAGTGAGTTCTAAAAGCGGTGTATTGCCAATAAGCATATCAACCGATTTATATATATTAGCCATTAAAATCATCCTTATAAAAAGTATATAAATATATTATCACTATTTAAATTTTATGTCAATGTGTAATAAAAGTAAAAAGAGATGGAAAACCATCTCTTTTTTGAAGTTATTCTTGCTGTAATTTTTTAAGTATGTATTCATACCCACTTTCACTATGTGGTATAAGACAATTGCTGCAGTCCTTTGTACCATTTAAAAGTATCTTAAAATTGCCGCCGCAATCTTCAAGCGAATATAGCGGACAATAGCAAAAGATACAGTTGAAATTATCAGTGCTACTGGTTTTATGACAGGGGAAATACTCACATTCACAATTACAAAAATATTGACAATTATTTCGCTTTTTCATAATACTTTAAAAAATTACCGATGAGCCGCTTGATGCGCTGTAAACGTTTGCCGCGTGTGTAAATCCGTATTTGTCATAATAATCGCGATTTACTACGTCGATAATACTTTCGGCTTTGGATTTTTCAATCAAAGCAATTACGCATCCGCCAAGACCTGCGCCCACAATTTCACTACCCAAAACACCATCGGTCGCATTAAGCACGTCGCAAAGATAGTCAATTTCTGGTGTTGAGCATTTGTATGAACCACATTCGGTTTCAAAAGGTGTATTGTTAGCAATCAACTGCTCAAGATGCGCGTCGCTAACACTTTCTACACCAAGACGGTCGCCGTCGTGACTTATTTTCATCATATTTCCAAGCGCGGTGTAATCTTCGGATTTAAGAACTTCCATAAACTGCTCTGCGCGTTCACATTCAGAAATACCGTATAGAGCAACGTTGCGGAGTTCATATACTTGAGGATCCTTATGATTGGCAAAAATTTCGTTAAGACGTTGCTTATATTCGGGCAAAAGCGCCTTAATACCACCGCGGGTAATTGTTTCGGGGAGGGTAGCAATCATCTTATACACTTCGGAATAAGGTCTTATTTTGGCTAAATCACGGAATTCTTTTAATTCATAGTGAGGATAATTCTTTTTAAGCAACATAAGTGCAAATTCATAGCAAGCAACTTTAGAATTAAAGGTGTCTTTACTGCCTTCTGACTTTTTAGCCATCAACATTGAATTAGCAACAAGCACAGCATATTTGTCAGAGAACTTTTGTCTTTCACCAACAGTGAAAGGTTTGAATCCCAGATGAACAATGGCATCCTTCTGACCACATTTCATTGCCGCATGGTCACCTGCACCACCGCGTGAGCCAACAAACCATTCACCCTCACCGCAAAGACCGATAAATTCCTGCTCGGTAAGGTTAAGACAGTTAAGGGCTGTCAGCGCCTCCATAACGGCAACAACAATGGCAGATGAAGAAGATAGACCTGCCGCTACGGGAATATTACCTGTAGACACCATATCCATACCGCAAAGTTTATAATCGGTATTAAATTGTGCGTGGATTACAGCCGACTTCACATAGTTTGACCAATCACCGCGACTATCTTTAAGAGCCTCAACAACCTTTTCGCTGGCAAGATAGGAAAGCCATGAGTCGTTTGTACCAAGTGCTAATGTTTCGCTAATTGAAAAACTACGTTCAGGGTAGGTAGTATCAAGGTTTGCAATGTTAACAGTATCATCATCGCGACGAGCCGATACAAACACCTGGTCTTTGTCGGTTGCCATAACATTTATACCACCACCACGATGGTCAATGTGACGTCCCATAAGATTTATTCTACCGGGTGAACGGGTAATAACAACCTTTTTATCACCATATTTTTCTATAAACTTATTTAGCAAATCAACATATCTTTGTTTTTGTGCTTGGAGGTTGTCGGCATAGAGCCTTGACAACGTTCCGTCCATATTACCACTGTTAATATCAGCAATATATTGTGATGCGGTACGCATAAAATGTTCGCTTACTTTGCAAAGCTCTTGCTTTGTGCTATATGTAAGCATATCATTTTTGTCTTTGATTTCATATAAAACCGCTTGGTCCTTTGCGGCAAAATACTCTAATGCATCTGTAAGATAAATTTCGCCCTGTGCATTATCGGAGCCGATATTAGAAATAGCATCAATGACCTTGTTTGTGTCAAAACAATAAAGAGCCGCGTTGGCATAAGGAGCAGAAAGTACTTCATCAGCGCCGAATTCTACGCCGCAAAGCATTTTTGTTGATTCAGGGGTCTTTGATATTGCCGCATCAAAAACTTTTTTAGCCTTTTTAGGATTAAGACCTATTGAATTTAATAGGGATTCGTATTTATCGGGTGTTGTATTTCCAAGTGCCATAAGCGCGGCATCGGTAAACTCTATAACGCCGTACGGTTTACCATCGCGCACAACAACACGACCACCATTAAAGTTGGCTTCAAGTGGCTGTACACCCCAGACAGCATCAGCAGATTCAGCTTTTTGTAAAATGCCGCTAATTACGTCGGTAGATATAATTTTGTCGCCCATAGAAACAATTACAGGACCATTGTAACCTATAGAAGAAAGCGCTTTAAGTCCGCAAAGGGCAGCATGTCCTGTGCCTTTTTGTTCTTTTTGATAGGCATAAACCACACCGTCAACACCGTCAAGGCAGTCCATTACACTGTATGCCTGATGGCCGATTACCACAACAAATCGGCTGACACCTGCAGCTTTCATATTATTAATAATTCTGCGTATAACGGGGACGCCTGCGCAATCAAAGCAAACCTTACTTTTTGAATTGTCATTCATTCGTGAGCCTTTGCCCGCACATAAAATAATTGCCGCTGTATCTTTCATTTTAAAACTCCGTTCTAAAATTTAATCTTGATTTTCTTTAAGCCATTGTCCCATTTTTATTGCAAAAAGGTTCCAGTTTTGGAAACCGGGGTTATTAACCCATTCGCCGCTTTCGGGGTCATAATACTCGTGCAATTCACCGTTTTTTGCAATATCTTCGCCAAATAGTTTAAGTGTTTTGGTAGCAAGTTCTTTTGCTTCGTTTATAAAACCGTATTTAACAAGTCCATCAAATACCATGTAGTTTGAAATACCCCAGATTGGTCCTAACCAGCAGGAAGGATTACCTGTCTTTTTAATAGAATACATTTTTTCGTATTTTGAAAGGGTACGCACACCGTAAGGCGCCCAGAATGCTTTTTCGTCAAGCAGGTTTTCTTTTACCATACGTTCAGCCTGTTCGGGTGTTGCAATTCCTGCCCACATAGCCATAAAGCCCGACCAGCAACCAATACGCTGAATGAGTGTATTCCAATGACGAGGTGCACCCGAGTGCATAATATTATCAGGATTAACAGGTAGTAGATTTAGGTCGCAACTGTAGTACATACCGTCTTTTTCATCGTAACAAAGGTCTTGAACAACAGTTTTTAAATTTTCAGCTTTATTTTTATAAAAGCTGACATCTACGCCTAAAAGTTCGCCTAAATAGCACACCGCCTCTAACTCTTTATACATTAAGCAGTTAAGATAAATTGATGCCGAGCTATTTTCGGGACGATAATAGGTAGATGGGTCGTTATCTACACCGATTGCACAGTCATTTATCCAAAAATATAGTCCCGATTCGTGGCGTTGATTATTATAATAGTAATCGATAAATTTGAGTATTTTATCAAAATATGGACGAAGCCATTCTATATCGTTATTATTAACCTCTACAATAAATGCCGCATGTTGTGCAAGACAGGGCTTGTGGATGTTAGTAACGGCAATATTATCACAATGATAAAACTTTAGTGTAGGCATTATATATATTGGCATTTTACCGTCATCTTCCATATGGTCAAGGAAGTTTAGAATACAGCCTTTTTCATACTCTGAAATATCTTCGGTTACAAAATCGCGAAGCGCAATGTTGGTAAGCCAACTGTCCCAGTCCCAAAGGCTGTTACTGTAAGCCGCGCCCGGAACTATAAACTTGTGTTTTAGCAGTCCATCAGGTTCACGAAACATTTTTTTATAATTGGATTTAGCATAATCTAAAACAAGGTCATAATATTTCATATATAACACCCCAAAAAGTACTAACTTTTTATATAATAACATACATTTTTAAATTTGTCATTAGTTTTATGAAAAAATAAAAATCACCTTGCATATAAAAATATACAAGGTGATAAATTATTAGTCTAACGGTTTCATTGTGGGGAAGGCGATTACTTCACGGATGGTATCAGAGTTGGTAAGCAACATAACTGCTCTGTCAATGCCAATACCCATACCGCCTGTTGGAGGCATACCATATTCCATAGCGGTAAGGAAATCTTCGTCAAGCATTTCTGCCTCGTCGTCGCCACGTTCACGAAGCTCTAACTGCTTTTCAAAACGTTCACGCTGAACGATTGGGTCATTAAGCTCTGAATATGCGTTTGCAAGTTCGCTGTGGCAGATAAAGAGTTCGAATCTTTCGGTAAGACGTGGGTCTTCAGGTGAAGCTTTTGTAAGTGGTGAAACCTCAACAGGATACATTGTAATAAATGTAGGCTGAATAAGTTTTTCTTCTACCTTCTGGTCAAAGCAAGCGTAAAGTGCGTTGCCCCAGGTCTTATCAGCGGTTTCGGCAAGTTCAACACCAATGCTCTCTGCTGCGGCTACTGCCTCGGCATCATCAGTAATAGCGCCAAAGTCAATGCCTGCATATTCTTTAACTGCGTCAACCATTGTAAGTCTGCGCCAACCCGGTGTAAGGTCAATCTTTTCGCCAAGCCACTCAACTTCATAAGTGCCGTGAATCTCTTTAGCAGCACCCGAGATAATGCCCTCGGCAATATCCATCATATCGTGGAAATCGGCATAAGACTGGTAAAGCTCAACTGTAGTAAATTCGGGGTTGTGTTTAGGGTCCATACCTTCGTTACGGAAAATACGACCAATTTCATAAACACGTTCCATACCGCCAACAATAAGACGCTTAAGCGGAAGCTCGGTAGCTATACGCATATACATTGGAATATTCAGTGTGTTGTGGTGTGTGATAAACGGACGAGCAGCTGCACCGCCAACAATAGTGTTAAGTACGGGAGTTTCAACCTCGATATAGTTCATATCGTCAAGATACTTACGCATAAACTTGATGAACTGTGAACGGATAACAAAGTTGCGACGTACATTTGGGTTCATAATAAGGTCAACATATCTCTGACGGAAGCGAAGGTCGTTGTTGGTAAGACCGTGGAATTTTTCGGGCAAGGGGAGAAGTGATTTTGCCAAAATCTCGATATGGTTTGCGTGAATCGAGATTTCTTCGGTCTGGGTTTTAAACACAGTACCTTTAACACCTACAATGTCACCAATATCCCATTTTTTAAATGCAGCATAGGTGTCTTCGCCAACATCATCGCGGCGAACGTAAAGCTGAATATCACCCTCACCATCGCGAAGGGTTACAAAGCTTGCTTTACCCATAATTCTGCGGGCGATAATACGTCCTGCAACGCTAACTTCTTTGTTTTCGTAGCCTTCAAAATCGCTTTTTATCTGCATTGAATGTGCGTCGACGTCGTATTTGGTTTTAACAAATGGATCATTACCGCTTTCTTTCATTGCAGAAAGTTTGTCACGGCGAACCTGTAAGATTTCACTTAATTCTTGAACGGGAGCATTGTTGTTTTCGCTCATTTTAAACATCCTTTCAGATAATTTATTAAAAATAGGGGTAGCTGTGCCACCCCGGAATATTATTTTGAAATACCAACGATTTTGAGTTTAATTTCACCTGCAGGTGCTTCAACCATAACGATATCGCCAACCTTATGACCAAGTAATGCGCGTCCTACGGGAGATTCGTCTGAAATCTTATTGCTTGCGGGGTCAGCTTCGGTAGAGCCAACAACATAGTATTCATCTTCCTCATCAAACTCTTCGTCGTAAACTTTTACCTTAACACCAACGACTACGGTTTTGGTTGCGCCCTTAATATCTTTGATAATTTCAACATTATTGAGCATTGCTTCTAAATCTGCAATACGAGCCTCAATTTTTGCCTGTTCGTTTTTAGCATCGTCATATTCGCTGTTTTCAGAAAGATCACCGTAGCCACGTGCTACCTTAATCTTTTCTGCAATTTCAGTGCGACCCTCTGTTTTTAAATATTCGAGTTCTTCCTGAAGTTTTTTCAAACCGTCGTCGGTTACCTTAATAGCCTTAGCCAAGTTAAAAACCACCTTTTACACATTTATATATAAGTAATTGGATGCCACACAGTCAAACGACATTATACAATTTTAATTACTCATTGTCAAGAATTAAATTTTAAACATTTATTTAACTTGACAATGGGTGTATAATAATTATATACTATATTATGTAATTTAGCACATTTTTTGAGGTGTGTTTATGAAAAATCTTGTTAAAATTCGTAAAAGCATTATGCTTTTCGTTAAAATAATGATAGTAGCTGCAGTTACGGTTGGCTTTATTCAGGTTTGGACAACAGGTTATTCCCAGTCACTCTTCAGTAACAAGGGTAACTATGTTGTTATTTTGTCGTACGTTTTGCTTTTTACCGTTTTTTCGTCACTGTATGGTGCTTTTAAAATTGGTATATCACGCATACACGAAATAATTTACAGTTTTTCGTTAGCGACTGTTTTCACCAATGCTATTATGTATCTTGAACTTAGCCTTATCGCACGTGAAATGGTTGAAATACCTCCAATTATTGTTGGTGTTATATATCAGATTTTTGTTGTTGCATTATGTTCATTTTGCGCTAATACTATTTATTTTAAACTATATCCACCTCGTCGTGTTATTGCAGTTTTTGGTGATGACAGCGCGGGTTTTGAGCTTATTCAAAAAATGGGTAAAATATCTGACCGTTTTCAGATAGAGCGTGGTATAAACGTTAATACTACCGATCTTGCGGAAATAAAAAGGCTAATTGATAAATATGAAGCAGTTGTTATTTGCGGTATTGATAAAAACTTGCAAAAACAGATACTTTCTTACTGCTATACACACGAAAAACGTTCTTACTTGCTACCCGATATTACTGACATAATTGTCAGCAATAGTTATAACATACAAATCAGCGACACACCGGTACTTATGAGTCGTAATCGTGGTCTTACTCTTGAGCAGAGAATTATCAAGCGAATAATGGATATTGTAATTTCTGCTATTGCAATTATTATTACAAGTCCTTTTATGCTTATTTGTGCGATAGCAATTAAGCTTGATGATGGTGGTCCGATACTTTTTAAGCAAAACCGCATCACTATAAACGGAAAAATATTTAATGTTTTAAAATTTCGTTCTATGATTGTCGACGCTGATAAGGATGGCGCTAAAAAGGCAGTGGATGGTGACGACCGTATAACACGGGTTGGTAAGATTATACGTGCTTGCCGTATGGATGAATTACCACAGTTGTTTAATATTCTACGCGGCGATATGTCGCTTGTGGGTCCTCGTCCGGAAAGAATAGAAAACGTTTACGAGTATTCAAAAAAGTATCCCGAATTTGAGCTTCGTCATCGTGTTAAAGGCGGACTTACTGGATTTGCGCAGCTTTATGGCAAGTATAATACAAGTCCTGAAGATAAACTTCATATGGACTTGATTTACGTAGAAACATATTCTTTGCTGCTTGATATTAAGCTTTTAATACTGACTTTTAAAGTTCTGTTTATGCGCGAGAGTACTGAAGGATTTAACGAAAAGGCAAATGAAGGTGCACGCGCTTCTAAATCATTAAAAAAAGAAAGTGAGAAAAAATAATGAGTTTTGACGCAACACTTGTAGTTATGGCTGCCGGTATGGGTAGTCGCTTTGGCGGTCTTAAACAAATTGAACCTGTAGGTCCCGGTGGACAAGCAATTATTGATTTTTCGGTTTTCGATGCAAAAGCTGCTGGATTTAACAAGGTAGTTTTTATTATTAAGCACGAAATTGAAAAAGAATTTAAAGAAATTGTTGGCAGCAGAATTGAAAAGATGATTGACGTTGAGTATGCTTTTCAGGAAATAGATATGCTGCCCGAAGGGTTCGTTTGTCCCGCAGACCGTGTAAAACCTTGGGGTACTGCACATGCAATTTACTGCGCACGTGACAAGGTTAACACACCTTTTGCAGTTATCAATGCTGACGACTATTATGGCAAGGGCGCTTACAAAAAAATGTTTAACCATCTTAAAGAGCAAAAAGACGATTTTTGTATGGTAGGCTTCAGACTCCAGAACACTCTCACTGAAAATGGAACTGTATCACGCGGGATTTGTGAAATAGAAAACGGAGTATTAAAATCGGTTACTGAACGCACAAAGATTCTTGATTGTAAGTACACTGAGGATGATGTAAATTGGGTAGAATTGCCACCGGATTGTATTGTTTCAATGAATATGTGGGGATTCACGCCAGAAGTTTTCGAATATATTGAAAATGACCTCAAAGTGTTTTTTGCCGAAAAAATCAATGTTCCAAAGGTTGAGTATTATTTACCTACCGTTGTATCCAATGTTATTGATCGTGGACAGAAGGAAGTATCGGTACTTGTTGCTGAAGATCGTTGGTATGGTGTTACATATAAGGAAGATAAAGATGGCGTTGTAAGTGCTTTGAAACAAAAAATTAACAATGGTGAATATGAGGGCTTTTGATTATGAAGAAAAATCTTATTTATACAATTATTGCTGTTGTTCTGGCTATTGCAACAATAACAGTGGGTCTGCTTTTAATTTTTCAAAATATAGGCGACACAACGATTACCATCGGTACGGCAAAAGCCATGACCGGAGATGTGGTTGAGATACCTGTAAGTATTGAAAAAAATCACGGTATCTGGGGCGGACAAATTTTAATTGATTATGATTCCGATAATCTTAGCTTTGTTTCAGTTAGTAAGGGTACTGTTTTTGATGAGTGCGAAATAAATGATGCAGGCGGTTGCGTGGCTTTGCTGGTTACTCAATCGGCACTTAAAAATACAAATAACAACGGCGATATTGTTATACTAAAATTTAAAGTTAAGGTAAGCGCCGATAAGGGAGAACAATCCCTTAGCTTTAATAATGAAACAAATTTCTGTAACGCTGATGAGGAAATTGTTGAACCCGTATTAAAGGGTGGTAAAATTACTGTAAAATAATATAAAGGCTTGTATACATTTTTGCACAAGTCCAGTAAAAACGGACAATAGAAAAAACCACCCCCTTATGGTAGAATTAAGAAACTACCATAAGGGGGAATTTTTATGTCAAGAGGATATGGATACATTAAGCAATTTGAAAATGAAATATTAGAAATGAAAAGTAGAGGGTTAACACAAAGAGAAATTGCAGATAAATTAGGCTTTAGTAAATATCAAATAAAAGAGTTTTTTCACAGATACAATAAAA